>NZ_LUKD01000008.1:301544-572739 GCF_001592745.1 Bdellovibrio bacteriovorus
GCTATACTTTCTAGCGAATAAACGGAGAAACGAATGAAAAACCTAATGATAGTTGTGCTTTTTGTAATGCCATTCTTGGTGGGATGCGGGATCCAATCTTTGCCGCAAGGTAAGAATGCGACAGAGGCGGCGTTGGCAGAAGTGAATAACCAATACAAACGTCGGGCTGATTTGATTCCGAATTTAGTGAATGTGGTTAAAGGTTATGCCAAGCATGAGCAAGAGACTTTGACTCAGGTGACTGAGGCGCGTGCGGCAGCGACTTCGAATCAGATCGACCCTTCAAAGGTGACACCAGAGCAGTTATTGAAATTCCAACAAGCTCAACAAGGTTTGTCGCAAGCCTTAGGCCGTTTGATGGTGGTTGTTGAAAAATATCCTGACTTGAAAGCGGATCAGAATTTCCGTGATCTTCAAGCGCAATTGGAAGGCACTGAAAATCGTATCACTGTGGCTCGTCAGCGTTACATTGAGTCGATCAATTCGTTCAACAATCTCGTGACAGTTCCTCCGACAAGTTGGACGAACTCGATCATGTATCACTTCGAAAAAATGCCTCAGTGGGATATGACCGCAGAAGAAAAAGCGACGGCGGAAAAAGCTCCAGAAGTGAAATTCTAATAAATGCGCTTTTTTGTTCTTCCTTTCTTTTTTCTTTTTCTTAGTCTGGGTGTGGCTCAGGCGAAGTTCAATCCACCGGCTTTAACGGGGCCGGTGATTGACGAGGTTGGATTTCTGACTCGTGGAGATCGTCAGGAGCTGATGCAGCTTCTTTACGATTTCAATCGTCGCGGCGTCGCTCAAGTGCAAGTTTTGATTGTTCCGGATTTGCAAGGTCTTCCGATCGAGCAAGCTTCTATCGAAATCACGGATCAATGGAAATTGGGTGATGCAAAAAAAGACAATGGCGTTTTATTTCTAATTTCTGCGCAAGAACGCGCGATGCGCATTGAAGTGGGTCAGGGATTGGAAGGCGCGATTCCGGATATCTATGCAAAAAGAATTATCGCCGATCAGGTGCTTCCTCTTTTCCGTTCAAAAAGATATTCGGCGGGTATCGTCGTCGGTGTTCACGAAATTCTTCGTCTTGCAGATAAAGAATTTGCCGAACAAAACGGAATCACGGAACAAGCTTCCACCGAAAAAAGCAAAGGTGGCGGAGATATTCCGATCTTTGTCATTATCATCATCCTTATCATTATCTCCTTCTTAGGTCGCTTCGGCGGCGGTCGCGGTCGTTACTATCGTGGTGGCGGCGGAGGCTTCGGCGGATTTGGTGGTGGTGGTTTTGGCGGCGGCGGTGGAGGCGGCTGGTCCGGTGGCGGCGGCGGCTTTTCTGGCGGCGGCGCTTCGGGGAACTGGTAATGGAGTCTAAAAAAGTGGAGAGCTCAATGGCTTGGATTCATCGTTATCTTTCTTCTTCTGAATTGACGGAGATTGAAGCTGCTATTCAGAAAGCAGAAGAGCACACCAATGGAGAAATCGTGCCTGTTATCGTGCGCCGATCTTCTGCTGTGGGGCATGTGCCTTTGAGCCTGACTCTTCTAATTACATTGTTCATTGTTATCTTGGAAATTCCTTATAGCGACTGGTTGTGGGTGAAGCCCTGGGTTTGGGCATGGCCCTTTCTAATCGTTGCCATTTACTATGGCTCGACTCTGTTAGCCCAAAGCAAATTCATTCAAAAAATCTTTGTTCCCGAAAAAGATGAAGTGGATCAAGTGCATCGCCGTGCTCAGTTGGAGTTTTACCTGAATCGCATCAACCGCACAAAAGGCGGGATGGGTATCTTGATTTTCGTTTCGGTCATGGAAAAGAAAGCTGTGATTTTGGCGGATGAAGGTATTGCTAAAAAACTTCCTAGCAACACCTGGGATGAGATCTTAGCTGAAATGCGCGCGCACTTTCATGATGGAAAATGGTCGCACGGATATCAAAAAGCTATCGAACGCTGTGGCGATCTTTTAAAGCAGCATTTTCCTATTTCAGGAAACCTTGAAAACGAACTGACGAATCATTTGATTATCAAAGATTAGAAAGTGCGTGTTGAATTCATTAATACAGCGCTATCAACTTCCAACGACTCTATTACCAATGGGGGGCGGTTTCGACTGTCCATTTAGAATACAGTCCTGATAGGTTTTTCATCTTTTGGCAAAATTTAACACGGATCTGTCAGGCTAAAGTATATACGTCTTGTTTGAATAATTAAAGCCTTCAGGAGTTTCAATGAAATCCGTATTTGCATCCATTATTTTCGTTTTAGCTTCAAACTCGGCATTCGCTGCGAACAAGTATTGTACTGTATCGAAGAAAACCGTAAACAAAATTGAACAACTCAGAATTATTGATCTGCCTTATAAAACGATCGAAGTACAAACAGTAGAAGCATTAGTGACAGACAAATGTGTAAAATCTCGTTTAAGTAACGAAGAAATCTACACTCTATCTCAGATGCTTTTGTCACATGAATATTCGCAAGACTCCGCAGATCAGATTATCAACGAGTTTCTAGCTCAATAATAAGTACGCCCCCTCTAAAAGGGACAGGGTTCGCACAGTTGGCCCAGTCGGCAGTTGTGCCCGCGGTAAAAAACGCCGGTGGCGTTTTTTACCGCGGAGCATGCGCGAGGCTCTTGCCGCGAAGGCGGCAAATGTCGAGCGCCTAGGAAAAGCGCGCTCAATGCGCGCTTTTTCGCGTCCTGACGTAGCAACCAACAAAGATCAAAGACCGTATTCCAACAGAAGAAGTAAAAAAGAGTGGTGCAGTCGGCAGGACTCGAACCTGCAACCCCTTGGTTCGAAGCCAAGTGCTCTATCCATTGAACTACGACTGCACAATAGAGCTCCTAGACTATCGCTTCCCTCTGCCAGTGGCAAGAATCCCTCCCTGTGCTGCACATGGCTAGCGCCTGTGTACAGAGGGTTTCGACCGAATTACAATCGGTCTATGACTATTCGACGTTTAAATAGCACGGACCTTCAGTCGCTGAAAGACCTTAACGTGGTATTTTCGGAAGCCTTTGCCGATCCAGAGACTCATCTGTCTAAAAAGCCCAGCGATCCCTATCTTTTAAAGCTTCTGTCAAAGCCCCATGTGATTGTCTTAGCCGCCTTCGATGGTGCCACGGTGGTCGGTGGCTTGGTGGCCTACGTGATGGAAAAGTACGAACAAGAGCGCAGCGAAATTTATATTTATGATCTTGCTGTAGCCGAAACTCATCGCCGTCGTGGTATCGCTAGAGATATGATTTTGCATCTTAAATCTATCGGAAAAGAAATCGGCGCCTGGGTTATTTTAGTTCAAGCAGATAAGCCAGACACTCCAGCGATTCGACTTTATGAATCTTTGGGGACCAAGGAAGAGCCTTTGCACTTTGATATTCTTATCGAACAAAACAACTAGAACATACGTCCTGAGAGAGGAACGAGAATGTGATTGGCGTTTTTGTTTTCGTAGGAAGTTGAGAATTTCCGGGAAGAATTGTGTTTTTTCGATGATCTTTTTCTTAGAGATGTTCAGTTGTTACGTCCCTGAACCGATACATTACATGTATGAAATACCTTGTCTGGTTCGTTGTCGGATTATCTCTAGTTGGTTGCAGTCTGGATGCTCAGTTGATGGGCGGCGGATCTCACTCTTCTCTTCCTTCTAATAACAATATCGAAAAAGCGTCCGCACCTACCTATTGCGTGAATGGTGATTATGCTAGTCCTGTTGATGTGGGGGATGGTTGGAGCTTTCTTTATGGTCATTTTACTCAGATTGGAAATTGTGGATTTGGAATTTATGGAAGCAATCTGAACGAGTCCAAGGCACTCGTGAACGTATCTGGAGGGGAACTCACTAGAACTGTCTCAGATAAAGACGGTGGTTTCTATATATCTGGTAGCTTCACCGAAGTTGGGGGAGTGGGACGCGCCGGTTTGGCTCGTATCAACTCGGATGAATCTTTGAATAAAGATTTTGTGGCCTTTGGAAATCTTCCGCATGGTGTGAGTGCGACAGATGAAGTTTTTATGGCTGTAGGAGCCGGCAAAGTCTTTGTAAGCGGTCGCTTCACCAGTATCAGCAATCCCAATGGAGCCGTCGTAGACACAACGACGGGCCTTGCTAAGTGGTCAGCCTCAGACATTCGTTTTACAGACGGGGTTGAAGCTTCGGTCAGTGATGGCCAGGGGGGGCTTTACGTCGGCTTAAGTAATTCTGAATATAAAGGAGCGTATGTCGGTGAAGTCATTCATTTGCACGCAAATGGGGAGTTGGACACCTCTTTTAATGCTCAAATTTTTGGAAATGTTAAAGTCTTAGAGTTCGACTCATCTACAAATACACTTTACGTGGGTGGTTCGAATTTAAATTCACCCACTCTTGCATCGACTCCTGTTGTCGCGTTACGAGGCGATACTGGCGCTATTGTTTCTTCATGGACTCCTTCTATCACTCCAGCTTATACGGCGGTGACTGACATTGTTGTGACTTCAACAAAAGTTTTTGTTTCGCGCATCAACTCCTATAACAGTGCCCTTCCCAGCTTGTTTGCATTGGATAAAACATCGGGTGCCTTGTTATGGCAAAAGTCAGCGTCCTCAATTTCGGGTTTCACGGGCTTAGCTTACGACGGATCTAAACTTTATGCCGTGGGTGGGTTCTTCAAAGTAAATGGTGTGAATCGCTCGACTCTTGCGATCTTTGATGAAAATGGAAATATGCTTGCGAATCCCACAGCGACGCCAACTTCAGAAATTAGCAGCGTGTTGTATGCTGACGGATATCTTTATATTGGTGGTTGGTTTACCAATATCGGCGGAACGCCTTATCATGGTTTGGCCCGGTACCATACCAGCGATTTAACTTTAGATACTTGGAACCCCAATCCAACTCAGACGGCAGATTTTAACACTATCAGAGGCATGGTGTACGACGGAGCCGGAACTCTTTATGTAAATGGCGATTTCAGTATTATCGGTGGCAAACACGCCTCGGGAGTCGCGGCCGTTTCAACGACCGGCGCTGGAGCCGTGAAAGACTTTAATGTCAATGCGGCTGGTGGAGATGGAGTGTCGACGGTGGCCCTAGGGGCTGGAGGCCTTTTTGTCGGTGGTACCTTTCAAAGTATCGGCGCACCTGTGATCAGTGATTTTGCCGTGCTCGATGCGGAAACCGGGGACGCTGAAATCTTCGACGCCCAAGTTCAGGGAGGCGATGTTCTGGGAATGACAGTCTCCCAAGATGGTCAAACCCTTTATTTGAGTGGTGATTTTGATTACATCTTGGGACAGCGAAGAAATGGTTTAGCGGCCCTGAATATCGCGAACCTCAGTTTAAAATCTTGGGCACCCATCACGACTGCGGGTACCTTTGATAAAGTTAAATT
The DNA here is from genome assembly GCF_001592745.1 of Bdellovibrio bacteriovorus. Classification (NCBI taxonomy): domain Bacteria; kingdom Pseudomonadati; phylum Bdellovibrionota; class Bdellovibrionia; order Bdellovibrionales; family Pseudobdellovibrionaceae; genus Bdellovibrio; species Bdellovibrio bacteriovorus. The sequence continues at coordinate 306,923 of NZ_LUKD01000008.1, forward strand.
CGTTCAAGAATTTAATAACACTGTCTACATTCATGGTTTTTTCACTCAGCCCGTGGGGATCAATCTTCAGACTCGCGAGTATTTCGCAGCGATTGATCAGAGTGGCAATGTCCTGCCATGGCAACCAACGATTACGGATATCAATGACGTCTTTGATTTCCAGATTAACGAGGGTGTGCTTTATATCGTGGGTCGTTTCAATGACGTTCAAAATCCAAATGTGGCCGCTTACGATCTAAAATCCGGCGGATCACTCATGGTAACAGGACAAGGATTTGATGGGGACCGACCTGACGCATTGGTCGTGCGCAACGGTCAAGTCTATGTGGCCGATGGTTTAGATTTGATTCGTCTTCGCACTGATCTTTCAGAGTCTTCGATCTCGACACTTGTGCGCTCCTACTCAACGCCTATCAAAGGCTTGGCGCTCAGTGATGATGAAATCTTTGTTGGCGCCGCTGATCTTGGTGGACCCGCACGCTATGGTGCAGTTCTTGTGAATCTGAATGAGGCAGAAATTTTAGATTGGATTCCTTCTCCAAATATGACTCAAGAACTTCAATCCGTAGCAGTCGTGCGCAAGGTCGGAGACCTTCTCTACATTGCTGGCGAGGGACCTGACGAAAACTGGAATCCTATTGGAAAACTTATCGTGGCGGACTTAAACTCTAGTACATATCAAGTTCACGCGACTGATGGGCCCATTAAAACCATGGAGGTTGTTGGTGACGTCGTCTTTCTTTCTGGTGGATTCGGTAATATTGATGGAAACGCACGAACTGGCTTAGCTTCTTTTAAAGCGGGCAGTTTAACTACTTGGCAGCCTTCGCTAGACGGTTCCGCGATGTTTATGAAAGCTTATCAGGGCGTCCTTTATATGGGTGGAGAATTTACTTCGGCCAATGGTGAGGCCCGCACTGGATTGGCTGCTTTTGATATGGCAACGGGTAACATCTTGCCTTGGAATCCGTTAAGTACTGCCGGTTATGATTTTGCAGCGGGCGTCCGTGTGCAGACTCTTGGCGACAAGCTGTATATCCAGTATGGCTACATGCTCAACGACGATTACGGACAAGGGGTCGCCACGGTCGATGCTTCTAATTCTTGGGGCTCATGGCAACCACCAGCTGACTTTGATCAACAATCGTCGTGGTTTATTAAGGATGGAAAAATATATTACTTTTCTACAGATGTCGGTGAAATCGTCGTGGCGGATGCAGTCACACTACAGCCTGTAGCTGTGTCATGGGAGCTTCCTGCTTGGGAGCTAAGTATCGATGATCAGGGCACAGGTTTGTTTTGGGGAAACCTGAACTCCCGAGTTCCTGTGGATGAAGTCACAGGAAAACCAAAAATTTCTTTGCAGAAATTAGAAGGCGGCATTCCAGAGTAAGGTCGCTTCTGAAGCTTCTGTTTCCTTGGAGCTGACGCCCACAGGACTTTGTGGCGGATGAGCTAGAACGTCATTTGAAAGCCTAAACCACCACCGCCAGCCATGGGGATGAAGCCAGGTTGGAAAGTGATCTCTGAACCGGGATACATGGATTGAAGCTGTTGATAGCGACGATTGTGTTCTGGAGGTGCGGCCCAGACGTCGATGATTTCCCAGATACGGAAACCCACATAGCCAAAAACGCCCAAGAAAATCAGTCCGCCGCTGTTTTCACAGTTGTCGTTGTCATAGGAAGACCATGTGCAGTTTCCTAGTCCCGCTGCCAGGGCTGCGATAGAGGCTAACTCTCCAACAGTGAAGATCCATCCTTTTTCGGTGTAGCGACCTTGCACGGCGTGACCGATTCCCAATCCTAAAGGATAAGTACCTAAAATACCGCCAACGACATAGCGAGTTCTTGAGATTTCACCGCGTGCTAAAATGTCTTTGTCTTTATCACTTAAAGCCGCATAGGAAATACTTGGAGCCGGAGCCGAAGTTGTTGCATCTGTGTTTGCCTGACTTGGCGCTGGCACTTTTTCCAAAGTCATTCCAGGTTGAACTTTTCCAGCTTGGATCTTGATAAGCGCTTTTTTTCCGCCATTTGAAATTTTGATAACTTCGCCGTGACCCACTATTTCCAGTTCATGATTGAGAAATTGGACGGAGGTTCCTTTTTGCAAACCTTCGTTGCCTTCCAGAGTCACCATGGCCTGGCTGTTTTTAATACCGGTTACAGTCTGAGCGTAAGAGAAAAGACCGCAGAAAAGTGCAGCGGTAAAAATTAAATATTTCATAAATAAATCCCCTCAAGGAAGTCGTAGCACGGGCTTTTAAGACGGTAAAGCAAAGAATTTTGGCTCCCAAAGAAATAGCATTTGGTAAAACAGGTTTTCTTGTTTAACTTTCAAGGATGAATTCGATCTTCACGCCGTCATTTAAGAACCCTCAAAATCTTCAAACAAAAGAATTTTTGCTATTTCCAACGAACACGGATTTTTATCAGTCCGACTATGAAGCGGTTATGAAAAGCAAAAATATTCTAAGAGTGTGGAGTCAGTCCACTTGGCCCGAAGATGAATTCACTGCGCTTCAAAACAAAGAGGATTTGGCAAGTCACCTTCAGGACAATATCGATCACTCTGCTTACGGTTACATGATTTATTCCCTGGATCAGAAGACCTGTTACGGAAGTTTGTACGTAAACCCGCTCAGCTCGGTCTTAGAAAACTACGTCTTAGATTCGGAACAAGAAAAGCTTATCCAAACCCACGACGCCCGCATTGACTTCTGGGTTGTGGAAGGGGAGCGAGAACTGGAAAAAGACATCACGCGGGCTATTCAAGATTGGCTTTTGAATAAGTGGAAAATCAGGCCCCTTTTCAGTGCTCGTGAAGGGATGCTCTTGCGCGAAGCCATTTATTCAGAACTTGGATTTAAAAAGGTTTTGCATTCGCAAAGTAAAGAGCCTGGAATGAACCTGATTCTTTATAAATAGATCGCTATATCTTTAGAAGTTCTTCAGCAATCAACGTAGGGGTGGTCTTAATGGGCTCGGTGCAATGGCCGCTCGCAGTGCACACGCGGGTCTTTTCACGAAGTATAATGCGACTCCATGTTCCTTCAGCCCCTTCAACTTTCACTTGATAATAGCGACGGTGCGGATGCAGGTAGTCGCCGATGCTTTTAGGTTCTTTTAAATATTTCAAAAGATTTTGAGTTGTTTTTTTGCAATCTGACGGCGAAATTTTTTTGGGGAGTCCTGCTTTCTTAAGATGGCATTCCTTTCCATCAAAAGAAAATTCCAGATAAGGTTCTGCTTTTTTACTGGGTTCGATCTTGCGGACTTCAATCTGAAAAGGAGATTGGGCAAATGAAAGCAATGAAGAGAATAACGCAGCTATTACTGTGTGCATGAAAGTCCCCTCGAAAGCTTTGCCGCATATCCTGGCGTATGGATGAGTACACAATCCAATGTCGAGTGGCCCGCCGAATGAATAGCGGAAGGGGAGTTAAAGCACAGTTGCATTGTTAAGTTGGGCATCTCACTTTCTTTGACAGTCAGCGCGGAAAAAACATCGGCCAGAGCTTCCTCGGTTTTAGAGCCAAAGCAGCTGTCTTTAATGAAGGCATAATCATTGGCATCAAAAGTTTCTTTTTCCACTTTATTACGCATGCATTGTTTTAATGCCGACGCATCTTTTCCAGCCAACAAGTTATCAATCACCGTGTAATTATAGTGTTCAGCCGGGTCGTGACCACAGAAGCCTTCGTAGGCTCCGTTCGCCGTGGAAAGATTCGTTCCACTTCTTTCGCCAATTTGCAAGCGAACATAGTTGCAGGCGTGTCCCAGTTCGTGGCGGATTGTGTAGTCTAATTCTTGAGTTTCGCCGCGTTTGTATTTCCCGAGGCTGATATAACCTGAATATATTTTTCCAGGATTGAAATCGGAATAAGTGGTACGAACTTGTTTTAGAAATTCTGTCTTTTCAGATGCAGGTGTGTTTGCAAAGACTCCGGCATAATAGCTTTTCGTATAGTTATCTTCATCCACACTGAAATAGGCTTCCGCGGTGCCTGCACACGGATCGGGAACATTATGGTCTTTCTCTGCGACAGGATCGCTGCAGAATTGAAGAGTCGTGGCTTTAAAGGCGTCAAGACAGTTCTTATCGCTTCCGCAACATTGAGAAGCCGTGCGATTTTTTACTTCGTTGAATTTTCGTTCCGTCTTTTGCAAGTCTTGTGCGGTGGCGACAGAAAATCCATTTTTTAGCATCTCGTTGCGCGAAGGGTTTTGATACTTTTCAGAAGACTTGTCCAGCTCGGCCGGTTTTTCTTCCGCAATTTTTTTCCACCAGGATTTTCCATCATCCCAAAGGGCTTTGCAGAGGGGCTGATGGACAGGCTTTTGTTTTTTAGAAATTCTTTGCAGATCGGCGCAGAAGTCTTTTTGAGATAGAGACAGACCTTCTCGGATTTGCTGAAGAGATTGAGTGGACTCATTGTCCGGTGTGCAATACGAATGGGCCATTGCTAAGCTCAAGAACAGAAGCATTGAAATCATATGTTTTATTCTAGCAAAGGAAGTGCAAAAGTTAAGTCCAGTCGCTGGTTAATGGACTGAAAACGTTTACTTAGGACTCCAACTTGTTTCAATGAGAGACTGGATCTCCACTTTTTCCATACTCCCTAAACACTCGTGTCACCGAAGCTGAAACACTCTGATTGGATCGCGACGGCGAAAAGATTTTACAGCGTCGAAAAGCTGTTAGACTTTTCTTAAGGGGAAACTATGTCATTCATGTCAGCGCGTCGATACCGCTATTTTGCGATGTTTGGGGTTGCAATTGCAGGCCTTTCTTTTTTATTCACAAACTGCGCGCGCGACAGTTTCGCCATCATCGAGCCTTCATCAAAAGCTCAAGCTAGCGAAGGGGAAGTGATTCCCGAAGATCCAGCAGCGGAGTCGGTAAAAATGATTCCTTGCTCGCAAACACAGTTCGAGTTCCCTTTATCAACCCACTGGTCGAATGAAAAAGGAGACGTCGTCGAAGGTGCTGCGGATACATTGCAAACAAGTGAACCTAACAAGGTCGGCACTCGTCGTATGTACAATTATGGTTTCATCCCAGACTATGATCACTATATCGGTACGGACTACGACCCTTATCGCTATCAAGACGCTGATTTTAGGTCATTCAGTAACAATCTTTGCCAAAAGACGGGCGTCGCTTTGGAAGTGCGCCGTCCTAGTTCCTTTTCAAACTGGAGTATCGCAAAAAAGAAAATCGTCGAGGGTCGAGGTTCGGTGCAGATGATTTATGCTTTACGCATAAGTGGAGCGTTGCTGAATGTCTTCTTACCACCTAATTGGAAAAGCAGTGCAAAGCGAGGAACCTATCCACTTGTTGTTACGGGCTCCTACGACCTGAAGCAGTCCTTCACGTCTGAAATCCCTGAAGTCGTTTCCAGGACGTGGGCCGAATCCAAAGTTCCTGTCATCGGAGTTCTTTGGAACGGCGGTGGAGGATTAAACTCTCGAACGGTGAACACTAAGGCGCGAGCTCAGTTTAACGACATCGTTCAAAATTTAGCAGATCACTTTGGCGCAGATCCTTATCGCATAATTGCGACCGGAACTTCGCGTGGTGGCGCTACGGCGATGGCCATGGCCTCGAATCCAGAAAGGTACCCTTATAAAGTCGTGGGAGCGTTTGTCTCAGTTCCCCCCGCGGACTTTGGCTTTTTGGCAGAGCTGACGGGCGCAACGGTTCCCTTTCTTATGCAAGCGGCCGAATGGACGATCGGGCTTTTAGATACTTGGAAAAAAGACTTCCGCTATCCAAATCTTGGAAACAAGATGACAGGTTACACGCGCAATGAAGCTCACACACACATCCTAGTGGGGTCGAAAGATCGCGCGACGATGGATGCGAATTTAAGTTTAACGAGTCCACGCTTTGTGAATGCTTTGAAGAGTTCCGGAACGCAAGTGTATTTGGTCATTGGCTCACATGATTTCATTGTGGGGTGGGCGGATCAATATCGTTATGCACGTATTTTGCGAAATGCGGGAATTCCGATGGAGTTAAGTGTGAACTACCTTTCCGGTCACGGCGCTGTTGATACTGGAATGGATCCCGCAAACTTATCAAGAGTCATGAAACTTGTCGCCACTCGAAGCACAGTTTCGTTGATTCAAACCGGAAGAACGACTTATCGGCGTAATGATTATCTTCAAAAGAAGATGGTCGTCACTTCAGGGCAAGCCTTCACGATGGAAGTCCCAAGAATCGTCACACCAAGTGTTGAAGGCCATCTTATCATGACGGGTTTGCCGGGCACTCAGATAGAGTACGACGGTGTATTTTCAACAACGGCGCAAGGGCCCACATCTCCATTCGGTCTTCAAAAAGCCACTCTAAACTCAGAGGGACTTTTAATAACAAAGTTGGAGCTGGAAGCTGGTTTTTATAGAGTGCAGTCTGTGCGCATCTTAAAACCGGGCCAATCGAAATGGCAAAGTTTGGATTTAAAGCAAGGGACTACAAGCTTAGAACGAGGCACTCTGACTGTCGAAGTCCGCGATGTAGATCCTCATCCTGACACCACAGCCGGTGAAATTGCTGACGCTTTAACCAGAACTTATTTAGGAGCCGGTGGAGTTTCTGGCACCAACGGAAATCCAAATCTTACTTACGGCATAGTTGAAACAAACTAGGGAAGGTCCAAGCGTTTCTTGATGGCTTCGACGGCGTAAGCGTTTCGGCTCAAGATGGCGAAGTCCAATAGGGTTTGCTTGGTCTGCTTCGTGCGGAAAGTTCTTAGTTCGTCTTTCGTAATAGAACTGATCAAAAGATCGACGACCATATCATCAAAGATGTGCACGGTTTCACCTGAAGATGTTTTGTAAGAATCAATATAGGAAAAAATCGCATACTCAAGCGCGGTCATGTAGATCGGAAGCGAATCCTGATAGATGAAGACCGGAAAGTTTTCCGTCGCCGCCGAATACAGCAGAAGAGACTCGATCTTGTCCAAGTAGTATCTGCTATCTAAATCGGTTCTTAATGTCGCTAAAGCATGAATGCGTTTGCCGATAGCAAAGGCCAACGGACTATCTGAAGAGTTCACAAAAATTACGGGGCGATAAAGCTGCTTGGCTACATAGAAGCGATCTTTCAAGTAGGAGCAGTGTGGTTCGCTGGCGATATTTGGCCAACGCTGAAGTAGGATTGAAATCCAGTCAAACTTCCAATTGTCCAGCTCTTCAAAAAAAGCGGCATCACAAGTTGTGATCTTCTTCATGATATAGTCGTCAAACGTGCGTCGATGAAGAAGGTCTGGATATTTCGTTAAGAAAAACCAAATTCTTTGGGAGTAGTAGTAATCCTGATCTTGCACGCCTAAAAGCAAAAGATACTCATGAAGGATCAATTGCTCCTTCATAGGCTGATTCAATCGTTCCCATTTCGCAAGAGAGATCATTAGCCTTTTGGGTGTTTCGTTAGGATAGCTAATAGCGGTTTTCTCGACGCCATCAAGGTAAAGCGGTTGGGCGCTGAAATCGATCACGAGATCAAACTCCTGCATCCCTTTTTTAATTTCAGCCAGTTTTTTTAAGCCCAAAAGATCGCGGGAAATTTCATCTGAAAATCCGATAAGCGTGCTGCGAGTAGCGGCGATCAGATTGATCACGTCGATTTCATTGAAATCTCCACCGAAGCCTTCCTTCCATTGCGGAGTTTCTTCAGAACTTCGAGCTGCGTCAGCAAAGTTCAGGCGAATCGAGTGAGATCCACCATGCGTAGCGAAAGCCTGGCAAGAGATTGCGAAGAGCAACGTGATACAAATCTTTTGAATCATAGAACATCTACCTTCTTAGTTACCGGAAAAAACGAAATAGAAAGTTTATAAACGGAATCCTTTTTTTCTGACTCTTCTTGAAGAAGAGTGGCAAAAGCTCTTTGAAAGGTGACGATACCTTGCTTAGCTTTTTCGATTTGATTTTTACTTACCGCCATCGTCATTGAAGACTGAAGACGTTCTTCAACGGGAATGTCATCAAGAGCATCTAACGCCAGATTCAAGATCTGTTTTTGTAGATCACGGCGAGCATCGGCAGTGCCATTGGGAGTCCCGTTAGAAACATGGTCACTGTTATCTTTCCATTTGCCGTCGTCGGCTTTTACAAGCATGTCTAATCTAAAAAGACGATCCACGGCTTCTTGTGTCTCGTTGGCACTGAGTCCTAAACGTGTTTGGATCCAAGCGACATCCGATTGAAAATCGGCCAGACGTGTGAGTTCTAAAATGGCATAGTGATACCAGTCGGCCATCACACGGAATTGATCCAGCGATAAACTTAAAAATTCAACCTGCTTCTCTACGCGCTCCATCCATTGGCCTTGCTTTTCAATTTCGCGCAAGAAGAAGTCGCGACGCTTAAGATGCTGAACGATGGTATTAGGCAATTTCAAGACAGTGATAAAGTGTTCGAATTTATCTTCACTGATCCCGATCTGACCATTCAAGATTTTTGAAAGATGGGAAGGGTTGATTTCTAAAGCCCGTGCGAAAGCTCTTAATGAATAGCGCGGGTTCACCTGACAGCGACGCTGCAGTTCTTTTTGTAAGGCCTCGCGCATGGAATTAGGTAGATCGTTCGTAGAGAGTTCCTGTGTCTTCAAGTCCATGTAAAAAACCTATTTAAAAAGAATTTGCGCCACTAAACGTCGAACGTCTTCAGCGGTTGGAGGGTTTTGTTTTTCGAGTTCCAGATAGATGTATGCGATTTCATGAAAAATCAGCACAGCTCGCTGTTCGATACTAAGTGGGTAAAAAGCTGGTGTTGTGCAGATTCGGTAACTGTTGCGAGCAGGATCAAAGAAGTTGATAGCCGCCAGTTTAAAATCCGTGATTTTATTCTGCGCTTGGGCCTCACGTAAAACGCGCATCGTTTCATGAAAAGTATAAGACGTTTCTGCCTGTGTGAAATCCGAAGCCGTGCAGTCTCCGAATTGAATAGATGTGTAAATGTCCATCGCCACAACAGGGTAACGAAGTCTAAAAATATACTCGGTGATTTTCGCGTGAAGAAGTTCGGCTTTGGAATAACGTGGTAGAACCTCTATTTTAGATTGCTGTTCAAACACGTCTTGAGCGAACCAAAGGCCTTGAGTCTGAACGGCAAAGCCTCCGTTACCGCGAATGAAGATCGCTTGCGCCGACTGGGGGACCCACAGCAAAATGAAGAACAGAGTCGGAATGCTACGACCAAGGAAAGACTTGAACATTGATTTCATAGACTTCTTTCTTTTCTCCGGCTTCAAGAAAACGCGCGGTTTTCTCTACAAATTTCAAAACTCGTTTTTTCACCAAAGGTAACTTCTTAGGATCAATACAAACACTTACCGAGCATACATCGCGTTTTTCCACGGGCACGGTGTCCAATTGAGAAATAATTCGGCTCAATGATTTTTTGTGGGAAGCACGCAGGGCTTCGGAAGGAACATCCAAAGTTGTTATAACGTGTTCATGATGTATGACGACTTTTTTATCAACAACTTCGATCAGTCCGACGGATTTCAGGTTGTGCAGGATTTTATCGACCTTATCTTTAGAGATTTTTAGTTTTTCCGCAATCCAGTCCGGTTTCAGCACGAAGTCGGTTGCTGTGGTCAGGGCCAGAAAAGCAAAGTGTATGGGGTCGGATATGATCTCAAAGCGTTCGGAGGAAAGACGGTGAGCTTTAGATGCTTCCCAGCTTTCCGGAGACTGGAAGGCTTCGGCTTGTTTGTCAGGAAGATTTAAGTTTGCCAGGATTTTTTTAGCCGTTTTTTCGGTGCACATTCTTCGACCGGAAAGATAGTCGTTCAGTTGCCCGATAGAAACGCCACAGTGCTTCGCAAAAGCCCTTTTAGAATAGCGCTCGTTGCGGCTTTGGCGCTCCTTTAAAAGTTTTTTGAGGAACTGCGGGAACTGTTTTCTCACTCGTATCTCCTTCGTCGCGGAGATTAGCCTTGCCTTTCAAATATTTGCAAGTTTGCAGTGTCACAAGTGTACGCTTTTTTTGTGCGCTCATTTGCTAATACCTGATTTCAATAGCTTAAATACTTTTTTTAGTGCTCTTATTCAGAAGTGCGTCGCTTTTAAAAACAAAAAAGTATTTACATAAAAACTTTTGTTCCGAGAACCTGTAAAGATCTTCGCGCGGCCCGGCAGATTCAGTGTTTCAGTGCCAGTGACACACTATCTACTCCAGGGACCCCTCGTAAATTCAACCCCAGAAAAAACGTCTTAAGAGGTCTCTTTACGGGCCGAATAGACAGGTATGTTTAGAATCACTCGTCTTTTAGACCAAAAGGGAATGAGCCTTGTTGAGGCCCTCGTAGGGATCAGCATGATCGGTGTCGTTGCGGCGTCGGCGGCAACCCTTATGGTGAATGTCACCGATTCCCATGCGGTTGCTAATGATAAGGTTTCCTTAACGAATATTTCTAGCTCCCTGATGAATGTGATTATGAACGAGGCGGCTTGGTCGGTGACTAAGACCCGCAATAGTTCGATGGCGTGTTCTCGGACGGTGCCTTCGAGCTGCGCTTCTGGACATAAATCGAAAGTGTCTCTTTTTAATTCAGAGGGTAAGCAATTAACTCATTTAAATAATCCCGATTGGGGATTTTACTCCAATGGTCAACCTTGCAGTACATATGGAAGTAACGGCTGCAACTTCAAAGCGGAAATCAATTGGGTGGTAAAATGCAGCAACACGCAAAGCTGTCTTTATCCCGTTGAAGAAGTCTCCATAAAATTTTCTTATGCCGGAACACGTTCTATCAATACAGCTCTTTATGACATTCATGCTCTAAGCCGTAGCAGTCATGCGATGAACAGCTCTCCATTTTCAGTTTGTGCAGTCAAAGGAATGTCTTTCGTGGGTTATGGTCGCAGCATCGCAAGCGCAACAGGCGGTACCTACACGGCGGATCAGCACGGTTGTATTTCCAGTCTTGCCTTTCAAGGAGCTCGAGGAAGTCAGGGACCTCAAGGCCCTCGAGGACCCGCAGGGATCAAAGGTAAAGATGGCGTGGCTTACTATTCTGGAAGTCCGCCTGCAACGGGAGGATCTTGTGCTGGCGGGACACTGACTCTTCATTCGCCTGACAAAAAGAACAAGTGTGTTTTCAGCTATTCCTCTGCGGCTTACGGTGAAAGTACGACAGTGAAGTTGGTCGGCTCCACTTTTGGTTCCGGTCCAACTGTCGATTACTGGGCAGATTGTCGCACAGATGGAACTTGGAACTATCGCGCTCTTTGCCCTAATGCGAACGCGATGACCTGTGTTCAGGGAAGTCAGGATGTGAAATCTCCGAATGGAAAGAACACATGTCGCTTTGATTGGCCGATGGGATCCTCTGGAGATGTGCACAAAGTTTCTGGTACTAACGGTGGTTCGGGTTCGGCGGTATGTCCTCAAGATTCAGGACACTGGACTCTTTCATTCAAGTGTCCTGACGATCCGAAAAAAGCGGGTATAACATGCCCGGCGGGACAAGAATCCCTTCCATCTGCGAGTGGCGACGCAAATAAACACTGTGTGTGGTCGTTTAACGAGAGTGCTCCCAACAAAACGGTGACCGCTAAGCAGTACAATAAAAATGCCAGTGGTCATTTAAGTGCTTACTGTAACGACAAAGGGCAATGGGTCAATGTGCAAGCAAGATGTGATTAGACCCGAGGAAGAGTTATGAAGCTGTTATTAAATTCAAAAGGGTTCGGCATTGTGAATGTCTTGATGGCAGCCGGTTTGGTTTCCATGACGGCGCTCTCGGTGGCTTCGGTTCTTTCAAAGCAAAGTAAGGATCAATCGGAATTCATGCTCAAAACTCAAGTGACTGAGATCCGTCGTTCCTTGCTTTCGGCCATCGCTTCGGATTCGGCGTGGCAGGAAACTTTGACACGAAATGCAGTGATGCGATGTCTTTCACCGCACCAAAAATATTGCGGCCCTAATCAGACGGAAACGGCCGATATCATTCTCTACGATGCTAGCGGCCAGGTGTTTTACGATGGAACGAAAACCACAGGTGGCTTCCGTATCGATGGCCTACCCTGCAATACTTACTCGGCTTCAGGCAATGATAATTGCCCGGTAAAAGCTTCCTTGAAATGGAGAGCAGCTTGTGCAACCGGTGACTGCTCGCAAATTGAAAACTTCATCAGCCTTTCGTTCGTGTATAGTCCTTCGAGTAAGGAAAAAAAATTTCCATTCAACGCTCGTAATTACGGCGTTGAAGAAGTAAGTCGTATTAAAATTTCTGCTTCAGAATCTCCGGTTTTGGAGTGTGCAAGAAAATCGTCATTTTTTATTGGTGAAGGACAGTCCTTCAATGGGTACGTAGCGGACACGACAGGATGTGTACCATATGTTGCTTTTCAAGGGGCTAAGGGAGCCACAGGAGTCGCCGGGATGGCGGGTCCTCAAGGTGTCCCTGGAGCCAAAGGGGCCGATGCACATTGCTCGACTCCGTAAGTAAAAGAATCCGCTGACCATTGGGGGGAAGATGGCCGAAGGAAGTTTTGCCAAAAGGCGCAAGCTATTGTCACTGACGTTGCTCGTAGGTGTCGGGACCTCTATATTCTATACGAATTGTTCAAACTCTGGATTTACGACAACAGCGTCGTTAGAAGACTCGCTGCAATCCGCATCGACCTCGGCTTCATGCAATCAAGCTGTGCGAAATTTTCCACTGCCTACGCATTGGTCGAACACGGTGCTTGATATTGTGGAAGGAGCTTCGGACACTTTGCAAATCAATGAAAGTGATCCGTTGAAAACTCGCCGCATTTACAATTACGGTTTTTTACCTACGGTCAATGCTTATGTGGGAACTTCTTTTGACTTATTCCGCATGGACGACAATGACTTTAACAACTGGGCCGCAGAGCTTTGTCGTAACAATGGTTTCCCCATTGATCTGGTGAAGCCGGGTTCGTATTCAGATTGGGTTGTCGCAAAAAAAAGCTTGAAGTCGAATAAACAATCTGTGCAGCTGCTTTATGCTTTAAGAAAAGGAACATCCTTAGTAAACGTGTTTCTTCCTCCTGAGTGGAAAAGCTATGCAGCAAAAGGAACTTATCCCGTCTTAGCTGGAGGCTCTTACGACATCAGCAGTTCTATTCGTGGAGATACGGGTCCTCTTGTCGCGGCACAGATGAAGCTTTGGAAAGAAAAGAAAAAGCCTTTCATCGTCATTCAATGGAACGGCGGTGGTGGTCGCGCTTCGATCACCATGAATCCGAAATCTCGAGATGACTTTAATAAAATCGTTCAAGATTTGGCAGAAAACTTTGGGGCGGACGCTCAGCGCATTGTCACGGTGGGTGGTTCTCGAGGTGGAGCGGCGGCTTTAGCCGTGGCTTCAAATCCAGAAAAAAATCCTTATCGTGTGGTTGCCACATTGGCGGGTGTTCCGGTCACAGACATTGTTGAATACACCGAGCTGATGGGCTCAACCGTGGCGATGACATTAGGGATGACTGAGTACTCTTTGGGTCTTATGGATATATGGAAAAAGAATTTTTCTTATCCAGTGGCAAACAACGGTTTAACGGGCATGAATCGTTCTCAAGCGTATTTGCATGTGGTCACAGGAAACTCTGACGCCAACTACGTTCGCAATAATTTAAATTTAAATAGCTCGCGATTTTTGAATGCTTTAAAAGCTGCGGGTACCCGCGTGCACTTAGAGATCAGCTCTCACGATGTTTTCATTCCTTATGTGTCGCAATTAAAATACGCCAAGGCTTTAGAAAAAGCGGGAATTCCCACCGAATTGAAGGTCAATTATTTGGCGGGCCACTGGATCAGTCCGGAATTTAATTCTGTGTCGTCGCTGATGAATGTGATGGAGAACACCATTGATCGCAGATACTCCGCGATCTTTAACACCGGAACTAAAACTTATTTTAAAAATGAATGTGGGCAGGGGCTGAGGCAGATCTCAGGACCGATTATGACATTTGAAGTTCCTCGCTTCACAAGTCCCAATATCGATGGCCACTGGCTGGTGACGGGAGAGCCCGGCGCGGTCATCGAGTTTGATGGAGTTTACCGTGAAACTGAAACCAGTCCTGTGTTAGGAAGTTTTGGTACGCAGACCGCGACGCTGAATTCCGATGGTGTTTTTATTTATAAATACCAATTGGATCCCGCCGTTTATGAAATCAAAAAAGTCCGAATGAAAAAGAAAGATAGCAATGTCTGGAAGGACATCAGCCTCGGTTGCACAAGCACGAGCATGAACAGTGGGGCCCTTTGGATTGAGGCGCTTCCGACAGAGCCTTCGCAAGACGATACGGCCGCTCGAGTTGCTGATCGTATCATGCAAGGTTATTTGGGACCGGGATACGTAAAAGGTATCAACGGCTTTCCCAATGTGACTTATGGAATTGCGGAATAAAGACAGCTAACAAAATAAGAAGGGGGGCTAATTCATTAGCGATTTTTCGTTAGTTGGCTTTTGTTCGAAGTAAAAAAAGGGGGAATGATGGTTAGTCTTAATAAAAAGAATATTTCTAGAGGAATTCTGATCGTGGGAGGAGTAGGCACACTCCTGGTGTCGTTTCAGAATTGCGGTTCACAAGCGACCTTCGATGAAATGACGATGGCGTCGGGTTTGGACCCCTCAGGTCTGGGCACGGTGCCACCTGTGATTGTCGATGACAACGGAAACATCGTCGATAATTCAGGATCGACGCCGAACACGGGAACTTCGGGATCAAACACGAATACGGGATCTAACACGAACACGGGATCTAATTCGAGCACTACGACTCCTGGTACGAGTACCCGCACAAATGGCAGCTCGACGAAGGCTGCTCCGAAGGTGAGTGCTCTTTCAAACTATATCAAGTCTTTTCATAACGAAGTAGCCGACGGAAATTTCCATGGGCACTTTGTGGTTTCGGGAGTATCGATTGCGGAAAAAGAGCAGATCTATCTTTGTGTCGCGAATACTTGTTCTGACAAAGACTATGTGAAGTTGACACACCATCCATATGTCGCTGCGGTCAGCGCGCGAGACGGGGGTGTGCACTTTTCTGTCTTCTTTGCTAAGGTTCCGAATCTTGAATTGGGTGGCACGATGAGCGTGTACCTGTACAAGATCGATAACCAAGGCGGAAAAACATCTTTGGGTGGAATGAGATATCCTTTGCACGTCGCACTTCCGTACGTGCGCGATTATGCGTATCCGAAGTTTTCAACCGTCTCGCAAGTAGGTAATACGACGATTGGACTCGATATGTATTGCAACGGCGGTGGTGCCGGTCTTCCTAACTATTGGGTTGGGAACTGGAAATGCCGCTACGATTTGCGTGTGAATTAATGGATCCTCGTAAGGGCCCCCGATGGGGGCTCTTTTTTTGATGACTTCTTAAGGCGCGACTTCGGTATGTCTCGACCAATGCTTTATGTATCAAGCCTATTGATACAGATTCTTTGATAACTCCTCAGGGTTCTTGAGCATATTGTCGATGCGTAAGTAGGAGTCAAAAAATGACTCGTATATCGAATCTGTATTGTTTGGAGAATTATGAAGGATAGAAGACAGTCTTCTATTGAAAAATCAGTCCTCATAATGGCGGTGTTGCAAATGCTGCCGGCTTGTACTCTTCAAGCAAACATCACCGACCTTCAGACTGTAGCCACTCCAAGTGTAGGTAGCTTAAAAGCCGCTCCTTTATTGGTTCACGGTCAGACCGTCAGTATGGGTAGCGGCTACGTGATTCGTGGTTCGTTTGGTGAAATTTCAGAGCGTCAACAATTACCAGCGAGTGAGTTTGCAATTGACGGAGTATCGAATGAATAGATTTCTCCTGTCCCTACTCTTATTGATGGCGTTTGAAGTTGAAGCTCAGGTGAACAACGCAATCTCTTTCCATGCCATCGTTAAGAATTCTTTTGGGGAAGTCTTTACTCGCACGGGTCTAAGTGTAAATGCAAAAATCTTAACAGCTAATAATTGTATTTTAAGGGAAGAGCAGTTTAATGGCATTGCCATTACCGATGGCTATCTGAACTTATGGATCGGTCGAGGCCTTGTTGGTGGTCACGATCCCGGGCTCACGATGAAAGAAACCATGGACAACTCTCATGTGATTTCAAGTGGGCCATCTCAACCCGGGGGCTTGGTTTGCCTTGATGGCACCGGAAATGTTGATGGCGGAGTCACTTCGTTCAACCCTGCCGTGAGCGGTACGAAAAGAAAGTTTCGTCTAGCCGTTACAATTGACGGCCAAAATTTATTTGCAGATTTCGATATGGGCACGACGGCTTACGCTTTGAATGCGGAAAGCTTGCAGGGTAAATCGCCTGCAGACTTTATCATGAGCAACAGCGCTCAAGGTGTAACACAAAATAATATCGAAAGCATCTTTAGTCGCTTCACCAAACTGGATGCGATTTTGGGACGCTTTGATGCGACCGGGGTGAACTTAGGCGCGAACATCACCGGAAATGCGGCGACCGCGACAACGGCAACAGTCGCAGATTCAATTGCTGGCGGTCTTAACGGTCTCTTACCGAATCAAACAGGCAAAGCCGGACTTTATTTGCGCACGGACGGAACAAATGTGAGCTGGGAAGCTGTTGCTGGCGGTAGTGGCAGCTTATCGAGCGTGGGATTGAATTTGCCAAATATTTTTTCAGTTTCAGGAAGTCCACTGACTGCAGATGGGTCCATCGTGGCTTCTCTTGTCAGTCAAAATGCAAGTTATGTTCTTGCCGCTCCGAATGCCTCTGCGGGAGTTCCCACCTTTAGGCCTTTGACGGTGAGTGATATCAGCAATGCGGGCAGCGCCGCTCTTTATCATGTTTCTGTGACAGGCGATGCCGGAATAACAGAGCTTGTAAAGGGTGATGACTCTCGTTTAACAAATGCACGCCCTATCCCGGATAACACTATCACGACGGCAAAAATTCAGGACGGCGCGGTTACCAATGACAAGCTGGCCACCGGCATTAGTGCCGGAAAAATTTCTGGTTTAGGCGGATTGGCAACTAAGGACTTCGTAGATCTTTCAACAAGTGATGTTACGGGAACGTTAACAGCATCAAGAATGCCAGCGCTCACAGGGGATGTCGTATCAACCGCAGGATCCGTGGCTACGGTCCTTGGCAACAATGTCGTGACAAGTGCTAAGTTCAGACAAAGTATTGCCCGATCCGTCGTGGGTGTCAGTGGGAATGCGACGGCCAACGTCACTGATATTCAAGGAACGGCCAATCAAGTTTTGCGCGTTGATAGTCTAGGAACTACATTGGATTTTGGAGCTGTGAATTTAGCTTCGACCAGCGCCGTGACAGGGGCCCTGCCAATCGCAAACGGCGGCACCGGTGCAACGACGGCCGCTTTGGCAAGAACAGCCCTGAGTGCCGCGGTAAGTGGGACAAACGGGGATATCACAAGCTTGACGGCAGTGACGTCTTTGAGTAGTTCGAGCGCGCTCTCATTAACTTCAGCGTCGAATACAAATATCAATATCACACCGGGTGGCACAGGGCGGGTGATTCTTAGTGGCAACGTAGGTTTGGGTGTGCCATCGCCAACGGAAAAACTTGAAGTGAGTGGCAATGTTAAAGCTACTAGTTTTATTTCAACTTCGGACAGTCGTTTAAAGACGAGTGTGGAAACATTGAGAGGCCTTGATACGATTCTAAGACTTCGCGGAGTCCACTTCCGATGGATTTCAGATCTGACGCCCGAGTTGGGATTGATTGCTCAAGAAGTCGAACAAGTGGCGCCGGAACTGGTGGTCACGGACTCGCGCGGATTTAAAGCAGTTAAGTATTCCAACATTGTTGCGCCTTTAATTGAGTCTACCAAAGAGCTGTACGGTCTTTGTGTTGATACTTCAAATAAAGTGAAAGCGCAAAGTCGTGGTATTGCCACGGTCGAAACTCAGGTGCAGAAATTAGAAAATAAAATTCGCAAGCTGGATGCTGAAAACGCTGAGCTTAGAAGCCGCTTGGAAGCTTTGGAGAAGGCTGTTTATGAAGCTCGTTAGTTATCTCTCTACCATTTTTTTGATCATCTATTCGGATGCTGGCTATGCGCTTGGGGCAGGTGTTGCCGGTAAGATTGAATTTGAAAATAAAAACCTTTCTTATTATAACGGTACATCCTGGTTTACTATTGATTACTCGATCGGGGCTAGTTGCTCAGGGTATGCAGCCGGGACTATTCATTTTGATTCTCCTCAGATGAGATTTTGTGACGGCACCGACTGGCGCATTATTGTTAGCACGCCCGTGTCGATTTGTGCGCCAGCTTCCGCGGGCGCTATTGAGTTTAACTCTCCCAACTTGAGGTTCTGTGATGGTACTGATTGGAGACGGATCGAAGCTATGGCTCTCACAGCTTCGCCTTCGTTGTATTCTTCGCCAGCACCGAGCATCCAGGCCCTGGGTGATGCCAGTGCTTTAACCGGAGTGGGGACCAGTTCTGGGACGGAACCTTGGATTGAAGTTACTTATACTCAACCGAAAACAACGAGTTCGGCAACTTTTCGGCAGTTGGATATAGAGGCGCCAGGGATTTGGGGAGTACATTATCTTAACGGCGCATCTTATCAGTATCACGATGGTGCTGGCTGGGTGACACTAGCGACTTTATCAGGCTTCACAAATGCAGGCGCAGCGATTACTTTTTCACATGCAAGTGTCACGGGAAACCGCTTTCGAGTTGTACGTTTAGGTACCACGGGGTATCTGGGCGTGGGAGAATTTGTAATTAATCCGTAAGGGTGCGATTCGGCCTAGTCTTACCTTAAAGCATTCAAAAGCACCCCCAGTCGGGGGCTCTTTTTTTAGAACTGATGGAACTTCTCGTCGTTTTTAAAATTTAAAATAGCGCGAAAGCCGTGAGTTCCTGCCATGCCTGCGATCACTGTTCTTAACGCATTGATCATGCGACCTTGAGAGCCCACTAGTCTTCCATACTCTGATTGCACAGTTTCAATTTGATAGATTGTCGTACGTTCTCCGACGGAATAAGTGACTTTAATATTTTCCGGAGTGGTCACGATTTTTTTGACAACGGATTCTAAAACTGAGCGCAGCGATTCCCTGACATCAGCCTGGCTAGTGGATAGGGCAGCGGACATGTAAACCTCCATGACCCTATTGAAACGTACATTGCGTAAATGATGAAGAGCTTAAGGACCATAAAGTGTGGAATCGTCGCTGACACAACGATTCCACTAGCAAAGATTTTATCCGATTTTAAAAAGGTTTACGATCCAAGCTACTGAAGAAAGAATTGAGCCTAAGTAGCTGCGAGGGTTTGCGGGCACGTAGCCACGTTTTCCTTGGATGTGCGTTTCAAAGTGCAAGTGCGGAGCTGTTCCGATACCTGTGTTTCCTGATAGAGCAATAAGATCACCTTGCTTCACGGACTGTCCCGCTTTGCTCTTAAAGCCAGATAAGTGAGCGTACAAAGTTTCAAGTTTATTGCCCGGGTGTACGACGATGACGTAGTGACCGTAGCCAGAAATTCTTTTTGTGCGGCGATTTTTTTCTGTGCGAGTCGCAAGGACTTTTCCATCAAGAACGCTGACGACAGAGGTGCCGGTAGCTGCACGTAAATCAATACCTTTATGTAGTCGCTTGCGCTTAAGTACTGGATGGTTGCGCATTCCATATTCACTTGTCACTGTTAAGCATCCACGGCCACAGTTTTTAATCGGGCTGATCACAGTTTGCACCGCCGCCTTTTCAATGACACCAAACTCAATTCTTTCTGCGCGCATGCGGTCGACATATTTCGATAATGAATTCATCGAGTGCAGTCGGCCTTCTTGCATGAACTCATTGAAAGAGCGCAAAGCATCAGCACCGTTACTTTCAAGGGCCCCAGTAACTCTTAAATCTGAAAGAGAAAGACAAAGATCCGTGCGATCCATGATCTCATCAGAGCGAATATCTTCGTCCATCACGTCAACGATGCGAAAGCCGCAGGCAAAACCTGCGCTATTTTTAGTGACCTCTGTCTTTCCGGGAGGAATGAAAGGAAAGCGGATGCGCTCGGGACTGCTCGTGGCATCACTTAGTGCGGAATTAATATTGTGTATATCAATCGCCAAAATAGATTCTTCTGGTAACTCAATGGCAGAGACCAAGGCACGTTTGCCATCTGCAAGCTCAGAAGCTTGGTAAAGATGAATGGCGAGCTTGTTTTCCAAGTAAAGCGTGTCATTGATTTCTTCAAAGGCCTGCGCCAAACCTGGCGTCGCAGTCATTACTAAAAGACTTCCGAGTAACTGTGACAGAAACTTATTTCGCATACGTTCCTCCGATCCACTTTGGCGGAAATGCGAAGAACAGGCCATGATTTGGAGCCTATGAAAGGCCTCTAATACGATTAAACAAGAAATAGCTGTCTAAGTTTTAGTGAGTTGGCTTCAAAAAATGTCACCGCGGATGACGGGGATCCGCAGTAAGGGATTGTTTTCTAACTTAAAGGAGTTGGCGTGGGCGTGGGAAGTGGGATGATGTCGGGCTCTCCGGGCACTTGCGGAAAGCTGCCATCCATCCAAGCTTGCTTTGCTTTCTCGATCTTCTCTTTCGAAGACGAAACATAGTTCCAATAGATGTGACGAGGCTCAAGGAATGAATCTCCACCCAACACCACAACTTGAGTGTCTTCCGTTGCTGTGATCTTTAACGACGAGTCATGCTCTAAGATTACAAAGTCATCGGGACCGATTTCTTTTTCTCCCAAAGATAGCTTTCCTTTAATGATGAAGAACGCAAGTTCCTGAGAGCCTGGATCAAATTCAAAAATGCCGCCTTTTTTCAGGTGCACGTCCATGAAGAAAAGTTTTGAATACACATCGACAGGCGACGTTTTTCCAAAAGCGCTTCCTGCGACAAGGCGTACATCCGCATCGCCCACTTGGAATCGTGGAATGTCGGAAGCGGCGTGATGTTTGAACGAGGGCTCACGGTCTTCTTCCGCTAAGGGCAAAGCCACCCAGAATTGCAGTAGGTGCAGGCGATGAGCTTTGCCATGAAGTTCGGGGGGGACGCGTTCAGAGTGGGAGATGCCTTTTCCCGCTGTCATCCAATTGACATCTCCAGGAGTCAGAAGTTGTTTATGTCCTAAACTGTCGTGATGAAGAACGGCACCTTCAAGTAAATAACTCAAAGTAGAAAGACCGATGTGTGGATGAGGGCGCACTTCCATGCCTTCTCCCGCAGGGAAATCCGTTGCTGGAAAGTAGTCGAAAAAAATGAACGGACCGATCATGCGTTTTTTCGCATACGGCATCAAGCGGTGCACAGTGGGGCCACCGACAGAGACAAGACGGGGAGCAATCTCCATAAGAATATTATTTTGTGTAGAACTCATATTATGTCCCCTTTCATTCTGTGGAAACTCATGATAGCCTTAACCAATTTAGCATGTGAATGAAAATTTAAGGAGTAGCATGAAAACAAAAAAAGAAATCGTCGATAACTGGCTGCCTCGCTACACGGGCGTGCCTTTGAACGAATTTGGTCAGTACATTTTGCTTACGAACTTTGGCAATTATGTGAAGATGTTCGCAGAAAAGTTCGATGTCCCAGTGCGCGGTCTTGACCGCCCGATGCAATCAGCAACAGCCGAAAACATCACTATCTTAAACTTCGGTATGGGAAGCGCTCTTGCTGCAACGTGTATGGATCTTTTAACCGCGATAAATCCTAAAGCGGCTCTTTTCCTTGGAAAATGTGGTGGTTTGAAAAAGAAAAACCAATTGGGTGATTTTATTCTTCCGATCGCGGCCATCCGCGGTGAAGGAACGAGTAATGAATACCTTCCTGAAGAGATCCCGGCTTTGCCATCCTTCCGTTTGCAAAAAGCGGTTTCTTCAATGATCGCGAAACATCAATGCGACTACTGGACGGGCACGGTATACACGACGAACCGTCGCGTATGGGAGCACGACGAAAACTTCAAAGATTACCTGGCTAAAACGCGTGCGATGGCTGTGGATATGGAAACAGCGACGATCTTCGTTACGGGGTTCGTAAACGAAATTCCTCGCGGCGCTTTGTTGCTGGTATCTGATAACCCGATGATTCCCGATGGCGTGAAGACAGAAGAGAGTGATAAAAAAGTCACCGCTAATTTTGTCGACAAGCATCTGAACATTGGTATCGATGCTTTGCGCGAGTTGCGTGATTCCGGTGAATCCGTGAAACACTTGCGCTGGGATTGATTTCACACAAAATCTTGTTCCTGAAATTTCCAAAGTCATGCAGTTCGAATAGCTTCTAACTCCTAAATGGAGGCTCACTGCATGACTCGCTGGATGATTCTTTTTGTTACTTTAATTTCTGTTTCGACTTCTTGGGCATTTGATTCTTACGAAGTTCAAGCCACTCCTCGGCCGCTTCCCGATGCGCCTTATGAGCCTGGTCCCGGCGACCCTATTCCCAGCGAGCCGCCTCGTGAGGAGTTTATTCCTTATTCGTTAGGTGAGGGTGATACGGGACGCTTTGGTTCTAAAGATACCGAGTTTTATCCACGTTTTGATTTAGCGCGAGTTGTGAGTATTCGTTTGGTCGGCTCACGCAATGAGATTGATGTGAAAGAAGTGAAAGTTCTTTACGCTGACAACATGGTAGAGAGAAGTTTGTACACGCTTCAGGGAAATTTACGTTCCGGCGCGATGAAAGAAATCGCTTTGGATGGGCGACCTATTTATCGAATTGATATCTCTGCCAAGTCCGAGCGCTTCTGGAAAAAGTTAGGGAGTTACCGAGTAGATATCATCGCTGTACGATGACAAATGCCCAAAGTTTGAGCATGAAAATTCGATAGGAAAATAGAAAAAGGCCTCGGTTTCATAGGGGCCCTTTTCGTAAATTCACCTTTTTTCACGCAATTAACATGTTGTGTCATTTTGAAATGTGCGATATAACTGGCACCACTTTAATCACTACAACTGAAGTACATTTTGGGGAGGCTCGCTTTGATCAATCCTGGCACTAACATGCAAGCGGAAGAAATCGACTCTGACTTAGACTTGGACCTAGATAACGAAAAAGAGATGAAGAAAACCTCTGCTTTCGAAGCAGACATGGACGAGGACCTTGAGGCAGAAGCTGCTTTAGCTACTATGGCTGGCAACTTGTTGATGGAAGGCGAAGAAGACGACACGAACCTGGATGAAATCGAAAATATCTTAGAATTGCCAGACACAGGTTTCCCTAAGTTCACTTTGGCAAAAAATAAAGCTCGTTTCCTAAGAATGGTGAGCTGGTATCGTGGTAAAGAAGAGTGGATTGAAGTTGCTCCTTTGTCAGGCGTAACAAAACTCTTCAAACAACAGACAAAAGAGTTGGAAGGCATCCGTTCTTCTAAACTTGATTATGAAATGGAACTTGAAACTGGAACTTTGACTCCGTCACAACGCTCTTATCGCCGTGACGAACTTAAGATGTGTAAAGTTCAAGAAAAAATGGCTGTTCACTTGATCTCTAAACTTCAAGTGAAAATCAAATCCGGCCGTAGATAATCCGCGTTCGCGGGTTGCAGTAAAACGACTTAAATTGTTGTAACCATCAAAGCCAAGGGTCTCCACCCTTGGCTTTTTTCTTTTATCGCACAGCACACAGACCCGACAAAACTTCCTGATGATTCTCTTTTAGTTTACAGTTTGAAGGTACTCTTAAAGAAGGAAAGGTAGTTCCTATGAAATCTTCTAAAAAGAAATCACAATCAAGCGCGGTAGCCATCGATATCGGAATCCCAGAAGCAGACAGAATCAAAATCGCAGACGGTCTTTCCAGACTTCTAGCTGACTCTTACACTCTTTATCTAAAAACGCACAACTTCCACTGGAACGTGACAGGCCCAATGTTCCAAACTTTGCATTTGATGTTTGAAACTCAATACACAGAACTAGCTACGGCCGTAGACTTGATCGCAGAAAGAATCCGCTCTTTAGGCGTTCCGGCACCAGGCACTTATAAAGAATTTGCAAAACTAACAAGCATCGAAGAACCAGACGGCGTTCCATCAGCAAAAGAAATGATCCGCCAATTGGTAGAAGGCCAAGAAGCGGTTGTAAAAACAGCTCGCTCGATCTTCCCGAAAGTAGAAAAAGCGGGGGACGAAGTGAGCGCGGATCTTCTTACACAACGTATGCAACTTCACGAAAAGAATGCGTGGATGCTAAGAAGCTTGTTGGAAGAGTAGTTCTTTAATTCCGGAATTTTAAAAATAGAAAAAGCCCTGGGGAATCCTCGGGGCTTTTTTATTTTTGAATCTAGAGCGTAAACTTAAAACTTAAAACTTAACGCAACCGCTTACCGCCACGGTGGCGGTAAAACGGGTGATCCTGCTTTCACTTCCACCGTGGAAGTAACTTTGTTTGCGAAAGGATAAGCGCCGACGTAGTTGCTCACTGCCACGATGGCAGTGAAGTTATGCTTGAAGCCCGATAGCCAGGGGAGCCAGGAGGCTTTTCGCTCTCCCAGAGTGACGCAATCGCTTACTGCCTCCGTGGCAGTAGAATGAAGCAGCAAGTGTTTTCAGTTTGGAAGTTTTTGAAGTCCAAGCACAATTCTCAACCGGTAGAGTGAAGTGGTGAACGAAGAATGAACGAACAAAGATGGTAGAAACGACTTCGCAAAGCCGGAGTCGCACTAGCAACAAGATCCCAGCCGAAGGCATCTGCTAAAAACAAAAAGCAGCAAACCCAAAACAAATCTCCACACGCAAGCCCACTCCCACCAAGATAAATTTTTGAGCAGCCTGCCAAGGTTAAGACATATCTTGCGGTATTTAGAAGTTGATTACTAACCGGACTACGAGGCTGGGAACGAATATAGGGGAGGCCCCGCAAAGGTCGGCCTTCGTCGGCGCCACGACGGCGCGAACCGCCGAAGGCGGCGACGATTGAGCCCGGATGGCGTGCCGACCGCCGCGGAGCCACCCCTATATTCGTTCCCAGCCAACCGAAACCCCGAATAGAAATCAAGACCCAAAATAACCCGGCAGAAAGCCCAGTCTTTCCCCCAACTTAAACTGTCTCAAAAAAAAATCGCACCTGGCCCTAAATTCTCAGCGTGATACGCCGATAGGTACAAAGTGAGTCAATTAGCATTGAATAATGTTTCAAAAGGGGAGGATTTAAATGTCACGCACAGTAATGATCGTGGTGAGCGATAACCAGGAAACGATTGAGAACGCAAAGAAGTACTGGGAAACACACGATGTGACAGTTCAAGCCTATTCATCTTCACAATGGAGAGAAGGTCTTGATAATGCATTTTTCAGACAACAACTAGTAGCTGGTGTTCCTGCTTTGATTTCAGGTAACAGCCCAGTAAATTCTGATGCTGGCGGTAACGTAATCCAGTTCCCAACAGCGACAGCAACTTCATCTAGCGTACAAAAAATGGAAGAGCTTGAAGCTCATGCTATCGAAAACGCTATCGTACAATACAAAGGCAACTTGACTGAAGCTGCGAAAGCTTTGGGTATTGGTCGCGCGACTTTGTATCGTAAAGTAAAACAATATCACATCGATCCTTCAGCAGCTCGTAAGAAGAAAGTGGCTGCTTAAGACCCTTTTGAATTGAAAACCGAAGACCGGGTGTTTACACTCGGTCTTTGTTTTTTCGGGGACCTTTCGGAATGAGTCGTGTTCTTGCCATACTACTAGCACTCAGCTGCGCCTTCGGAGCGTATCATTTCACTTTGCAAAAAAGTTTCGTGAACCCATATCCGGTGGTCTGTGATTTAGTTTCCTCAAAAATTTTTCTGGAAGACGACCAAGTCAAAAAATGGAATCGCATCTGCCATCGTCGCAGTCGCCTGGTGACGCCTTATTCGCCCAAAAAATTAGTCATTAAAGATATCAACAATGTGTTGGGTTTGCTCAACGTTTCTCATCTCGAGGTCTATGACTCTTCTGAAGTGAAGAGTATCTGGAGAGGAGAAGCCTTAGAAACAGGAATTGAAGCCGAGTTCGTCGACAGTGAGCTTGTGATTTTCAAACTTCATCCCAACTCGCCTGGGGCTTTGGCCGGCTTAAAAAAGGGCGACGTTATTAAAAGCATCAACCGCGAACAGCCCAATCCTTGGGAGGCTGCGACTGAATCGGGCACGTACCTGATCGAAAGAAAAGAACAGGAAATTTCTTTTCAAATCAAAGCCGCTCATATCGTTCGCAAAGAAGAAGTCAGCTTTGAAGATCTAAAAAACAAAGCGGCGATGATTCAAATCCCTTCATTTCGTGCCGATTTTTTCGCCGATGAAAAAATCGCCGAGCTTCAAAAGAAACTTCAGAACGTCAATCGGCTGGTTATCGATCTTAGAGGCAATGCAGGTGGAAACTTCGTTGCCGGTTTGAGATTTCTTTCGTTGATTCTGTGTCAACCGGAAGAGGTCGGGCGTATCGTGCGACCGCGCTATTCGCACAATGTGACAGCTGAACTTCCTGATGACTTGCGCGATGAAAAGCAGTTAGAGATTTTAGACCGCAGCAAAGAAGTGCTCCTAAAAACTTTCAAACAGGACACTTGCTTCCGCGGCGATATCAAAGTCCTGGTGGATGGAAAAACGGCGTCGGTGGCCGAGATGGTCGCACAAGCTCTTAAAGAATTTAAAAAAGCCCCCCTATTAGGAAGTCCTAGTCGCGGCCAAATGCTTGTGGGCGTTTGGTATCCGCTGAATGAGGTAGGACCGGGAGTGGAGATCTCAATCCCGGAAGCTCTGTACCTCAGCCACAACAAGTACAAAATCGAAGGGCAGGGTGTCGAGTTAGATAAAGTTCTCTATTACAACTTGAATGAGATGCAGGCGGGAATAGACTCCTGGGTAAAGCGTGCTCTAGATTGAAGGCTGTTGAAAAAGGCCCATCCGACTGCGTTGTCGGTCGGGCTTTGTCCTCGCTCCGACGTGCTGCTAGCACGCCATCGCTGCGGGAAAGTCCTCCGCCTTGAGGCTGAAGCTTTTTGAACAGCCTTCGATAGGTTGCTGAAACTGGCCTTGGAGTTAGTTTTGCGGTTTGGCAGTTAATTTTTTCGTCTTGAAATGAGATGATCATTTTAATACGTCAAACATCTTTTGTTCGGCTGTTCAGCTCTTTTGCAGCGAGCGAGAATAAGATAGACTTATAGACGGCACAGTCCTCGCACTAATGAGTAATATCATTTTACGAGGGGAAACATATGAGGAATGCAAGCGTGATTGAATTTCCAAAAGCTCAGTCAGTAAGAAAAAGATTGCAGGATAAAGCTCAAGAGCAAA
The DNA here is from genome assembly GCF_001592745.1 of Bdellovibrio bacteriovorus. NCBI lineage: Bacteria > Pseudomonadati > Bdellovibrionota > Bdellovibrionia > Bdellovibrionales > Pseudobdellovibrionaceae > Bdellovibrio > Bdellovibrio bacteriovorus. Next base: position 334,172 of record NZ_LUKD01000008.1, read on the forward strand.
AAGCAGTTCTTGTTCTTTCCATTGCTTCCGTACTCATTATGTCTGTTTTCCTGAATCAGTGGTTGGTCCAAGGGCCAGAAACATTAACCACAAATGGCAATCGTGGTGTCGCTAGTATTGAATCAGCGGCATTGGCCAAAGATGTGAAGTGGGAACAAGACCTCGCTAAGAAATTAGCGTCGGATAAAAACGCTGTGGCCGGCAGTTTGGCCGTTGCACCCACTCTTCGTGATGAATTGATCTTTGGATTTTTGGAAGGTCGTTACGGTATGAAGCTCGCTCAAGGCAAAATCGAAAGCCTTGAGTTCATCGATGCTCAAGCCGGTGATCAGCCAATGGCTATTTCTGATAAAGCAGAGTTCTTAACGAAGTATTCCGAAGCTTTCGGCATTGGTTTTGACCAAGTCAGCTTGGCGCAAAACTCAGCGGAAGGTCCAGTGTACTCTTTGATCTCTGAATCTAAAGAAATCGTTGGTCGCGCGCAGTTCGTGACAGATGAACAAGGTCGCGTTTCGGCGATCAATTTTACACAATAATTGCTTTAGTCTTTCCTGTCCCAAGCCGATACGATCCATATGGTATTTCGCGATCTATCGGCTCCACAGTCTACTCCATCTTCGAATGAAAAAACCGCGACACCGATTGCTTCGGTGTCGGATCGTTTTATCGCCCTTGTCTTGGACTTTCTGATTTTTTCTCCGGTGATCAGTTTAATTATTTCGGGATTGGTTCGTCAGACAAAAACGTATTTTCTTTTAGATGTCTCTTCAGCGGAAGGAATGATTTCAGCGACGTTGGTTATTGCCGTTGCGATCTTCTTTATATGCTTATTGCAAACGGTGTTTTTGTATTATTGGCAGGCAACTCCCGGGCAGCTCTTTATGCAAATGCGTGTGGTGTCTTTTCCTCACGCACAGAATCGGCTTTCAATAAATCAGTGTGCGACCCGCGCTTTTTTGTGGTGCACTGGATTCTTGGTTCTAGCTATTCCATTTTTAGAAGTCGTCAGCCATCCATTGCGTCGCGCTTTCCATGAAAGAGCTTCCGACACCATGGTCATGACTTTGAAACATGTTCCTGATGACGGCCCTCATCCTCTGGAATCAAAATTCATCGCATCTTGGATGCGCATGAGCTTTTTATTTTTACTATTATTTATCGTGATCGGTTTCTTTAAAACATATCATTCTCTTCAAGTCGGGGAGTATGCCTCGAAAGAAAACCGCAGTGTGGCTTCGTGTAAAGAAATTAAAAGTACCGAGTTGACGACGTCTTCACGAATGGATGCGGCTTTGGTGCTTTATCTCTTAAATGAAATCTCTCCTGAGTGTTTAAGCAAAGAAGCGGATGTGTCTTTGTGGAGTGACCCGGTCGCGTCTCAGGATCTAGCGTATCTGGCAAAGTATTTAACGGCATCAGAGTCGGAGCAGGAAAAGTATTTCGATAAAATCTGTGAAGACTCTTCTTCACCAACTTGTGCGACAGCTCGTTATATGTTGGAAGATGGAGAAAAAGAAGAGCTAGATCATGCGGATCCGAAACTGTGGATTACTCAGCTTCTAAAATCTGATGAAAAGTACGCCGAACAAGATTTCGTCGCAAGTCTTGCTTTAATCGAAGAGTTGCAGAAAGTGCCAGCGCTAAAAGCAGCATTGGAAAAACGTTTTGTCCGTTCGGTGTGGGGCCTTAATGAGATGGCCTATGCGCATCCTAAAAAGAAGGGACGTGTTCCTGCCAGTGCCTCGGATGAATCTTTCATTGAGACTTTCAAAGAAAGATACGAGGTTCCATGATTTTCCCAGCTCCCGAAGATTTTAGAAGTTATACACGCTACCCACTAACGATCACGCTTGTGGTGTTGAATGTATTTATCTTCTTATTGATCTTTAGTGGTGCACCGAATTCAATTTCTTCAGCAAGTCTTTTGCAAAAAGACGGTCTGACTTTGACGGGCCGACTTTACTACCAATATCTTCAAACTTTACCTGCAGAACTTCTTTATGAGAAGCCAGCGTGGGTGCATGAAGTGACATCGAACAATGTCGAACAATTGGGTGTTTTAGGGGCTTACGCCCTTCGCGACGCTCGTTATTTAGCGACGGCGGAAACCTGGGCCTATAAGGGCGATGAAATTCAAATCAATCAGTGGCGTTCCGACATTCAAGAGTTTCGAAAGAAGTATCAGGAACAACTTTTATTTCGATTTGGTCTGAGTTCTTATGAAAAAGGCGGGCTTTCTTGGGTGACCTATCAGTTCTCGCACTCAAACTGGATTCATTTAATTTCAAACTTAGCTTTCTTGGCCGTGATTGGCATTGCGGTCGAAGCCTTAGTGGGAAGTGGAGCCTTGCTCTTTCTATACATGCTCGGCGGTATTGCTGGGGGCGCAGGCTTTTTATTCTCTGAGGCTCATGGAACAGTCCCGATGGTGGGGGCGAGCGCCTCAATCAGTGCGCTTCTCGCATTTTACTGCGTGGCTGAAACTCGAAAACGCATTCGTTACCTTTATTTCGTTTCGCCCATGCCCGGGCACTACGGTCCGATTTATTTACCGACCCTGCTGATCATTCCCTTATTCTTGCTTGTAGACCTTGCTAATTTCTGGTCGACACCTGAGGGCTTAGGGGGAGGGGTGGCCTACGCTGCTCATCTTGGCGGCACATTCTTAGGCGTTTTCGTGGCGCTTCTTTATCGTTGGAAAGCTCCGACGAGTTCGGTTTTAACTCAATCCTGACATTGTAATTAATATATAGCCGTTGACAGTTCTATTACGCTTGAGACACATTGGGACCCCAGAGGCTGTAAAATCACCCACAAACGAAATGGTGGACCCGAATGAAGCTATTGAAGCTCATTAAGTCAGTGATTGTTCTTACATTATTATCCGTTGGCGTTGCGAATGCGTCGCAATCGACAGTGATCCCGTACTACGGTGAAGAATTCTACCGTGATCTTAAAGCGGGCGTTTCCAACAGAGATCTACAAACAAGATTAAAAGCCGTTCTTAGAAGCTACCACGTACAACGTGCCGGAGCTTTAGACATGATCGTGAAGAGCTGCCAGGCCGGACAAGGCAAATGTTACGCTCACAGCGCGATCGGTTATGGTGCTGCCAGAGTCTTCTTGTTGGGCAACTACTACCTAGTAAAAGATGGCAACAATGGTTATGCCGTTCACGATGTTTACTGTGATAAAGATAAAAGACGTGCTGACTTCAGAGGCACTCCTCCAGCACCCGGCCGCATTCCAGATAATGGCGTGATCAATGTTGAGCACACGTGGCCACAAAGCCATTTCACTCGCAGATTCCCAGATGAAGTGCAGAAATCAGATCTTCACCATCTTTTCCCAACAGATTCACAATTGAACTCTATCCGTGGGAACAATCCTTTTGGTGAAGTGTCGCAAGATTTGATGGACTTAAAATGCCCGGCTTCACGATTTGGTTTGGGCACGGCGGGTTCTGATGAGGTTTTCGAACCACCGACGGCTCACAAAGGGAACGTAGCACGTGCTTTGTTCTACTTTTCGATCCGTTATGATCTTCCGATTGATCAGCGCGAAGAAGTTGTTCTTCGCAAATGGCATAACGAAGACCCGGTTGATGAAGAAGAGATGAGAAGAAACAACGAAATCTTCAAAGCTCAAGCAAACCGAAATCCCTTCATCGATTTCCCAGAGTTGGCTGACAAAATCGCTGACTTCTAAACTGAACATAATAAATTTTTGAATTACAAAAGCCCGTCGACCACGGGCTTTTTGTTTTTTGCATTCACTTGTTCGAAGAATTCAATAAATTTCTTAAAAAAACTGAAATTAGACTCTTGCAATGCTGAAATTGTTGTGTTGCAATCATTTCTACGGGAGGGGTGATACCACGGAAGGTCTCGGGGAGCATGATGTTCTCACCTCTATTTTTCTTTTATAAATGAATAACCCACGGTAGAAATACCGTGGGTTTTGTTCTTTTTGGGGTCTATTATGAATCAAGGCACAGCTTTAATGATAGTCGATGCTCAGGTGAATATGTTTGATCCGAAAAGACCCGTCTTTGAAGCCGAACATCTGTTGGAACGTCTTAAAAAGTTGCTTTCCTTAGCCCGCGCATCCGGCACCCAAGTTGTTTTTGTTCAAAATAATGGCACGGCCGGTGAGCCTGATGAACCCCGCACCCCAGGCTGGTTGATTCATCCCGAGCTAGAGATCGCCATCGGCGACCTGATCATTCAAAAAACCGAGTGCAGTGCCTTTGCTGAAAATGATCTAGAAAAACGCCTGAAGCAGATGGGAATTAAAAAGCTCATCATCGCAGGTTTGCAGTCTGAATATTGCGTAGTCACGAATTGTGAAAAGTCCCTCGAGGCGGGATTCGAAGTGATTCTGGTTTCCGATGCCCACAGCACTTATGATTCTGCCACTCAAAAAGCCTCGGAAATCATCGCCAGCATCAATGCGAAACTTCGCGATAAAGTGGATTTGTGGCGTGTGGATGACGTCGCTATCTAAGTGGAATAAAAAAAGGCTTCGTATCACTACGAAGCCTTTTTAGTTTTAAAAGAGTTTCGAAACTATTCTTCCGCGGGAGCAAAACCACGACGAAGAGTGTTCTCTGTCACGGCCGCTGGCTCCATGTATTGTTTCAAGTAATCAGGGCCGCCGGTTTTAGAACCGATACCCGACATTTTGAAACCACCGAATGGATGACGATCCACCATCGCACCGGTGATGCCACGGTTGATGTACAAGTTACCCACTTCGAATTCTTCTTTAACGCGTGCGATGTTGGCAGGGCTTCGAGAGAAAACACCACCAGTCAAAGCGTACTCTGTGCTATTGGCGATTTCCAAAGCTTGATCCAAGTTTTTAGCACGGATTACTGCTACCACCGGACCGAAGATTTCGTTTTGCGCTAGTTTCGAATCACCAGCAACGTCACCGAAGATTGTTGGTGGAACAAAGAACCCGTTCGTCGGCGCTTGGCCTTTGAACAGAAGTTTCTGCGTTTTTTCGTTTTCGGCAATCGTGTTCATGATGCGCTCATGCGCTTCTTGATCTACCACAGGACCCATATAGGCCTTTGGATTTTCTGCCGCAAGGACCGAGATTGACTTCGCCGCTTCGACCAAACGATCTGTGAAACGATCGTAAACTTCATCAAGAACGATCACACGGCTTGCTGCTGAACACTTCTGACCGCTAAAGCCAAAAGCAGAGTACAAGACACCATCCACGGCTTCATCAAGATCCGCATCGTTATCGATGATCACGGCATTTTTACCGCCCATCTCGATAATGCATCTCTTTACGTGAGTTTGGCCGGGTTGAACATGAGAAGCTCGGTTCAGGATATGAAGACCGACAGCTTTAGAGCCTGTGAATGCAATTGTTGTTGTGAATTTGTGGTTCACAATATGTTCGCCCACTTCTTCACCGAAACCAGGAAGGAAGTTGATAACACCCGCCGGGAAGCCCGCCTCTTGAACAAGCTTCATCAAACCATAAGCCACCACAGAAGATTGTTCTGCAGGTTTCATCACCACGGTATTTCCAGTCACCGCCGCGGCCGTCACCATGCCGGCTAAAATCGCCAACGGGAAGTTCCAAGGAGCAATAACGGCAGTTACACCACGAGATTTATAGATGTAGTGAGAAAGTTCACCAGGCAATCCACCCACGCGCAACGGCTTTTGCAGGTGGCGCATGTCGCGAGCGTAGTAACGACAGAAGTCGATGGCTTCCGCAACATCACCATCGGCTTCGGCCCATGGTTTACCGACTTCCATCACCTGAGTTGCGATCAATTTGAATTTATCGCGAACCATCAAGTCAGCAAGCTTATCAACCAAAGCCGCACGCTGCTCACAAGGCACATTCTTCCAAGTTTTGTAAGCAGATTGCGCGGCCTGCATTGCTTGTTCGGCATGTTCGACAGAGGCCATGTTGATCTTACCAACCACTTGGGAAGATTCAGAAGGATTCACGCGATCAAAGTTTTTATCCGTGCGAATTTCTTTGTTGTTGATCACAACAGGAACATTCACGGGCAAAGACGCCTTCATGTCAGCCAGCGCTTTGAGCATCTTTTCGCGATCTGCTTTCACAGCGAAATCAAGAAGAGGTTCATTATAGAACTTGCCTGGTTTTTTAGGAAGGATCGGAGATGTCGGAGTCAAACCTTGAGCAGGGTCTTTCAAAAGTTCTGCTGTTGTTTTGTTATCCGCGAATTTTCCACGCAACCAAGATTCGTTGGATGAGTTCTCAAGCAAACGGCGAACGAGGTAAGCCATGCCCGGGATCAATTCACCTACGGGAGCATACTCACGCATGCGGTAACCCATGTCGACGATAGTTTTCTTAATCGGCTCAGCCATTCCGTAAAGCATTTGGAATTCCAAAGCTTCTTTTGGAATATTCAATTTTTCAGCATAGACCATACAAGCCGCGATAGTTCTGACGTTATGAGACGCAAAAGCCGGGCGGATGTATTTGATGTTTTCAAGGAAGTACTTCGCGCACACTTCGTAGTTGGCGTCGGACTCGGCTTTGTTCGTGTAAACAGGAACGGGCCAGCCGCGTTGTTCAGCTTCAATAGTTTCGTAGTCCCAGTAAGCACCCTTCACTAGGCGAACCCAGAATGGAGTGCCGCGAGTTTTTGCGAAGTCTGTCAACATTTTGCAGTCTTCGAAAGAATCACGAAGGTAAGCTTGGATCACGATACCGAAGTATTTGTAGTTTTTAAATTCAGGCTCATTGATAAGCTCTGTGAAAACTTCCAAAGTCAGGTGTTTTACAGAGTACTGTTCCATATCCAGATTGATGAACACGCCTTTTTGCATTCCCAAACGGAATACCGGACGCATACGATCTTTCAAGATTTTCTTCGTTTCATCCCAAGCTGTGTCTTTGATTTGCGAGTAAAGTGCTGTCATTTTCACAGACACGTTTACTTTCGGCATTGCACCTTCATGATCGCGATCAATCTGTGGAACTTCATCCCACTTTTCAGCGTCTTTCGCGAGCCAGTTCACAAGTTCCACGTATTTGTTCGTGTACTCTTGCGCTTCTTTTTCAGAAAGAATGGCTTCACCCAAGATGTCGACAGTGAAAGTCATTTTGTTTTTGCGCGCTTTTTTCAGTACCGGCAACGCCTCGTCAGGGTTTTCACCCGTGATAAACATTTGCGCCATACCCACGACGTTTTTCTTAATAGCACCGGCCATCAAGCCCGGAGCCAAAGAACCCAATCCCAAACCCACGTTGAAAACAGGAGGAAGTTTTCCGCCATCTTCAGCAAAGTATTCCTTCAAGTGGCGAGCGACTTCATCACCCGAGTTGATAGAAGGAAGTACGTCCACAAAGCGGAACATGTTGGTTTTGAATTTTTCATTTTTCATACTCCATTCCATGATGGAGCCGTACCAGAAATCTTTTGAGAAAATGGAAGCCTTTGACTGGCCTTCCATACGCTTCATAATCTCTTCGCCGCGCGCGACGATTTGCGATTGGATGTCGTTCATATTTTTACCTCAATGAGAGGGCCGCATATTCCCTCTAGGGAAGTAAAAACTCAAGTAATTTGCAGGAACAAAGTCGGGGAGATTTGATAGAATTGGACCAAGGCGTCATAGAGTGAAAACGCCTTGGATTTATAGCGAATTAAACGACTTTCCAGCTGTGTTTCATCTTTCCTGGAATTTCAGCTTCCAGAAGATCGCCTTTTTTAAAGGCACCCACACCCGGAGGAGTCCCTGTAAGAAGTAAATCCCCGGGCATCACCGGGAAGTGGGTACGCACAAACTGAAGCAGCTCTTCAAAGCCAAAGATCATTTGGGACGTGTTGCCTTGTTGGCGAAGCTCGCCGTTCACCTTCAAGACGATATCCAGATTTTTAAGATCCTCTAAGTCAGAAACCGGAAAAAACTCAGAAAGGGGACAGGCGCCTTTGAAGCTTTTTGCTAAGGTCCAAGGCTGGCCTTTCGCTTTCAGCTGGTTTTGTTTTTCGCGATCCGTAAGATCTAAAGCAATGCAAGCCGCATCGATTTGCAAGTTGTCATCAAACTGCAAAGCCAGCTCTGTTTCGTAGTGCAATTCATTTTTCCAAGAGGGGAGATGAAGCTCTTTCGCTGCTAAAGTAGCGCAGCTTCCCGCCTTTAAAAACAACAAAGGTTCTGTCGGCACTTCGTTGCCAAGCTCTTTTGCGTGTTCAGCGTAATTGCGACCCACAGCCCAGATATTTTGAATCATAAATGCACCCTTTTAAATTCGATAAACTCAAAGACACCATCGCTTTTCACTTCAAAGCCCACGTACTGACAGGGGCTCCAGTGAGAATATTCTGAATCCGAAAAATCTTTATCACTGGGAACTACGGCTAATGCTTCCACCACCAAATCATAATGCGAACACAAGAAAACCACGGCCTTTTTGTTTTCAGCCAAACGCTCAAAAAGTTTCTGGATACGTGAGCGAAACTCCGACAAGTTTTCGTCACCTTGTTGCTCTAAAAGCTCATCTGTATTTTGTAAGGGAAGATCGAAGTGCTGAGCCAAAGGACGGAACGTGCTATGGGTGCGCTTCTTCGGGGACACCCAAAGCTCTGTCGGCGTCGGCAATTCTTTTTTGAGCACCTTGTCGAGAAGTTTTGACGCCTGAGCATGACCCTCGGCCGTCAAATCCGGATCGCCTGAAAAATCCATAGCTTTTTGTGCATGTCGAAAGAGGTAGATCTTCATCGGGGTGCGCTCTCTTATACTTGAATTTATTGGGTGGCCCTGTTACGTTGCGATTTAGTTTTCCATAAGGTCTGGGAGTTTGTCATGAGTAAAGAGCGTGTTCATCGTTTTGTTTCTAAAGATTTAACTGTGCGTATTGCCGCAGTGAACGCGACTGAAGTTGTGAAGCATATGCAAGATCTCCAGCACACCTATCCGTTGGCGACAGTGGCGGTGGGCCGCAGCATGGTGGGTGCGATTTTGATGGCGTCCCAATTGAAAGATGGCCAAATGGTCGGTCTTCTTTTCCGTGGGAACGGCGCTTTGCAAAGCGTTTATGCGGAGGCCTCTTATGACGGCCATGTGCGTGGTTACACTCCAAACCCGCAATACCAACCTCCTACTTATGACAATGGATTGAGTTTGAAAGAGGCCATTGGAAACGGCACACTGAGTGTGGCTCGTCATCAGCCTTTCCAAAAACAACCTTTCCATGGAACTGTGGAATTGGTGAGTGGTGAAATCGGTCAGGACATTGCGCACTACTTGCATCAGTCACATCAGATTCGTTCCTTGGTTTCATTGGGTGTGTACTTAGATACTTTTGGTAAAGTGCAGGCCGCGGGTGGCGTGTTGATCGAAGTCATGCCGGGCGTGGAAGAGTCTGTTGTCGAAAAAATTCAACAGAACTACGAAGAGAAAAAGCCTAATATTTCAAAAATGTTGATGGAAGGTGCGAGTCCAGAACAACTGGTGGCTCCATTCATGGATGGAATTCCCTTTGAAGAATTAGAGCATGACAAATCATTAGAGTATTTCTGCCCATGCACAAAAGATCGCGTCGTTCGTGCTCTAGAGACTTTGGGTGAAGAAGAGCTTCAAGATATGATTAACAAGAATGAAGAGGCTGATGTCACTTGTCAGATCTGTGGCAAACCGTACAAGGTCTCTGTTCCTGAAATTCAAGATATCAAAAATAGAATCCATAAAGAATCCATGCATTAGTTTTTGGCGCGAGCGCAGACAGCGCTCGTGCTCTTGTCCGCATCTTTTGCTTTCAAATTCAGTTGCAAATTTCTAACTCAGAAATTTTCCCGGGCTGTGCTACCACATTCTGAGGAGACTTCTATGAAAAAATATTCTTTATTAGCAGCTTTGTTGTTGGCGTCAGTTTCTGCCTCTGCAGGCAGCTCTAGCTATGTTTGTAAGAATTCATCGGGGACAGTCATCATGGATGCAATGGCGTCGGGGCTGGATGGAATTATTAACATTTACTATGAGCGCAACGGAAAGAAACATCACTATCGCGGTGATGTCGCTATAAAACCTGGCTATGCGAAAGACACTCCGCCAGAGAATTTTCTTTTGGCTCTGCCAACAACTAACATCAAAAAAGTGTCCGAGAAGTGCGAACAAATGCACGTCATTCAAGCCGATGGCACCGAATGCTACGGTCGGGAAGCTTGGAATATTGTGACGGAAGTGAATTACCTGATTAGTGCCTCAAATGGAAATGCCGTCTTTACAGATGAAAAACTGGGAGCAGATTCTCAAGTCGAAGGCAAAACAGAGCAGGGGTATATTCATGATCGTTTTAGCTGCCTAGATTCGGGCGTTACAACGGCCGGAGGCTGCTTCGCGGAGGAAGACAGCCAACTGATTGAGTGGGTAGAGATTCCTTGTGATAAGTCCGTTACTTTTTCGTTTTTTTAATGAGCTCTTTCAGGCTTTTTAATTCACGCTCAATATCCGAAGGAATGTGCGTGCCGGAAGAGCCCGTGTATGCCATGGTGACGAGGTCCTGATACTCCTTCAGACATGAAGGCGCGACCTTCGAACCAGGATATTCGGCGACACATTGTTTTAAGTAGAGTTCAGGCAAAGAATAAAAGGCCTTTTGTTCATATCGTCGTTCACAGAAAGAGAGCCAGTATAAAATCTCGGGCTTAAGAGGGGTGTTTGGATATTGATCCAAATACTTGTAAAGCACGCTTGAAGTTTTTAAATAGGAAATATCCTTTTGCGGAGAAAAATCAAAATCGCCATTGAGTTCATCTTTAAGTTCCGCTTCCACGTACTCTTTAAGCTGAGGCTCTTGCTCAGAGGTAAAGTCTGGATAGCCATCTTTATTTGCTTTGTTGGCAGCTTTCTTAAGGCTAGCCAATCTTTTTCTAAGCATTTCTGGAAGCTTCTTGTTCTTTTGATTTTTTTCCACAGACTGAGCCAATCCCGGCAGATCTCTTTTTACGCGGACGAAGTAGTATGTTTTGCGCGAAACGGCTTTTTCGATATTCTCTAGCGAAACGCCGTTTTCGGGATAGCCTTCGATGACCTCATCGTAAATCGGTATCGCCTTGTCGAAGTTGCGAACAATAAATAAAAATTCAGCTTCATCAAAGGGCTTCGCAAGGACGTTTTCCTTGTTAAAGAAGTTAAACTTCGTAGACGATGCCGGAAGTTGCGTGTGACAAGACATACAAACGCTCAAAGTTGAGCGCAGCATCCAAAGAGAATAATCTTTGTTACCCCCTCGATAGATCAATTCAGCTTCTTTGAGTTGTTGATTTAAAGCCTGGCTAGAAATTGCGAATCCCGATGCTTTAATTTTACCTTCATGAGTGATCTTTTCGCTGAGTGAGACCATATTCTTTAAGGACTGGTTGACCTTTTCGAAATTTTTCGGATCGCTATATTCTACATCGGACACAATGTACGGCTTTAATATAAAAATCTCTTGCAGCATCTGATCCATGTAAGGCTTCACTTCACCCGACGCTATTGAAACACAAAAGAACGAAACGATAGCTAAAAATTTTGACATAATGGCTCCTTGAACAAAAAAATAGAATATCCCTCTTCGTATTACAAGCACTACGAGCGCACGACCACGACAGGTACCTTGGCCTCTGCGACCATCGCGCGTAAATTACTTCCTAAAACAGTGCTAGCCACAAAGCCATGAGTTTGATGACCCATAAATATCAATTGCACGTTTTCGTGTTCCAATTGCAATGCGGATTCAACAAGATTTTCATTTTCGGTCTCAATGTAAAAGTGACAGTCCAGCCCCATTCTTTTCAAACGCTCTACTTTTTTTGAAAGAGTATTTTCCGCATCTTTTTTCATGTCTTCAAAAATGGTATTAAATGTCGAAAGAGCCTCGCCAGAGGCGTAAGCAAATTGTTGTGCCGTACTCATTGTCTCCGCTAGGGAGTGAAAGAAGGTCAGGCTGGCCCCCGTTTTTTTTGCCAAGCTGACCGCATAAGTTTCGACCGCGCGACATTTTTTAGTAAGATCTGTGACGACAAGAAAATGCATCTTTTTATGTTCGCTGAGGCGGAATTCATTTTTAACGGCTTCGGGCCCCATGATAAAAACGGGACGTTGGGTGTGACGAACAACTTCTTCGGACGTGCTGCCTAAGAAAAATCTTTCTAAGCTCTTTAGAGAGCGTGTTCCTAAAACCAGAGCTTCAAAGCGGGATTTTTTTCCCACAAGTTTTACAAGCTCTTCAATCGGCCAACCCGTTTTAATTATTAGTTTGCCGGGCCTTTGAAAATTTCTCAGAGCGTGTTCATGTTTCTTCAAAGTGTTGTCGATAATTTTTTGTCGGCTGTCCGAAGTTAAAATCTTTCTTCCTAATTGTTCATCTAAAGGATGCACATAAACCAAGTCGGCAGGACAGCTTAAAAGAACAGAGAGATCAGAACCCAGCCTTTGCACGGCGAGGGATCTGTTTTTAGGTATTTCGTTGGAGATTTGCAGATCGTCAGCCACCAGAAGAGAACGTGTGTTCATATGTAAGCTCCTTGTTAGATCTATGAATATCAGAAAAAAGCAAATAACTGAAACTTTCAAAGTGACACAGGGTTTATGATCCAAGACATGTTTCGGCCTCGGTGGCAGTGGTATTGATGAGTTGAGCCCGAAAGCTCTAGACGGAACGCGGAGCTCATAACCACAAAAGGAGTATTTATGAAAATCGCAAACTTAATTTTGGCTGCGATGGTTTCTTTCAGTTTGAACGCACTTGCAGAACAACCAGCCCCGGTGGAGAAAGAAGTTCAAATCGGTATTAATGGCGTTTACGTGCCCGGCGGTTTTGACTCTGCGTCTGATGTTTTCGTTGTCGTTAACGGCATCTTCCAAAATGGATGCTATAAATGGAAAAGAGCTGATGTGACTCACATAGATACTTACTCTCATGAGATCAAATCGATAGCTTCCGTGAGTCCTGGAATGTGTTTAATGGTTTTAATTCCGTTTCAAAAAGAAGTGCGCCTAGGTAAGTTTGCAGCTGGAAAACATGTCTTGCGTTTTGAAAATGGTGATGGAACTTACTTGGAAAAATCTTTGATAGTTGAATAATTAGTTTTTAAATAAAGTCACAGGGTCTCTTATCCTCTGTGACTTTATATACTCGGGGCACGTCATGAAAAAGCATTTTCTTTTTTTTGTTTTGGTATTGGTGTCCTGCAGTGAAAAAAAAGGCCCTCAAATCTTAGAGTGGCGAAAAGGAGAGCCGGCAAAGGCCCTTCAGAAGTTAAATGAGATAAGTTTAACTCCTTCCTTAGAGATAAAATCTCTGCAAGAGGTTGTCGCGATACGTGATCAGATCGTGCAAGGAATCCTTGTCGAAAATACCTACGTCAAACATCTAAAAAATGCCTCGGGACAAGAGCTGTTAGTGCGAGGCTCTGTTTTACTTCAAGAAGATGAATTGAAGCATCTAAATCTCGAAGAATTTCAAAAAAAGAAAAGTTCTATTCTGGAGCAATTGAAAGCAAAGTTTCCGCTCTTTCGAAAAGTGACGCCTGAGAAAATCGGCATTCGCATCGCCTTTAACAGAGGCTTTTATGAACCTTTGTGGCAAATCGTTTATTCTGATAGAAAAGGCATCTCTTGGGAGGTGTGTTTCAGTCGTCTCCTCGAAGTCCGTAGTGTAAAAAGAGTGGGCTCTCAATTTCATGATACAGTCGCGTCTTTATTTCCGCAGGGGCCCAAAAAAAGTCAGATGACTGAAGTCGTGCTCCAGGGACTAAAAACCCAGCCTGCCTTGTCTAATTCCCGACTCTTTGTAAGGTCGCAAGCAGCGGCGAAAATTGACTCGATCGCAGAGCCTCTCAAATTCAGTCCGCAAGACACTCGCTTTGATCAAGTTCAAGTTTTCTATTATCTTGAAGAATCCTTGAAATGGTTTGAAAACCAGTTGGGTATAAAAATACCTTTTCAAATTCAGGCCGAGGTCCACGTTGGTGCTCCAGAAAAGACAAATGCCGCGTTTTATTACAGTGGAAAAATTCGTCTGGGAGCGGGCGATGACGAATTTTATTCTCGGATTCCGCAAGATCCTTCGATTGTTATTCATGAAAGTGTTCATGCTCTTGTTGAAGCAGTTGCAAGACTTCCTTATGAAGGTGAGGGCGGTTCTTTGAACGAGGCCTTTGCAGATTATTTTACGGCGTTGCAACTGAATAATCCTAAAATGGGCGAAGTCTCTTATTTAAAAGGTGCTTTTCGTCGTTCCATTGTGAACGATCTCAAGCTCGCTGATAAGAACGGCGGTCTTTACCACGACTCTGGAATTGCCAGTGGCACGCTGTGGGCATTGACAATACGTTTTGGACCTTCCCGAGGCAGACAGCTCGCACTTCTGACATTGAATCGTCTGGTTCCCTCAAGTGATTTTATGGATTTTGGAGCACGTCTAAAAGAAGTTGTACCGATGGTGCTTCTGTCTGATGAAGACCGACAAATCGCCAGAGATATTTTGGCGGAAAGGGGCTTTCAATGATCTCGACATCAATCCTGGGACTTTGGATTTTTTCAAGTTTGATTTATCAGGGACATCCTTTACCTCTTCCAAACCCCGCATTAAAAATCAGCTATCAGTTCGATGACATAGGCGTGAATACGCTTCATTATTACCGCGAAGGAGAGAAGGGCTTCTGTGAGCGCAGGGCGATTTACGAGTTCGCTGGCGGGAAGCTGATGCAACAAGTGGTTTGGGTTCATCCTCAGAACGCCGCGGGGTGTGAGCAGGATATGGACATGAAATTGGGGTATAGAAGTTGGACTCCCGCGTGGCTGGAAGGAGGAAAGCTCCATTTAGAAGTGCAGATGGGAGAAGAGCACTTGGTCTATGTTTGGGAAAAATATTAAAGTGCGCTTCTTGGCAGGTGTCTAAGTCTTTGACACCTGCGGAGCCCCGTCGTTGAGGCCATGCCGGATTCAAAATTGCTCTTCCATAGGGCATGAGCAAAACCACCTCGCAAATACTTAAAAACCGCGCCCTGCTATGGCTGGGGATTTTGTGCGGCATGAGCCTTTTGGTGGGAGCCTTGAGTTTTGCTTACGAAGTCCATTCGGCAAAAACATCCGTCGAACGCTATGTCGGAATTTGGGAAGATGATATTGCCCGCGCAAAAATCTTTCAAGGTGATCCCAGCCTGCAAAACAAAATTCTAAAGCAGCTTAAAGAAGTTCACGCCGCTGTCGGCACAACGGAAGTACAAAACCCGGAACAGTTGCAATGCGCGTTTTCTACGGACGTACCTATCACTTACAATTCATTGCCATCAGGATCCATGCGCGTATGTTTTAGCGCGCTTGATTTAGTTCTGCGCTCTTTTCTTTCACCAGTGTTCATGGTTGGAATCTTGTTAAGTTTTTTCTTCATCGGTTTTGTCGTTCGCCGCGAATTCTTAACCCGTCTGCATGAACAAAAGCTTGAAGCCGAATTGGCATTGAATAAAGAAATCGCCAGCATCTCGCGCCAAGTGGCTCATGATATTCGCGGACCTTTAATGGCCTTAACGACACTCAGTCGTCTTTCCCACGAAATGAGTTCGGAAAAGAAAGAGCTTTTAAATCTGGCCGTGTCCCGCATTGGTGGCATTGCGGAAGATCTTTTGAATAAAGGCAAGAAACAGGAAAAGACGACAACCACGGAAGAGCGCAAAGCGGACGATCTGTCCTTAGTGACAGAGACGCTTTTAAAGGAATACAGATTCTCTCATCCTGATGTGACATTCACCTTGCATAAACATATCAAAAGTTCTGAAGTTCCTATTGCTTTAGAGGCGATCAAAGTTCAACGCATCCTAAGTAATCTATTAAATAACTCTTTAGAGGCTTTACCGGCGGCAGAGGCAGCCATCAACTTGACTCTTTTAGAGCGTGATGAACATTGGCTTTTACAAATTATGGATAACGGCAGTGGGATTCCCGAGGACGTTCTTCCGAAGCTGATGCAAGAGGGCTTTACTCACGGAAAAGAAAACGGTCATGGTTTAGGTCTTTACGACGCCAAGAAAACTTTAGAGTCTATTGGTGGAGAACTGCAATTGCGCTCAAGATGGGGTGTTGGAACACAAGTGGTTTTACTTTTTCCCAAGAACCGAGAAGCCGAAGCGCAGATATCTTAATTTTCTAACTGAATTCCCAAAACATTTTCGATGGTCTTATCGTAGACGTCTTTTTTGCGTGGCCTAGAGAGGCCAGAATCTTTCTTTCTGAGGATACCCAGCTCTTTGGGAACGGAAATGTAAAGATCCTGAACTTCGCCACCCGCACGAAGTTCAAATTTGTATTCTTCGTCCCGGCAGGTGGCACTGAAAGAAGCCTGTTCTGGCAATCCCTTTTGTGGAGTCAGTTGCAGTTCACTAACGTTCAAGGTCGTGATCTTCATGTTCAGATTTTTTTCAAAAGGATTTTCAATATTTTCAATCGCGCAGGGAAAAAGTAAAACAGTCGGGGCGCCAATGGAAACTTGGATCCTAGGGGATAGTGCCAAGTTTTGAGTTGCTGAATTTTCAATCTTCATTTCAGAAACCAAAAGTCCCCAAGGATTTTCTAGAGTTCTTTCCGTGTTCTGCAACTTTAAGCTCGTTGTTATATAAAGCTGACTTTTTGTCGTCTCATCGTTCTTTGCCGCAGCTTCGGTGATTTGTAAGTGCGTTGTCGCCTTATAACTTCCATCCTTTTGCTGTTGTAAAGTGACGATACGGCTTAAATGAGACAGATTTTTTTGTTGAATCTTTTCACGCAAACGACTGACTTCGCGCACACGGTTGTCGGCTAAAGATCCGATCATCAAAGAGGTTAAAGAGGTTTGCGACTGCCAGAAGTTATTTGAGTCGTAGTTATAGTAACGATCTAAGAACTGACGCAAAAAAGTGAGTTTTTCCATTTCGCCAACTTGGGATTTTTGTAAAACACCTTTTGCCGCGTCCATCGTGATTGCAACCACGCGAGGATTATTTTTAATTTGCCAGTACTTATAACTGACGAAGACAGCCCAAAGAAAAGTGAATAGGAGAAGGGCAGAAAGAACTTTTACTTTCATTGGTCGCCTTTTTCTAAAGGCAGAATCTCAATCATTTGATCACGGTGATATTTTTTATTTGGGCCTTCATCCACCCATTGATCAATTTTGTAAAGTTTGATGCGGGCTTTGCCACTTTGAAAGTACTTCTTATCGGCAGGGCCCTTGGTGTCTTTTAAGAGGGTCGCTGGTCCGTTTTGAAAGAAGTCCAACTGCGCCTTCATTTTTTCATTTTCTAAGCGCATCACTTCCATATCTTTTTCATCATTGAAATAGTAGTTCGCGGCGACAGCGGTCACAACACCCAGGATTCCACCCCAGTACATCGCGTGTAATTCAGGGCGCTCATCATCCGGTGCGGTCGCAGCGCCAATCACAGCCCCGACACCAATACCGATTCCGGTCGTGGCCAAACGACTTTTTTGATTTGTAGAGCAGGCAGAAATTAAGAGGGCACACACAAGCAACAGCAACAATGATGATTTCATATAGACAAGTCTAAGTTTAAACACCAAAGACTGCAAACACTGGCTGGCTGGCTTTAAGGCTGGAAATTATTTAAGAAGATGCTTGTACAAGGGAAGGTACATGTCATCGTTCATCTCGACTTCCCAATCTTTGCGACAAGGATGATCAGTGAATTCGACATTGGCACCCGAAAGAATCGCAATCGGGCAGCGCTCGTTGGCTTCGCCCATCATCAACACCGCCGAAGCCGCTAAGCTGTCAGCCACATTGATCTTGGTCATCTTCAAAGGACGACCAAAGATATCCTCTTGGCCGATCATATTGCGCAGGGGATGAAATCCCGCCAGCGACAATGTGACTCCCGTCACGCCTAAACGCAAAGGTCCAGTGCGAGAGTCGGTTAAGAGTACACCCAGGTCTTTAATTCCTAAACGTTCGCGAAGGGCGGAGCGAATTTTTTCTGCGGAAGCGTACGGCTCTAAAGGGTAAAGAATGTAATCGCCGTGTTCAGAATTGGATTCGTCAATACCGGCCGCAGGTAACATAAGACCATGCTTAATCGTCAGGCTGACTCCATGTCCGATTTCACCTAAGTAGTGATCGGCTTCACGACGGATCAATGATTTTTTATCGATATTAGCTAAAGACTCAAATCGATTTTCAGCAATACTGACAATCTTTGAAGTGATTGCCAGGATTGTTTTTTCTTTCCACAACAAAGGATCGACAGAACGGATGATGAACTCCACCAAATCATCGCCTTGATGAAAGACATCAGTTTGAATCGGGGTGATCATCATCGTTTTTGTCACGGTCTTATCCTAGTTTTTGAATGATAGCGTCTGTGAAGGACACCGTTGAGCCTTTACCACCCAGATCTCCGGTACGTGCGTTCACGTCAGATAGCGCGGCCACCAGTGCTTTCATGATCGCATCTGCTTTTGCATTTTCATGTACGTGCTGAAGCATCATCACCGCGGATTGAAGTAAAGCTGTTGGGTTGGCTTTATTCTGTCCAGCGATGTCGGGGGCAGATCCATGAACAGCTTCAAAGATCGCCGCTTTTTCACCGATATTGGCGCCTGGAACAACTCCCAATCCACCCACAAGACCGGCACAGAGATCACTTAAGATATCCCCGTAAAGATTTTCAGTGACGATCACGTCAAACTGTTGAGGCTTTGTCACCAACTGCATGCAGGCATTATCGACGATCACATCTTTGGTTGTGATCTCGGGATATTGCCAGCCGATTTCTTGCGCGACTTTCAAGAAAAGGCCGTCGGACATTTTCATGATGTTTGCTTTATGAACGATGGCCACGCGATTGCGGCCTGTGCGTTGAGCAAGGTCATACGCATAGCGAGCAATACGCTCAGAACCTTTGCGAGTGATGCGCTTAATGCTTTCTGCCGTGTCTTCATCCACCATGCGCTCGATACCTGCGTACAGGTCTTCGGTGTTTTCACGAACGATGGTTAAATCCACATCGTTACAAACGCAGTTTACGCCAGGCAAAGAACGAACCGGGCGGACGTTGGCGTAAAGATCGAACTTCTGTCTCATCGTTACGTTTATTGATTTATGACCGCCACCCACGGGAGTCGTCGTTGGACCTTTGATCGCCAGTTTGTTTTTATTGATAGAATCAACGGTGTTCTGAGGAAGAAGTTCACCCAAAGTATGCAATGCCACTTCGCCGGCTTGATGCTCTTCATATTCAAAAGGAGCTTTAACGTGCTTAAGAACGCGGATCACCTGAGTCATGATCTCAGGACCAATACCATCACCAGGAATCACTGTGAGTTTAGTCATTAACGGAAGCCTTTCTATTTGTGGCTTAGGTTTTAACACATTCGCGCGCGGACTGGCAGGGGGAGTTTTTTAACTCCCTACCAGGGAAGGTAGGATGTGGTGATAAGATGTGAGGGCCGCCAGGATTTCCCGAATGGGTGAGAGCCCGAAGAGTCTCATTTTGAGACTTGCTTTTCCTATAGAGCAATCGCCGGACCAGGTGTTTCGGAGCCCTTTTGCACCACACTTTGCGGCGAAGGGGTGTCAGCTTTCTTTACACGGACAAAGTTCAAAGAATCCAAAGGCTTAGGGGGATTTTTAGCCCTTGTCCAGGAACGAGACACTGCGGTTTAAACGAAGCCTAAAAATGCAGCAGGTTTGAATAGGGAAGACAAAGCCTTGTCATTCTAGTGACTTAGGTACCGGCAAACAGAGGAAGCATTGTGGTCCCATCCTTGTAATAGAAACCCTTCGTGGAGGTCGCTCTCATGTTGAAGTGGCTTGGGACCGCGTTGGTCCTTATTACAGTTATATCGATTCAAGCCTGTGCGCCGAAGTCTCAAGAAGACTGCGGTTTCGTGCAAAACGTGTATGGCGAACGCATCTCTTGGAAAAGCGATGTTCCTGTCACGATGTATATCCACGCGCAAGTTCCTGACTCTATGATTCCAGCTATTTTGAAAGCGGCCGACACGTGGGAAAAAACCGCAGGTCGCAAACTCTTCAATATCGTCACGAGCACTCGTTATACAGGTCCGATCAATCCCCACAAGGACAGCGTCAACGTGATCTATTTGATGTCTTCTTGGGAGGACAACCGTGCTTCCGAACAAGGTCGCACGAGTGTTTATTGGATCGGGGATCAAATTAAAGAAGCAGATATTCGTTTAAATGCCGCTGATTTCGGATTTTACTGGAACGGTCAAACTCTGACTAGAGCTGCAAAAGCAGATCGTCAGGGCTCAGCTCCAGTAAATATCGAAGCGCTTGTTCTGCACGAAATGGGACACGTTTTGGGCCTGAAGCACAAAGATGGCGCGGGTTCCGTGATGGCAACGTATTTGGCGAGCGGAGATGATCGCGTGAACTTAGCGGGAGCCGATCAAACGGCCCTCCAGTGCGAATATTAAGGCGCTCAGCATTGTAAAAACTTTATGTAAGATTATTTAAGTTGTTGGATTCGAAAAAAGCTAACTAGACTTTGAATTCTGCGCTTCGTGCAGGGTGAAGGAGAGCAAAATGAGAGTGATCACATTAGATAAAAACGCAAAGGTTGAATCGTCTGTGGATTCTTATTTGGGCTCAATCGAAGAATTGTCTCCCATGGTACACAAGTCTTACCATGAACTTGCGGATACTCCTGTTATCGAAAAAGATTCTTTGGCGCAACTTCACGCCAACATTGAAACTCTGACGGATCTTCAAGCGCGTTTATCTTTCCTTATGCGCGAAGTTCGCTACCTAATGAAAGTGTAGTGAGACCGCTTTCTCTCCACCATCGGTGGAAAAATTACGAACTACGAACTTGTGTTAGATGACAGATTGTGAATAAAAAGATCTAATCCTGTTTATGGGAAAAGATCTCGGAGAATTCCGAACTTACATTCAAAGTCATTTCGAAAAATGGGGATTCACGAAAGCTGAATCTGAGATCGGCATCCTTATTCTTCGCGGACTGAGTCTTCGCGAGATTGCCGGTCAGCGCGGCACTTCAGAGACGACCACACGTCAACAAGCCCTCAGCCTTTACAAAAAAGCTTCGGTCGATGGTCGCCATCAACTTTCTGCTTTCTTTTTAGAACAATTGTTGGGTTCGGGTGGGGTTAAGCCTTCCGGTCGAAACGGCTGATATTGCCTTTAGGAATCTGAAATACAACCCAGTCACCATCACGTTGACGGGTCATGCCTTCTGTAATGACAGGCTTATCAAATACAAACTCTTCACGGAATGTTTGGAAGTTCGCACTGCTTACTTTTTTTCCGCTGACTTCATCTTCAAATTTGTCTTTGAAAGAGCGTTGGCCCGTGATCGTCGCTTTGTCGTTTTGGATAGAGACTTTCACTGCGTCTTTTTCGTGCTCGGGAACATAGGCTCTTAACGTATAAAAATCCGAACTTTCACTTAACTGGCTTCCGCGGTCTTCCACTTTATAAAATGGATCACTGGCCTTGTTCGAGTAGTGGGAAGCGGCTTTCACGAAGTCCTTACGGGCTTCACCCAGTTGACGAACATAGCGCTGAGTTTGAATGTCTAAAGCTTCCCTTTGTGCGTCTTCGTTTTTCATGTAAACGCTTTGGAATCTTTCGTGCTGGGTTTTAAGCGTGTCTTCATTTGCTTTTTTATTATGCATGATTCTTTCAGAATACTGCTGATTCACGCGCTCTTCTTTGGAAGCCCATTGTTTTTGTTGCTGATCGTAGCGTTTCGCCGAAAAGTCATTCAAACGCGTCAGCTTCTTTTGTTGCTGCTCTTGTTCAAAAGCGATTTTTTCGTCACCACGTTGTTGAGTGTCTTGAAGTTCTTTTTCATTGCGCGTGCGCACGCGTTCCTGGGCGTATTTTCCACGTTCCACTTCATTCGTTAAAATCGCATCGTTTTGTTCACGTTGTCGATCCAAACGCTTTTCACTGAAGTCATTAATCTGCTGCATGTCTTGATTGTATTTTTGTTTCGCGCGCGCGATGTCTTCGCCACTGCGAGTGCGAACATCTTCGATGCGAGCTTGAGAAGAGTCTTCGATCTCTTTCACTTTTTGGCGGGCGCTGGTTTGAGCTTCCGCCACCGCGACCTGACGTTTTTGTCGAGTCTCTGACAGCTTTTCGTCGTAGCCTTTTTGTAAAGACTGAGTGCGAGCATTGTAGTTCTCGGTCAAACGTTGGCGTTCTTGGGACGCTTCTTCGGCCAGTTCTTTTTGACGGTGACGGATGTGATTGACGGCGGCTTGGTTTTGTTCGGTCAAGGCCGTCTTTTTATCATCATAATGATCTTTAAGATCTTCGAGTTGAGCTTCGCCTTGTTTTACGATCTGCTTTTTTTTGCGTGCGTAGTCCGCTTGAAGGTCATTCAATTCGGCTTGTTGGGCTTTGCGCTGTGAACTGTCGATAGAAGACATGCTCACAGTGTATCAAATCAAGACGCATCCATTAAGGTGCAGGATTTTCTTCTGTGGGAATCTGGCCTTTGGGGTTGGGGCAAAGCGGTTGGAAGTCGCCAGTACGGCCGTAACAGCGCCAAGTATCGATATATGTGACCTGTTCATCCGGAGCGACGGGGTAATAGTAGCGATACTGTTCGGGATCGAGAGTGCTTTCAACCAGACGGAAGTCTGTAGCGGGCTTCGTGGGATCTGTGGATATTTTTGAGATCTTCAATAGAAATACGCGGTACTCAGCCTGAGACAGGCTGGGGCTTAAAAATAAAAAGAAAGCCGATAAGAAAACTCGATATTTCACAAGTCTTCCTATCGGCTTTGCGGTGGGAAACTTTATCAAACTGTCTTTCACTTCCAACCTTACGGTGTCGTGAATTCAATAACCTCACTCAGTGATTTTCCTAAGTCTTCTGAGATACTGACCGCTTGTGCCGTGTAAGTAGTTTGGGATTTTAATCCCGTGACTTGCACAAAGTGGTTGGTTCGTAAAACGTTGTCCGAATTTGTAAGAATCACTTCTTGAGTTTCTTTATTAATCAATTTCACTTGCGACGTAGCGGCGATATCAGTGCTCCAGCTAAGCTGCACACCTTGAGTGATAATCTCGGCCACTTTGAACTTTGTTATCAGTGGATTTGTACCTTCGACACAAGGATTGTAGGCTTCATTTTTGGGGATGAAGAAGTTGTCCTTCTGAACAACCTTCCAGCCACGAGCCAACAAGTCATTGTACGCTTGCTGCGGAACAGATCCTTTGTTCGGATCAAAGAAGTGCTCATTGCCAGTCTGACCACAAGCCTCATCTTTTCCGGCGACGGAAGCTTTTCTCCAAAGCAGAACATTTGAGATGTGATAACGGGGACCTTGATAATAGGTGAGTTCCAAAGGCACGGTTTTATCGCGATTCATCGAAATGATTTGCGAAGCGCAGCCCATGCGCGTGGGATGTTCACCGTCGTTATCAATCACGGTGGTTTTTAAAGGACTTTCTAAAGTGCCGGAAAGAATTTTTAGTTTAGATCCGTCATCAGAAAGCAGGGCCAATTCGTAGTCGCCCTCTTCGTCGTTTGCAGAAAGTTTTAAGATCGTTTCAAACTTCACACCGAAATTTTCGATCAGCATAGAGCCGGCATCATCTTTTAAAACATCATGTGTTTGTGTCGCAAATCCTTCGTGGAACATGCGAGTCGGAACATTGAGATCCGCAAAGAAAAGCTTCTGATCTGATTTTTTAGCAAACGTCACATAGTCTTCAGACTTATTTAGTAAAGGCATTCCCGGAGTCACATAATAAAGGCTCGCTTTAATACCTTGTTGAAGATTGTCGGCGGGAATTCCACCGAAAGGATCACACACGGTCTTATCTAGTGGATTGGCGTTGACGTCGACTTTCGACATCTTCAATGCGGTCCCGCTGCTTTGTGCAGAAACCGAGTTCGCTTCCAGTCCGTTTTTCAATCCACAAGATGCAATTCCAAGCTGAAGAGAAACGAGTGCAAGTGTGGTTTGCAATCTCATTGTCATCCCTCCGTGCGAGATGAGCCCAGAATACCACCACGCCAACGCTTTGCATTATTTTTCAAGAATGATGTCGATTTAGAACTCCAAGAGTTCGACAGAAATTAAAACATCACGATTTTCAGAGAGAAGTCCGCCCAAACTGTCGAAGTTTTCGTCGGAAAAGGTACCTGCTACCTTTTTAGCACAAAGGGAAGCAGGTATCTTTTAGTGTTTGTGTTCGTTATTTGCGCGGACGGTGTTTTCGACGATGTGGAAGTAAGCTCTGACTAGCATTTGGTAGGATTCAGAGTCTAAGGCTTGAAGGTAAGCCATCTTCTCGAAGTATGTTTTTTTTGCGATCAGTTCGGTCATGACGTCTTGGACTTTTTTCATCTTGTCGAAGCTGTAAAAGTCTTTGTCGTCTTTCACTTCTTTCAGGACATCCGCGATTTCTTTGTTGTCAAAAAGAACGTGAACACCCATGGCTGAATGAGATAGCAATGCTTCCATTCTTTCCAAACTTGTCTCTTCTATATTGACCAAGCGCGCCTCCTTGCGACGTCTTACTTCCGATGGTGAGGAATAAATCATCCCGTTGCAAGACCAAAAATGAGACTATGACGAACCTTGTCGATCTCACTTTTTTTTAAGTTGTTGGGGATCGTAAATGTTCTGATAATAGAACGTGTGAAGGATGCGAAATAATATGGCGAAAACTAAATCCCGTGCGAAGAAGAAAACAACAAGTGCCTCTGAAAAAGAGTACATTATCGTCGATGAAGCGGCGGGACTTATTTTTGACTCCGAGGAAGATCTTTACGGCTATTTCCAGTCAGCTATCGATAAACTCGAATCAGAGTACCAATCTTTACGAAGTCCTGACGATTATAATGACGAAGAACAAATTGGCCGAGAGCATTATCTTGAGGCGACTTTGGACGAGCCGGATGAAGTTTGGTTAGACGATAAGACTCTGGAAGAGTTCCCGGTGTATCACTTCATCAAAAATATCGAGCAAGGTGACGAGGCATTTAAGTATGTCGCAGTGGCCTATGTGTCATCTGAAGATGAATATCCGACTTTTGTTTTTATTCACTTCCCCACAAAAGACAGTCGCCTATGGCAGAACTACCAACGTGGTGAAATGGCTTACGACAAAAACTTTGAAAGCGTCGCCGAAGGCGCCATCGAAGGCGATGCGCTAGGTGAAGGTGATCCTTTAGCGATGGGTCTTTATATGGCCATGCTGAAAGTGCGTGGTGAAAAAGATATCGCTCAAGACAAGTTCCCAGAATTTGCGGCCCTTCGTGAAGAGACAATCGAAAGTGCGGATGAAATCTGGCGTAAGAACGACTTGGACGGAAACGTTCTCGTGAGTTTTATCAAGGAATTTCCGGATCACGAGACAGTCAAAGATTTGACTTACATCGCGGTCACTCAAGAAGACGAAGAGTCGAATGTACATTCGCTTTTATTCTCGTTCCCAACGACGGATCGCACTTTGGTGGACCGTTATCGTCAGGGCGAAAATCTTCAGGCAGACGAAGTCTCTCAAGAGTCTGCCCACTAGCGGCGAAAAGAAGAAAGCGTACCTTTTTGGGGTACGCTTTTTTTGCTTTTGGAGGGTGAGGGGGATCACCCTTTTTGGAAGCTTCTTCTTTTTTCTTATTAGAAGCAGTAGTTGTTAGCCATCGATACGAACTGAGATGTTGTGTAGCCTTGGTTCAAGTAGCTTGCGAATGGGTGCAAGTTTTTAAGTACACCAGCGCGAGCTGTTCCTGTTGACTCCAAAGCGTAGTCTGCAGGGTTTGCGTAGAACGCTGGAAGAAGGATATCTAGAGCGTTCAACGACTTGTTTGTGCTCAAGTCATAGTTCGTTACTTTAAGTACATCGTATTCACCTTGAGTGTCTTTAAGATCAACCAATATATTTACTGCGCTGAAGAAAGTTTGTGGATCCGTAACACCCAATGCTGAAGCTACTGCCGCAACATCGGACCATCTCATTGTTTTCATCCAACCAGTCAAAGCTTGACCTGTTGTTGGGTGAACGATGATGAATTGAAGTGGAGTGTTATCCAATTGAGTGCTGCCTGAAGAGTTTGCCAACCACTTCCACATAGAGATGTATGAAGAATCGCTTTTGAAAGTTGCAGGCAATGAAGTCAAGCGAGCGTAAACAAAGTCCATGCGAACATAGTTGCTGTTGTCAGTGTAAGCTTTCAATTTCGCAGTGATGTCGTTAGCAGAACGTTGGTTGCAGTAAGCTACAGACTTCGTTGAAGATGAAGTGCCTGTATCTACTACGCGGCTTGAAAAATCCGAAGATCCCGCCGTGTTTGAAGATCCGCAAGCAGTTAATAGTGCCGTTGCAGTCAGTACCAGGATCGTTGTTAGAAGTTGTTTTGAATTTTTCATATAGCCCCCTATGCCATAGTACTAAAGCAATGGGGGTGCCATATTTCACTCTGAAACAAAGTTGATTTCGACGTGTTTTCAATGACTTGCAGAACGCAGTCTTCTCACAGTGAAACGATCTCAAAGTGGTCCGTCAAACTTATGGGGGAGTGCCGCCCTTGGAGTGTCACTTTTGCGCAAGGGATCTCAGGCCGAGACACAAAGTCGGTGCCTAAAGATCCGTGTTTTTCTGAGCGCTTTCGTCCTCTGTGAATTCTTCTCGTTGAAAGATCGGGCCGTAGGGCGCAATGAACTCTCGCGTCCACCAGACACCGTCTTTGCGAAGCTCTGAAAAGTTTGAGAATTTATATTCGTAGCGAAGAAGACGAAGAGCTTTGGGCGGCTGTCCTTTGAAGGGGTCTTTCTCAAAAAGCATCAAGACATCTTGAGAGCCCTCGAAAATACGTGTGAGCAGATTTTGCAGCCACAAGTTTTCGTTGAAAGATTCTAGCGCCGCAAACCACATTTGCCAATCTAGGCGCGGTTGGTGAGGAGCCACCACAGTTGGAAAACGCTTTAGGGATGTGGGTTTATGTTTAAATTCGTAAGTCTCCCAGTGAACGCCGTCATTGCTTCCTTCTAAGACCAGCTCCGGACGAACGCGAGTCATCACCGCGAAAAGACCATACGGATTGCAAATGCGGAAGGGATAGAAAAAACGCATGTAGGGAAGCATGAAGTCCCAGGTTTTGGATTTTTCCGCCAAACTTTTGGCAATCCAAAACAAAGAAGAAGGCACAACAAGAATCACTGGGATCAATGCAAAGACCGTAGAAACCGGCGTGTTTTCGACCCAGTTGATCTTAAAGCCCCAGGTTGAATCGGGAAGAACACCCAGGCAAAGACCCAAGGTTAAAATATTAAAGAAGCCGTAGTTGCCAGTCAGGATGATTAGAATCTGCAACGTAACTAAAAGAATGACGGCGGCTGTTTGCAGAGGACCGGGATAGAAAATAAAAAATGGTGCGACAAGTTCGATAAAGAACAAGGTCATCGTGCTAAAACGCAGAACGCCGGCAGGAAGTTTATGAGCAAAGTAAGCAAGCGGCGTTGGCAGGGGCTGTGTCCAGAAGTGGAAAGAAAGAGCCGACAGGTCCTTCCAATAGGGGTCTTTATTCGCAAGCTTTACTACGCCCGAAAGAAACATCAGCTTAAAGAGCAAAAAGAGCACCATGAAGTAGATGATCGGATGTAAGACGTGAGCTCCCAGGGGCAGCCATTCCCATTGAAAGGGGGCAAAGAAAAGTCCTAAGAAGCCAAACTCTAAAAGTAAACTGTCCCACTGATAACTTAAAAAGAGCTGTCCTGCGCTGACAAACGAAAGATAACAGACAAAGCAAATAAGAAACATAATGCTTTGACTGAATCCTAAGAACGCCAGTGAAGCCGCCGTCATTCCAATGAAGCAGACCGCTTTCAAAGCCAGGTCCGAAGAGGCAAACCAAAACACCGACGGCACGTGATAAAATCTTTCCGAGCGCATCTCTTTATCTAAAAGATTTAAAAGATGATCGATGGACAAAATACCTTGCCGTCCATAAAGACCCAAAAGCTGAGGCAAAAGCGAAAGAAAAGCGATGAAATAACAAAGACTCAACGTCTTAGAGAAAATCCAGCTAGAGATGTTGTAGTCTGTTAATAACATAGAACCTTTTTATTAAGCTTCGCCGATTTCAACCCAAGTAATACCGTCGCCACCACTTTCTGGTGATCCCGCTTTCCATTTTTTCACGTAGATGGAACGTGACAGATAAGTTCGAACGGCTTTCTTTAAAGCTTCAGTTCCGTGACCATGGATAACTTTGAGGCGATCTTCGCGCGAAGTGGCCGCTTTATCCAAAGCGACTTCCAGTTCTGACAAAGCATCTTCCACGGTTTTTCCGCGCAAATCCAAAGTGCGATCTTCGTCAGCTAAAGCCACTGTGAAAGAAGAACTTTGACGAACCAATTGTGAGGTTGGATTTTGCGGTTTTCCTGGTGGTTTTAAATCCTGCCAATGAAGTTGTAAACGCACAGAGCCTGAAAGTACTAGGACTTCACCTTTGTTATTCGGCGTGCTTTGCACGATACCATCAGAGCTTAATGTCGGCACATAGACCTTGGATCCTGGCGGGAATTTTTTTGCAAACTCTTCCGCATTTTCCGGAGCGCCTGGTGTTGTGACAGGTTTCGCTTTAACGATTTCAGGAAGCTTGTATTTAATTTCTTGCAAAGCCGTGTGGCGTTTGAAAGTTTCTGTGACTTTCGCCTGAGCAATGGCTTCTTCGACCTTGCGCTCGGCTTTTTTCAAAGTTCTTTGCAGCCACTCTTCTTTATCTTTATTGAATTGCTCTAACAAGCCTTCGTACTTGCGTTTTGTTTCTAACGCCTTGTTCGTTTCTTTTTTAAGATGATCTTGCAGAATGCTGATATCAGATTTCAGTTGTTCAATTTGCTCTAAGCCTTCCAAACGCGCGCGAGTTGCGGGCGCTAGAACTTCCAAAGCTCTTTGCACGATAGCTTGGGATACGCCGACACGTTTCGCTGTTTGAATAGCCAACGAATCACCCGGGATACCTGCGATGAACTGATATGTCGGGCGACCGGTTTTAGGATCGTATTCAAGACTTCCGTTAAGCACGCGAGTTTCTTCGTCCCATCCGGATTTCAAAGGCCCTAAGTGCGAAGTGATAACGGCAAAGACATTGTTCGAAGAAAAACTTTCGATAAAGCTTCTTGCTAGGGCACTTCCTTCTTCTGGATCGGTGGATCCGCAAATCTCATCAATCAGAATAAGATTTTCGCGGCCTTTCATCGCTGCCGCTTTGCCTAAGATTTTTAAGTGAGCGGCAAAAGTACTAAGCTCTTCATCAACACTTTGTGCGTCACCAATGCCGATAAGAATATCTTTAAAGAATGGAAGCTTCGAAGTTTCGCTGGCACAAATAGGAAGGCCACAGCGAGCCATTTGCGCTGCAAGACCAATGGATTTCAAAAGAACCGTTTTACCACCGGCATTAGGACCGCTCAGAAGTAAGATTCCTTTTTTTCCTTCCAGAAGAACCGAGTTTGAAACGACCTTCTTGCCGGAAAGCTGTAAAAGCGGATGGCGAGCTTCGATCAACTCTAACGAATCAACAGAGAACTCGATCGGGTGGGCTTCCACGAGTGTTGCAAACTGCGCTTGAGAAAAGCGCACGTCGGCCTCTTCAAGAAGTTCGCGTGTGATTTCAATTTCGCTGGCTTTAGACGAAAGATATCTTGAAAGCTCGGTCAAAAGTCTTTCGATCTCATCTTCAATTTCAACTTCGATTTGGCGCAGACGATTGTTCGTAGGAATGACAGTTTCTGGTTCCATGAACACAGTTTGTTTTGTCTGAGAAGATCCATGGATCACGCCCGGAAGGTGGTGTTGCATGCCACTGCGAACAGGCAAGACCCAGCGTCCATCACGAGTGGTGACGTACTTATCTTGAAGTACGTTTTCCATGTTATGGGCTTTCACCAAACGATCCAACGTCGTTTGCACTTCGCGAGCCAGACGTTCTTTTTCTTTATAAAGACGATACAGAGTTTCACTGGCGTCAGCGCGAATTTCTCCGCCCGGAGTCAGGATTTGATCGATAGCAGACAAAGGCTCGTCGGCTTTCATCACGCTGCTGGCTAATTTCTGTGCCCAGTTGTTTTCAACTGTGTTTAAAGCCTCTTTCAAAGCGAGTGCTTCTAAACAGAAACTGCGAACGTCTTTGATTTCTAAAGTTTTTAAAACCGCGTGCTTTTTAAGGCGGGTGATCCAAGTGGAATAAAGATCCAAGCTTTGCATGAACGGGCGGATGCCTTGATTTAAAACTTCTGTGGCATCAGCGATTTCTTGGAAGCTCTGGTAAGCCTGTTCTTTGGAAGCTAGTGGTTTTGTTTCCATCACGGCTTCACGGCCGGCTTCACTCGTCGCGTGCGAACGAATCTTTTCTAAAATTTCTATCCAATCAAGAACGACGAGATCTTGCATGAAGAGCTCCTGTAATAATCAAAGTCAGTAGGGCGGCGATCAAAAGAACCCAGTCGAAGTGGCCCCACTTTGTGTAGAAAGTCATCGGCGCGTTTTTCAAATACTTTATCACGAACTGACCGCTCCATTCCTTATGAAGAGGTGATTTTTGTAGAACATCACCATTTGCAAGGACGGCCGTACTGATTCCCGTATTTGTTGAACGCACCAAAGGTCGACGCACTTCAATTCCGCGCGCCAATGTCATATAAAGATGTTGATAAGGTTCGGCATGGTCTCCGAACCAAGAGTCATTTGTGACATTCACCAAAATGTCAGAGCCTTTTTTCGCCAGCCCGCGAGAGAATTCAGGATAAAGACCCTCGTAACAAATCTGTCCGCCCCAGTGAATCTCTTCACCGCGGAAATTCCAAGTCATGACTTCAGGACCGTTGCCGCGACCGAAGTTAGAAACGAATGGCAGAAGTTTGAGTAGGAAAGGAAAGCGTTCACTTAAAGGCAGGTATTCTCCGAAAGCTAGCAGTTCGGTTTTGCGATAAGGGTGATCTAAGTTGTTGGTTTGAGCGTCGACAAGGAAAAGGCCGTTGTAAGTCGATGTATCGACCTTCTCGTCTGTCTTTTCGTCTTTTGAGTAGGCTCCCGTGATCAAAGGCTTTCCGAACTGAATCAGTCCGGCCTTCAAAATTTCCGTGTGTTTGCGGCCCAGAAGGTGTTGATCCAGGTAGTCAGGAAATGCTGTCTCGGGCCAAACAAAAATATCCGTGTCGGGGAACTTTTGGTGAGCTTCGGCTGTCAGGTTCACAAACTTGTTCGTGATAGCTTCTTGATAGCCTTTGCCTTGCTCGGCATAGACTTTTTCAAGATTACCGATGTTGGCTTGAACGACCGTCGCCTTGATTTCCCGATCAAAGCGGTTCCAGTTTTTTCCGTGGAAGTGACCGATGCCCACTAATGCGGCAAATGACAAAGACAGAAAACTTAATTGTGTCAGGGCTTTTTTTACGAAGTTTTGCTTGAGCCAAATGTAACCCACCCACGCATTGAAAAGCAGAACAACGGAAGAAAGACCCAAGAAACCTATGAGGTCCGCCAGGTGATAAGTCGGAATTTTTGCCCAGAACAGAGTATAACCAAGATTCCAGTCAAAAATCACCGGCCACACGCGCTCTAAAAGCGACTGCAAGATTGCGATGATGAAAAGGCTCGGACCCGCTTCCAGCTTGAATTTCAGGCGCAACCACGTTCCGGCCGCCACGGCGACGGGAATGTAAAGATGCATGAACGCACAAAAAAGCAGCAGCGCTACGACAGAAACTGACCAGGGAATTTGCCCGAATTCGTGAGCGGTGTAGGCAATCCAGTGAAAGCCAATCATGCTGAGCACGAACTGTGTAATCCACGCCGCCCAGAATGAATTCTTCACGGATTTGCTATCTTCGACAGCGTAAAGCCAAAGCGGAGTGTAGCAAAAGATTAAAGCCCAAGGGGGAAAGGGAATGTAGCTTGTGCCTACAAGAATTCCCGAGAGAATCGCCCAACGAAATTCGTAGGCTTTCTGCTTGAAAAATTGAATCGTTCTCTTCATCATGGTATTAGTAACACAAAGAGTGAGTGAGTCCACTGTGAATTTATCAACGAAATTGAAAATCCGATGTCCATCTTGCGCGAAACTTTATGAGGTTTCTTGCGATGATATTCATTCGGAAACGCCACTATTTCAGTGCATTTCTTGCGAGACAAGATTCAGTTTCGAATATCCTCCTACAGATCTTCAGAACGTGCAGTGCTTTGCCGTTTCTACAGTGACCACTGAGGCTCCAAAAGCGGAAGAAGTGGCCCCCGCGGCTGCCGCTCAGCAGCATCTGGGCGAGACTTACTCTGTGGAGCCGGGCACTCATGAAATGAAATCTTGCCCGAAGTGTGGCGCCTTGAACGGCCGTCGCGCGAAAGAGTGTTACTCTTGCCACGTTCTTTTTGAACGTCTCGAGGGCTTGCCCAAAGATCCAAGCCTAAAAGCGCAGCCCAGCCTTGTTCGCAAATGGAAGAACTTGGTTGAGAATTTTGAAAATGAACAACTTCATGATGAGTTCATCCGCGCTTGTCATGAATTGGATGCTCTTCGTTTTGCGACTTTGAAGTATGAAGAGCTGAAAGCCGCGCAAGGCGGGGATCCTCAATGTGATCAGATGATCGCGCGAATCAACAGCCTGATGATGGTGGGTTTGTCTCAGAAGCCTGTGGCAACTGTTGGCAAAGCTCCAGCGGCAGCTCGTCCGAAATGGCAGAAGTACATGTACTGGGGGCCGTTTGGTCTTAGTGCTTTCTTAATTCTTTTAGGAATGATCAATCTTGGTCACCGCAACCTGATCGGTGTCGGCGTGGCGTTGGCATTTATGTCTGCGGGATTGATGATCATGATTCGCGGAAAGATTTCTCTTTCCGACTTCGTCGATTAAATTTAGCAGGGAAGGATTAGAATCCTTCCGAACCTTGTTTCGTACCTAGTTTTGATGGACGAGATTTTGGGCCGATGGCGTCGATCAAGGATCTGCCGAATTGGCTCATCTCTTTAGTTGTCGGATCAATACCATTTTCAAGATCACGATTTCGTTTTTCATTCGGATCCGCAGTGAAAAGCTTCATGTTTTGCGTATTCACGGCAACAACACCTGTCGCGGAAACACCCTGATCTAGAATCGTAAGTGCTTTATAAAGATTCAACTGACGAGATGTTCTGGTTTTTGAAGCGAGCTGTGATTGGGCATCGCCGGTGGCAAGAATGTACTTCTTCACATCTTCTGCTCTGAAAGACTGCTTGTGTGCCATCGTCAAAGCCGCAGCACCGGTCACAAACGCAGTGGCTTGCGAAGTTCCGGTCATGTACCCGTAAGCATTTCCGGGAAGGCAAGAAAGAATGTTTTGTCCTGGAGCTGCGATGTCGACAGTCTCAATACCATAGTTTGAAGACGCCAATACTTGGGTTGACGGGTCAATCGCCGTCACCGAAATGATGTTCTTCAATTTATAATCGGCCGGGTAGTAGTGGAATTGATCCGAGTTCGAACGCTCATTTCCTGCCGCTGCGACAAAAAGAATTCCTTTTTTCTCGGCTTCAGCAACAGCATCATACTCTTCTTGAGAAAACTCCGTCCCACCACCAGAGTAATTGATGATGTGAGCCCCCATTTTTACGGCATAGCGAATAGAAGCCACCGTGTTTTTCAAGTTGTCTGTGCCGGGAACTTTCGGATCGTAATACTTAAGGATCATCAAGCTGACTTCCGGAGAAATCCCGGTGATACCTTTGTTATTTCCAGCTTCCGCACCAATGATTCCGGCAATGTGAGTGCCGTGACCGTGGTTGTCGTCGAGTTTGTTGTTGTTAGAAACAAAGTTCCAACCATAAACGTCGTCGACAAAACCGTTACCGTCATCATCGATACCGTTGGTCGCTTTATCGCGGCCTTGGGCGTCTAAACCTGTTTCACCTGGATTTTTCCAAAGATTGCCTTTGAGGTCCTCGTGCTTCACATCAATTCCTGTATCGATCACGGCCACCACGATATCGCGGCTGCCTTTAGTGACCGACCACGCGCGAGCGGCATCGGATTTTTTCAAACCCCAAGCTT
Organism: Bdellovibrio bacteriovorus; assembly: GCF_001592745.1. NCBI lineage: Bacteria > Pseudomonadati > Bdellovibrionota > Bdellovibrionia > Bdellovibrionales > Pseudobdellovibrionaceae > Bdellovibrio > Bdellovibrio bacteriovorus. Next base: position 368,197 of record NZ_LUKD01000008.1, read on the forward strand.
GGCTGATCGCGGGATCATTGAAAAGAGCACTGGGCTCGTCTTCGACTTTGTCAGTTTTAGAAGTGATGAAAGAGTTTTCAAAAAGACGATCGCTGTCTTTTTTGCTGGAACTCTGTGTGCGAGAAGGGGAGTTTTCTTCAATAGAATAAAGGTAGAAACCCAATCCACCAAAGAACAATAAACCGACACAACATGCTGCAATCCACACTTTGCGAGAAAACATGAATGTTCCCCTTTCTAGACTAAAACTTATCGGAGATTTCCAGTCGGGGCATAAGGGAACCTTGGTCCTGTATCAATTTAAGACATATCGATAGATAATGAAGTCATCGCAAGAGCTTAGCTGTGAAAGCGCAGGGATCGTGGCTTGATAAGCCTTCTCAAGTTAAAGGGCTTATGTCTGATGCCGAAGAGGTGAATATGAAAAAGCTTATTATCATTTCTTTGTTGGCGCTCGCGGGATGCAGTCAAAAAGTCGGCTCTGGCGAGTTGGATTTAGGAAGTCTTTCTGAAGACATCACTTATCATTCGCAAACTGAAAGCACGCAGACTGCGGGAAGTTTCAACTATGTGCAGATGGAGCTTAAAGTCGATGGGACTTTCACTCAGTCTGAAGCTGAGTGGACATCACCCGCAGTAGGCAAGAAATGTTCTTTATCGGGAACTTGGACGGCGCCAGTCACAGATCCCACGAGCGAAGTGGGGAATGAATTAGTTCTTAATGTGACCCATGTAAATGGCGGAGCTTTAGGTACGCCCGTAGAAAAGCGTTACGAGTTGAAAGAGTTGACGGCAGATACTTTGAAAGTCGTTTACAACGTCGGCGCGGATGAAGTGGACATGACGAATGTGAATTACGTGACTTATCCGGAATACAGTTCCGCTGCGACGGGAAGTTTCATGGATGATACTTTTTGTAATCGTTAATTAATTGTAGGATCTAGAAATAAAAAATCCCGAGCTTTTGACTCGGGATTTTTTATTTTTAAAGCTGCTGACTGATGCTTTCTTCTTTCACAATGTCTTTTTTCTTATTCGATTTCAAAGAAAGAAGTTCTTCCGGGAACGGTGTTCCCGATGTCGTGTTCAGAAGTCTTTGATAAAAGATATAATTTCTCATCACCAATTTGATGTAAGCGCGAGTTTCTTCGTAAGGAACTTCTTCGATAAATTCAACAGAGTCTTCGCGGAAGCGGGTTTTCAACCAGCCGCGGATCGCACTGTCATTGGCGTTGTAACCCGACACGGCCAAGATGAATTGATCGTCGTACTTTTTCATTAACGACTTTAATTCAAAAGCACCCAGCGGGATGTTGATCTCTGGTTTAAACAAGTCATTGGCTTCGGAATACTCTAACGAATTTCTTTTCGCCAATTGCTTCGCCACGCTTGGAAGAAGTTGCATTAGCCCGAAAGCATCGACCGAGCTGCGAGCTTCTGGATTAAAGGCAGACTCCTGACGGATGATCGCATAGATGAACGCCTGAGGCGTTCCGCTTTTATCAGAAGCTTGCGCGATGATGTCTGAGAACGGCTGCGGGAATAAAAGATCTGGATGATCGTTCAAGAGACGATCTTTCACAGAAGAATCCAATGCGCCAATCGCAGAGAAGAGTGGCAGGTAAAGGCCTGTGCGCGCATAGCCAGAAGAAATCGCAAGCCAAGTTTCCTCGGAAGTCACTTTCTTCTTTTTTAAATCCTCAACCGCGATGTTCAGAACTTTTTCGGCAAAAGGTTTTTCGTCGACAGAAATCAACCATTCCGTCGTTAAACGCATTTGTGGATCTAGCTCCGAAACGCCTAGAAGGCTTAAACCTTGAAGTTCTTTGTTGTCGATCTTAAGTGGCGTGAAGCTCTGTTTAAGTTCACGAACAGCTAAAACGCCGTAGTAACCTAGTGGATCTTCTTTAATCAAACCTTGAAGTTCGTTTTGAGCATCGGAATTTTTACCCAGCTTTTCTAAGGAACGAGCCAGCCAGAAACGGGCACGTGATTTGTCGGCAGGATCTTTCACGAGATCGCGCATTTGTTCAAAGCTTGTCTTCGCTTCTTCCCATTTTTCCAGCTTGTAGTAGTTCCAAGATTTCAACCACGCGATTTTATCGCGAAGGCCTGGTAAGCTGACCGGCTGTTGGTAGCTGGCCTCGAAGTATTCTAAAGCCTTTGTGAAGTTGCCTTTTTCTTCGTCAATACGTCCTTGAATGAAATAAACTTCATCCATTGGATAGATACCACGAAGCAGACGGTGAGTTTCGTTTAGAACTTTCACCGCTTGCGAAGTTTGATCTTCCGTCCAAAGTGTTTTAGCAAAAAGAACTTGGGCATCGTGGTAGCGGGCAATCGCACGACGATCTTTCTTGCTCTTTTGGAATTGTTTTTTAGACCAGTTCACAAGATCGGCTGTCGCGTTGATATAATCCGAACGCTGTTGCGCGACCTTGTAAGTCTGACGGATGTTTTTCAAAGTTTGAAAGTATTCATCCGGGCCCGTTTGTTCTGACGCCAAGATTTTTTTATAAGTCTTTAGCGCATGGTCGAACTCACGATGAAAGCGATAATCTGAAGCGACGTTGCTTAAATCTTTTTCTAAAGGAAGAGGATTTAGACGTGGAGAGTTTTTGTAAAGCGCAGTTTGAATCTGCTCGATGTCTTCTTTGGATTCAGACTTCTGAGCTGCAAGAAGAGCTTTCAAGTAAAATTCTTCTTTGTTCTTCTTGTTGTTATCAAGACGAGCTTTTTCAACATAAGCCGTCATGTCGTCGCGCAGATCCGATGTTTCTAATGCCTCTTTCAATTTGATATCGACTAAAAGATCACGATACCAGGGCACTGTACTTCCGGGAAGCTCCGCCAAGGCTTTGTCGTTCACACAGGTTTCGTAGGCGCGAAGCAACGCCAGATCATGAAGGGGAAAGTCGTTTTCTGAAGACAACGACTTAAAGCCCTCACAAGCCTCTTTAGGGGCCGTTGTCTTTTTAGCCATCGCCAAAGTATAGGTCTTCCACCAGCGAATATTATCTTCCTTAGCGCCGACTTCTAATTTTTCTAAATCAGAAACCGGAGCATTCTTCCATTTGCTAATGAAATTAGGAACGGGTGGAGTTAAGCGTTTGTCGATACGCGTGTCAAAACGCGATGTCGTAGCACAACCTAAGATGACGGAAAAAAATGAGAAGGCGAGAATTATTTTCGGCATAACCCGTTTAGGTTATGCCGAATTGTGGAATTTAACAACCCTGACTCAGACGAAATATCAGGTTATTTAACAAAACGCGCCGCTTAGATACGGCCCGTTTGAAGAGCTTGGATACGCACTTCTAGTGGAGGATGCGTCATGAACAATTTCGCAATTCCACCTTTGTCGCGATTTGAAATCATCAAAGTCGCAGTCTGACCTTCCTCTGGAGGAATTGGCAGATCATAAACTGAACGCAACTTTTGCAAAGCCGCAATCATATTTTCGCGAGAAGAATACTTCGCGCCACCCGCGTCCGCACGGAACTCACGGCGACGAGAGAAGTAATTTACGACGATAGATCCCAACAATGTGAACGCGATGTCGCCTAGGATTGTCACCGCAAAGCGAACGATCTCACGATAGCGCTCTTCCACGTTGGAAGCGACCAGGTTCGCCAAGATACGTGAGAAGAACATCGCAAAGGCATTCACGATACCTTGGATCAAAGTCATTGTGACCATGTCTCCGTTTGCGATATGCGCCACTTCGTGGGCCAGAACTCCATCAAGTTCTTTCTCGTTCATTCTTTGCAAAAGACCTGTAGAAACCGCAACTAGAGAGTTGGATTTAGATGGTCCTGTCGCAAACGCATTGATGTCGACAGATTCGTAGATACCGACTTCAGGCATTTTGGAAAGTTGCGCACGACGAGCAAAGTCGTGGACTTTATTTACCAAGGCGCGAAGTTCTGGATTTTGGTTGTTAGGCTCGATGATTTTTACACCATGGAACATTTTCGCCATCCACTTTGACATAAGCAAAGAGATGAAGGCGCCGCCCATACCCCAAACCAAACAGAACGCCATCAAGAATGGGATGTAAGAGTTAAGACCTGCAAGACCAAGGAATCGGCTCACAAGAGACCAAACGATTCCGATCGTCACCATGACAAGGACGTTTGTAAGAACAAATAAACCGATACGTTTTAAAAATGCCATTTATGCACTCCTTCTAGAGTCACCATTAATAATGATAACTCTAAAAGGAATGTCAATGCCATCACATCACGTCGTGACGGGTTGTTTTTGATTCTTTTGACCAGTGCCGTTAGGGGTGGTGCTAAAATGGAACTTCAAAATATCCTTTTCCAGTTCCACATTGACACGTCCACCGTCGACCAGGCGTCCAAAAAGTAATTCGTCGACCAAGGCTTTTTTCAGATGCTCATCCACGGCACGCGCTAAAGGACGGGCACCGTAAACTTTGTCGTAGCCTTTTTTCATTAGCCACTTAATTACTTCTTGAGAAACATTCAGTTCCACTTTTTTCTCGAGAAGAACCATTTTTAATTCGTCCACGAATTTTTGGGTGATCTTCGTGACCATGTCCTCGCTGAGATCACGGAAGGACACAACCGCGTCCAAACGATTGATAAACTCAGGAGAGAACGCTTTTTTAATGGCATCCATAGAAAGTGAACTGCGATTTTCTTCCACCATGCCGATCGTGCCGCGCGAAGTTTCTAAAGCTCCGGCATTTGAAGTCATAACAAGGATAACGTTTTTAAAGTCAGCAACACGTCCATTGCTGTCGGTGAGGCGACCGGCATCCATGACTTGCAAAAGAATGTTGGTCACGTCGGTATGAGCTTTTTCAATCTCATCCAGTAAGAAAACTCCATAAGGATTTTTCGTTACGGCCTCTGTTAAAAGACCGCCTTCTTCATAACCCACATATCCCGGAGGCGCACCGACTAGGCGAGCAACCGCATGCTTTTCCATATACTCAGACATATCAAAGCGCTCAAAGTGAACACCTAGAATCTGTGCAAGTTGACGGCACACTTCGGTTTTACCCACACCCGTAGGCCCGGTGAAAAGGAAGCTGCCAATAGGTTTATTAGGTCGCCCCAATCCGCTGCGAGAAAACTTGATACTTGAGACCAAGCGATCGATGGCTTCGTCTTGACCGAAGATCAAAGCTTTTAATTTTTTATCAAGATCACGCAACTGCGTTTTTTCACTCGAAGAAATACTTGCGATTGGAAGACCTGTCATCTTCGCGATGGTCTCTTCCACTTCAGGTGCATCGATCTTCACATCTTCAGCGTGTTCGAATTTTAAGCGGAAGTGAGCTCCCGCTTCATCCAAAACGTCGATGGCTTTATCTGGCAGAAGCTTTCCATGAATGTGCTTTTGCGATAACTCGACCGCCGCACGCAGAGCTTCTTCTGTGTATTGGACCTCATGAAATTCTTCATATGATTTACGAAGACCACGGAGGATTTTAACAGCATCTTCGTTGGAAGGTTCGTTGATATCAATTTTTTGGAAGCGTCTATTTAGCGCACGATCTTTTTCAAAGTACTGACGGTATTCCACGTGAGTGGTCGAGCCAATACAGCTGATATCGCCACTTGCTAGAGCGGGCTTTAACAAGTTTGAGGCATCCATAGAGCCTCCGCTTGTTGCACCGGCACCCACGATCGTGTGAATTTCGTCGATGAATAAAATCGCGCCTGGACGTTTTGCGATGTCTTTGACGACAGCTTTCAAGCGTCCTTCAAAATCCCCACGGAATTTCGTTCCCGCAAGCAATCCACCTAAATCTAAAGAGTAGATCACAGCGTTTTTAAGTTTTTCCGGAACATTTCCTTGCACGATTTTTTGTGCAAGTCCCTCGGCCACGGCCGTTTTACCAACACCGGGTTCGCCGATAAGCAGAGGATTGTTTTTCGTACGACGACACAAAACTTGAATCGTTCTTTCGATCACGTCTTCGCGACCAATCAATGGATCCAATTTTCCAAGCTTGGCTTTGTCGTTCAAGTTGACACAGAAACTTTCAAGCGGAGAGCTGCGACCTTCTTCATAAGATTCGCCTTGATATTCGCTTGAACGGGGAGCCGCAGAAGGAGGAATGTCGTGTTCCTTTCCATCTTTTGTGATCCCATGGGAAATATAATTAATGATGTCAAATTGAGTAAGACCTTGTCGCGCCAGAGCGAAAGTGGCGTGAGAATCTTGCTCGTAAAAAAGAGAAACAAGTAAGCTGCCTTCACTGATTTGATTGCGGCCAGCACTTTTCATTTGGATGGCAGCACGTTGAATCAGACGGTGGCAGGCAAGGGTGAACTCCGGAGTCCAAGAGTCAAATCCGCCGTATGATGACAACTGGTCATCGGTGATTTGAGGAATTCCTGATTTCAGATGATCGCGCAAGTCCTGACGAAGTTTTTGCACGTTGACGGCGCAAGCTTCAAGGATCTCAACCATCAAAGGAGATTCAGTTAGCACCAACAAGATGTGTTCTAATGTCACGAATTCGTGATGGTGGCGTTTGGCGAGTTCAGTTGCTTCGGCGAGCTTCCGCTCAAGTTCGCGGCTCATCATGCTTCCTCCTCCAGTGTACTTTTTAGGGGATACTGATTGAGTTGCGCGAATTGATTGACTTGCATCACCTTCATTTCCGCAATCTCCAAGGAGTAGACCCCGGCGACACCTGCACCCTTCTTATGTACATCTAACATGATTTGCGTCGCTTGCTCCTCTGTTTTCGCAAAAAAACGACGCAATACAAGAACCACAAAATCCATCGGCGTGTAATCATCATTAAGAAGAATTACTTTATACATCTTCGGAGTGTCTAGTTTTGGGACAAGCTGGACGCCAGCCTCTCCCTCCGGACTCGAGAATGGATAATTACTGCCGTTATTATTATTGTCGTTGTTTCCCATACTCATAAGTCTACTACCTCACGACTCAATTTGAGCACTCTTTAAGACTTGGCAAGTCGGGGGTCCTAATAAAGCTATTCGTTAGTCGAGACTAGCTCTGAAAATGATGATGCAAACTCATTGCAATTTATGCTGTCTGATTCGAGACAGTCACTTGCAATAAGCATTTAATTTTGACACACTTATGTGGGTAAGCAGAATTAAAGAACCATGGAGGTCTTAATGTTGTTCTCTTCTAAGAATTCTCAACGCGGTTTCTCGCTCGTTGAGTTGATGGTTGTGGTGGCAATCATCGGTATCCTCGCTGCAATCGCAGTTCCATCTGTAAATAAATATATGGCGAAAGCTCGTCAGTCTGAAGCTAAGACGAATTTGTCTTCATTGTATACGGCTGAGAAAGCTTTTTATTCTGAGTATAACACGTACGACAGCCGTTTCGCGGCGGTTGGTTATACGCCTGAGGGTTCGCTTCGTTATAATGTTGGGTTTTCTGCAACGGGCACAGTGGCTGGTATCGCGAATGGTTATAGTACGACTCCTGCCAATGAGTTTTACTCTGCTGGTGGTCCCGGAACCGCATATTGCGGAGCTGCGGGTGCGTTTCTACGTGGATGTACAATGTTGAATGGTGCAACAGGAGCTGCACCTCCAGCAATCGAAGATGGTATTTGCACAGTGAGTACGAGTGGAGTTGCCGCTGGATGTACTACTCGCGTTGACAACTTCCAAGCAGGAGCTGTAGCTGTTATCCAAACCTCAGCTCCGGTTCGTGAAGACCGTTGGGCTATCGACAGCTCAAAAGTTATCCGTAATACTCAGATTGGTATTCAATAGTTAATGAAGACTGCTGTTGAATCGACTATTGGTTTCAACTTTAAAATCCCCAGTATTTTACTGGGGATTTTTGCTTTAGCGGTCATTGTCTTTTCCCAGTTCTTCGCGGCAAGTTCGTTAAAAAAGGAACGCGCACTGATAGCGCCTCCGCCAAATCTTCAGCATTTTTCGTTTGGTTATAGTGAAGCAATGGCAGATCTTTTTTGGATTCGCGCGGTTCAAGATTTCGATTATTGTGATCAGCAAATCGCACAAAATGTATGTCGAAATAATTCATGGCTTTACAGCATGCTAGATACCATCACGAATCTAGCACCCAAATTTCGCATTCCCTATGCGGCAGGTGCGTTAGCATTGACCGTTATCATCACTGATGTTGACGGTGCGACAAAGATTTTTGAAAAAGGTGTTAAAGAATTTCCGAACGATTGGCGCATCTCTTACCGCGCAGCTTATCACTACCTGTATGAAGTGAAAGACAACAAGCGAGCGGCAGAATTATTAATTCAAGCGGGTAAAAACGGTGCTCCGCCTTGGGTTTTCACCTTGGCTGGCCGCCTTTACTCTGACTCTGGTAACATGGAACTTGCCGAAGCACTTCTACAAGAAATGAAGGACACTCAGCAAGATCCCACGCTGATAAAGCGTCTTCAGGACAAAATCGATTCCATGAAAGCCTCTTCTAAGTAAGAAGCAATGCGTCCAATGGCTTTTTAAGGCCGAACTCTCGCAGAAAATTCAAGCAGGCATTGACGGATCCTCATTCGTCACCATATTTTGATTTGCACAGCACATTCAATAATTTAGGACACGAAAAACGAAAATGGCTCAAAGAGACTACTACGAAATTTTAGGCGTTGCCCGTGAAGCAGACCAAGACACGATTAAAAAAGCTTATCGTAAATTGGCGATGCAATTCCATCCTGATAAAAATCCAGGCAACAAAGAAGCCGAAGATAAATTTAAAGAGGCTGCCGGAGCTTACGAAGTTCTCAGTGATCCAGATAAGCGCGCGAAATACGATCGCTTCGGTCACGACGCGTTCACAGGCCGTGGCGGTGGTGGAGCTGGCTTCACCGATGTGGAAGACATCTTCTCTCATTTCGGCGATATTTTCGGAGACTTCTTCGGTGGAGGCATGGGTGGACAACAACGCCAACGCCGCGACAGAAATTCACCACGCCGTGGTTCTGATTTAAGATACGTCACTGAAGTCACATTGAAAGATGTGATCACAGGTTTAGAAAAAGAAATCGAATTCGATACCGATAAAAACTGCGACGACTGCAAAGGCTCTGGCGCAGAAAAAGGTTCGCAAGTTACGACATGTACAATGTGCGGAGGCTCAGGCCAAGTCGTGCGCTCGCAAGGTTTCTTTGCAATGGCTTCGACATGTCCTCAGTGTCAGGGGCAAGGAACCACAATTAAAAATCCTTGTAAGTCCTGCAAAGGTAAAGGCCGCGTCGCTGAACATCGCAAGATCCGCTTAAACATCCCAGCCGGTGTCGACACAGGCACAAGACTGCGTGTAGCTACAGAAGGTGAGGGCGGCTACATGGGCGGCCCTCCAGGAGATTTATACGTAGAAATCCGCGTGAAGCCCCACAATCACTTCGAGCGTCGTGGTGATGACTTGGTCGCAGAGCTTTCGGTTCCGTACGTGCAAATGCTTCTTGGCGCAGAAATCGAAGTTCCAACGGTTACGTCAAAAGCGACAGTGGAAGTTCCAAAAGGCTCTCATCCAGGTGATACAGTGAAACTTCAAGGCGAAGGCCTACCATCATTGCGTGGAAATCGTCGCGGTGATATCTACTTCCACATTAATGTGCAACTTCCAGATAAGCTGAATAAAGACGAAGAAAAACTTCTTCGCGAAATCGCCAAAGCCCGCGGGCTGAAAGTCTCCCCAGAAGGCGGCGGATTTTTTGGACGCAAAAAATAGTACGGGACTTTCTGGTAGATTGTAAGTTGTAAACAAAAATTGATATAATATTTTGGACTCCGATGCCGATAAACTAATGTTTGTTAAGGCAAGGAGTTTATGTGTTCCGATTATTAATATCTTTAGTTGTTTTATCTATTGGATTTAGAGTTAATTCAGCCGTAGCATCTTCGTGTGAAGAAGATAAACAGAAGGCGATCGCCAAAGCGAAAAGCGAATGCGCTGGATCCGGTTGTTATCCTCAGGGGGATCCATGCTGGCAGTATGACGGGATAGTTTTTGAGAAAATTGCCGGCTCTCCAGTTAATGCCTACAGCATGGTATGTCTTGTTACTTTTAGCTACCAGAATGGAACGACGTTCACGTCTAGGTCGGGGAAAGGTGGAATTAGTGACTGCGAAAATTACTCCAAAGTACATGTCAAGCAGGCCTCCACTAACCAATATAATCCGAAACAAATTTGTGGCTCGATTGTCGGCGTTGAAAACCAAACCCTTGGAGAGAAAATTCCTCTAGTTGGTGCTAGTTTTTCTCTACATTACTCAACAGCCTTATCTAAAGGTCGCATTGGAGATTATATTGTAGAGTCTGAGGTTGCTGGGCCCGTACCACGTGACTATCTTACCTCTTTTAATTACGAAGTTTTTGATGGTAGCACGTCCATTTTAAATCAAACATTTATCAACACTCCCAACCAGACTTTCTCATTTACGTGGAATGGTCTTGATTTGAGTTCAAATCCAGTATTTGGACCAAAGAAGTTTAACATTAATAGAACTGAGATCTCACCTTCAGGCTCGGTCACCTATCCAGGTGAATTTACTCTCGGAAATTTCGATGCATATGAGATCGGATTGGGGGGCTGGCTTCCCTCTAACTATCACTTATATAGTCATTCTACCCAAAAGCTGTATTCTAGCGACGGCAGTGTGAGGGATGTTGTGGCACAAGCTTTCGGGGCACTACATTACGTAGCTGAGATCGATGGCAGCGTCGTCTATTTTTTCGATTCATCAGGCAGACAAGTCTCAATTAAGTCTGGGTTCCTAGGTTATACGATGTACGCATTCAACTACGACAGTCAGGGAAGATTAACTAGTGTCGTTGAGCCTTTTGGTAAAACGACAACATTCAACAGAAATCTCTTAGGTGAGTTGACTTCGATCACGGCTCCTAATGGTATTGTCACCGCCATCAATCTAGATTCAAATGGCTTTATTTCTTCCGTAACGAATCCAAACAGTGAGGTCTACAATCTCATTAACAATACTGCTGGCTTATTGATTTCATTTCAAAAGCCCGGTGGCCAAATAAATACCTTTTCGTATGATTTAAAAGGGAATCTCATCAAAGATACGCATTCAGGTGGATATTTTTTTGACCTTGTAAAGAGCCTGACACCGGCTTATCCCATTGACATCAGAGTGGTGTCTTCTATGGGGCGAGCGGTTCGTACCTACGGATCAGGAGATGGTAAGGAGGTAAATCGCATTGTATTACGTCCTGCTGGCGGTTCTGAGGAGTATAAATATTCGTCAACCGCAACAACTGCAGAAGAGACAATTGTTGACAGAGGAGTTCGACAATATACTACTTCCTCGCGCGATGCACGTTTTGGAGGGACTGCGAATCGCTTGGAGTCACTCGAGAAAACGTATCAGAATGGCGGCACTAAGAGGCTCGACAGAAGTTACAACATTTCACTTTCGAATCCTGCAGACCCTTTTTCAATCTCTAATTATTCTTCGACCCATGTGTTTGACTCGTCTATTGCATCTACGGTGACAACAAATTATGATCCTATCACTAAGCGTTTTACAAGTACGACTCAGTCTGGCAACAGCCATTATTTCGAAATTGATTCTTACGAGCGACCTACCCTAATTAAAGCGGGTACTCAAGAAAGTATCCTGTTTGCGTATACGAACGAAAAATTAAGTTCAGTAACCCAAGGGGGGCGAGTAACACAGCTTGCCTATAATACCGACGGTTATATTTCGTCAGTGACCAACGCCCTCAATGAAAGTACAGGCTTCATTTATGACAGCGCGGGAAGAGTGACGTCGCAAGTTTTGGCTGACAGTCGAGTTGTTGTTTTTGGCTATGATCTTAATGGAAGAGTGTCATCGATAACTCCCCCCGGTCGAAGTCCACACTATTTTAATATCAATCTGAACGAAATGCCATCATCATACAATCCTCCAGTATTGTCAGGAGTGACGAATGTCGATACAACCTATACCTATAATAATGATAAGCAACTGACACAAATTGTGAAGCCATCTGGAGTTACGGTAAATCTTAACTACAGTTCTTCAAATGGACGATTGCAATCCTACGTGACTAGCGAGGGTACATACGGTATCTCGATTGATAGTACGACTGGACTCCCTAGCTCCATTAGTGTTCCAAACGGTCAAAATGTTTCGATCTCTTATAATGGGACGAAGCCAGCTTCAGTTTGGAGTGACGATTCGATAGGCGGCTCCTATGTTTCTATCGGATACATACCTACTTATAGAAAAGGGGATCAACTTTATTCCGACGAGATTTACTTGGGTGGGACTCAAGAAAAAGTTTATTATACACATAATGCGGATCGAAAGTTAGAAACCGCAGGTTCATTGACATTGAACTATTCGACACCGAACGGATATCTTTCTGGAACATCTATTGGAGCTTCCCCCAATATTGTTACCGACACTCTGGGATATAGTTCTTTTGGTGAGCTGACGGCATATGATGCACAATATGGCGGAACTAGCTTATATTCATATACGTTAACGAGAGACGATCTAGGTCGAGTCTCATCTAAAACAGAAACGTTGGACGGAGTATCACAAACTTTTGAGTACGATTACGACAGTGTCGGTCGACTTATAGAGGTAAAGAAGAATTCCATTATTCAGTCTACTTATGGATACGACACGAATAATAATCGAGTTTCCGGAAATGTTGGTTCGCAGACGATCACGGCTAGTTACGATGCTCAAGATCGTATCACGTCTTATAATGTCTTTACTTATGTACATAACACCAACGGCGAAATGATTTCCAAAACCAATACTTTGACGGGAGAAACTACTACTTTCACATACGACTCATTTGGAAATACAAAAACCGTGACGCTACCGAATAGTGACGTCATATCTTATTACTACGATGGCTTATTTAGAAGAGTTGCAAAGAAGGTTAATTCCACGCTTATAAAGCGATGGGTGTACATGGATCAACTTCGGGTTGCTGCCGAGCTTGATGGCGCGGGAAATCTACAGAAACGGTTTGTATACGCATCAAAATCTAATGTTCCCGACTACATGGTAATGTCAGGTTCTTCTTACAGAATTGTATCCGACAGCTTAGGTTCACCTCGTCTTGTCGTAAAAGTTTCAGATGGTTCTGTGCTTCAGAAAGTTACCTACGATGAGTTCGGAAGAGTATTGAGTGACACCAATTCTGGTGCAATTCCGTTCAAGTTTGCTGGGGGGCTCTATGATGAAGATACTCATCTCATTCGATTCGGAGCGAGAGACTATGATCCTAGTATAGGCAGATGGTTGAGTAAGGATCCCATTTTATTCTTAGCAGGTGACTCAAACGTATTTGGCTACGTTGCTCAGGATCCTGTTAACTCCATAGATCCTAGTGGACTATACGAAATATGTACGACCCCGTTGGGCGGGTTCAGTAGCGAATTTGGTCCGGTATATCATCAATATTTATGTGCTAATGGCGTCTGTGGAGGACAAACGCGTAGTGGAAACGCGATAAGCAGCGCAGGAGTGGATTCGAATGATCCTGCGCCAGGCAGCACTGGAGTGAAATGTAAAGAAGGGCCCAAACATCGTCAAGGCTGTATGGATCAATGTGTTGCAGATGCTATTGGTGGTTCTCGACCTCAATATAGCGTGATAAACGTAGGTGGTGCAAACTGCCAAAAATGGGTCAGTGACACAGTCGAGAGGTGTTCGGCGCAATGCAATCGAAATTAAGTTCATTCAATATTATAAAAGCGGTCTGGTTGACGCTTAGTGTGGGTGTTGCCATTTTTGGATTGCTGGCGCAAGGGGATTCGAGTGTTGTTGCCAGCTATCTGATTTGGCTTCTAACGTTGCCATCCGGAATTGCAGTTTATTTCGGTGTATCATTTGCGCTGAGTTTTATCGCAAAAGAATCTTTGGGCTTTGGAGGCCTCTACGATTTTTCACTTACTCTTTTTACTTATTTGCTGGCGATTATATTTGGCTATTTTCAGTGGTTTATCGTCGTTCCCAAAGAAATATACAAGTTGAAGAAAAATAAAACGTCTCGCGCGTGGTTCATTGTTTATTTCATCTTGATTATTTTCAGTGTTTATCTTTTTCTCGGACACATTTTCCCATCTGTCGACTAAAGTTCGCTATTAAAAGCTATCGTAAAGCCGACAAGCGTCTTCAACTTGGATGTCCACCTCCACCGGAATATCCCGCATCAACCCACTCAAGCTCTTACACGGTCCAATATTCACAAACCTCGTAACACCATCATTCCTACAAATCGCCTGCACCGCTTGGTTCCAGTGAATCGGTTTGCAAATACTCAAAAGAAACTCTTCGCGAATCGCAACCGGATCAGAAATCGGCGTGGCACTAAAGCTTGAATACATCGGAATCGAAGGTCGACGAACCTTCACAGAATGAAAATCCTCTCGCACGCATTCCACATAAGGCAGAATGTAACGTGAGTGCGCGGGATACTCTAAGATCTTCATCGTATTCCATGACTTGTCCTTGGCGCGCTCTTCCACTTTTTCCAACTCTTGAAAACGACCGCCAATATTCAGGAATCGGGGAGTCAAACATGACACGTCCACGGCAATATCCGAGAACCATTGATAGTCTTCATCCGTAAAAACCTGACTCTTCGGAGCAAGAACGCCAATATTCCGTCCGATCTTGTCAATACCGTCAATTTTCTGAGTGAACTTGATATGGTTCACCACCGCATCTTCAAAGCTGTAGGCCTGTGCAAATACCGCGCGCGCGAGGTCTCCTAATGAGCAACCCATCACGAAATCGGGTGGCCCCTCTTTTTCCGCGAGCTCTTCGGCCACGGCAGTTTGAATACTGCAAATCGCAACGGCCGCAACACTGATGTTCTGAATAGAATAAATATCCTCCACGCTGCCTTCTAAAAAATCTAAAAAAGACATGCGTTGATGAAAATGGTCGCCGATGATTTCTTCGGCGTGATGCAGATATTTTTTTACGCGAGGACGTCCTAAATAGCGAAGCCGATCCGTGCGGCGAAGTAAGGCGTTGAGCCCTGGAAAAATATAAGCCTGCTTCATACGAGCTCCGCCTCATGCTTCCAAGAGCGAGCGGCATACAGGCCGCCTAAAACTTGCGAAGCAGCCCTTTCAAAACAGAGCTCTTCGGTTTGGCGGATCCACTTTAAGACCTCGGGCTTAATGAATCCACGGTCTTTTAGGCGCAAATGCACCATCTGCGTATGCTCGGCTTCGTCTCTTAGAATTTCGTCTAAGATAAAGGCAACATCCACGGAATGCGTGGTCTCACTTAACTGCGCATAGTGTTTAAAGACCCGCATCTCAAGCCCCAAGGCCCCAAAAAGATAGATTTCATCGGGATCAGAAAACTTTTTCATCACATGACTAAAGTAGGTCACCAGATATCTTTCCGTGGCCTTACGCATGCGCACTTCAAGAACTTTGTACTTTGCTTGCTGCAAGAGCTTGCGACGTCGCAGTAAAACGGTTTGTCTTAAAAGCTGCGCGTGCCTTTTTTCATCACCCACGTGTTCAACCATATCAGCCGGTAATGGAAGACCACGGCGCCTAAAGATTTCTTGCATATGATTTGCCGCAAGTTCCTCGCTATCACCTAAGGCGTAAATCCATAACGAAGTCGCTGCAGAATCCGCACTTAGCACATGACCCAGCTTTTCACTGGCGGTGACGCTCTCTTTGCGTACGCCGACATTGACATAAGCAGAAATCACATCGGTCATACGTAATACCATTTTATGGCACATCTCTTTTTCGATCGTCAGAAGTTGATTTAAGCAGAGCTTCTCAGCTTGGGGCAAAGTCTCCATCATCTTCTTTCCGAGCTGAATATGATTTTTTTCGTCAGCCAATACGGAAGTTAAAATGGAGCGGATGGTTTCCGAAGGCGTCGCCTTGATAAAACAAGAATATATCTGAAATGGGAACTGCTCGATCGTCAAAGCCCCATGCACGTAAGCATTGAAGCGCGACTTTGCTTGAATCAAGATGGGGTTTCCGAAATAGCCGACAGTGAAACTTTCCGCGATGTTTTGCAACTCCAAACGCAATTCTCGTTCGCGTGAATTACCGGCTTCAGGAAAAGGCCGGACCGCCCATAAGGCATCGCGATGCCGAAGTTCATCTTCGGCATGAGCTTTAATTTCTGAAATAAATTGGGGAGGAGTCGAAGCCGACACATTTCCCAGAATTTGTTTTGCCGCTAAATCCTCCATGTGACCTAACGCCGTTAAGAGCGCCGATTCCAAGCGAGGATCCTGGCAGACTAAAGACATTAACTTATGAATTGAATTATACAGTTGTTCTATTGATGTTCGCATGAAGTGGGATACTTATACGCCCATACAATTTTAACAATTCTAAAGAGCGAAGCCTGTTAAAATACGTTCAAGATATTAAGGACGACATAAATTAAATTTCTGACTTCGTTCCATCACTTTCTTTGCGATACCAGACCGGTTTGCACGTTCCATGATTCGTCCCCTCGTGCGAACATGCGGTGAGTCCCACAACCAAATCCATTTCCGCTCGAAATAACACGAAGTCACCGGTTTTTGCGACGGGTATTTCAATTTTCACTCGTCCTTTTTCATCCACAGTGACATTCATAAAAATATTGAACGTCGTTGAAATCTGATCTTCATGAATTCCAAATTCCGCAAGGTTCCTTGCCAGGTTTTCATGACAGCTCGGATGATAGTCCTCGTTGCCCGCGATAATCTGAAACATCCGAAGACTACAAGGAGTCATTAAAAAATCATGGCGACCACAGCTGTCTTCTAAGATCGTCAGCATCACATTGCTACGATTGGAATAAAGATGATGCCCCGAAGTCAGATAAATTGTATCGGCCCAATCGATAGAGCGACCTGCCGAAAGACTTTCCCAAAGATCGCGAGCATTAAAGCAAAAAAGATCCGACACTTGAAAATCATGCGGAGTCATAACACGCAAAAGTTCCCCTTTACGTAAAAGAAAGGCTGCTCCTGTTTGTGCAGGCATCACACAATAAGTTTGTTCTAAAGTATCAGACACGCGACAACGCCTTTTTCGCTAATCCCACAAGTCCTTTCGTGAAAGGACACTTCCAATCCGAAGAGTTCGCACGACCGGAAAACTGAATTGCTTCCCACACGTCGTTATGAAGTTCTGCCATCGGGTTGACGGAGCCTTGAAAACGCTCATCGCGCTGACGGTTTAACTTGATCATCGGCTGATAAAGGCCTTGCTCTTGAAGTTCGTGAAATTGACTGTACAAGTTAAAAACCAAAGCGGGATAAGGAAGGCGACGCGAAAGACGGCTGCTTAATGGATGCAGTCCTACAACAAAGTATGCGCTGCCGTCTAAACTAAAACAGAAATTCTTGTCTTCCGGATTGTCACTGAATGTCGGATCCCAATTGCCGGCGATATTGGGATGATTCCACATCGCCGAAAGCTCATTCCAAAGTTTCATTTCAAATTCTTCTTCGCTGTTGACTGAATCCTGCGGAAAAATCGCGAAGTAAGTGAGGTTCTGAATTTTTTGAGATCGCTGTTTTTCTTTAAATGCGATCAAGTTCGCCGCCAAGGTTCGAGCGCTCTCACCGCTGCCAAAGCTTGAGTACGTGTCGAAGATCAGTTCTTTTTTGAAAAGAGCTTGAACCGCAGCAATACAGGGATAATTTTTCTGAGAGATCAAATTATGAATGTCAGATTCAACCTGAGAAATGTCCATGGACTATGATTAGTCGAAAGGACTAGGTGCTACAACGGCGACACTCATGTGTTTTACCACTGATTGCGGACGGGAAATTTACTTCGCACGATCGGCAATCAAAAGAGCCATTCTTTTCCGATTTTAATTTTCAACTTGGAGTTATCGATTGTTTTGCAATTTAAATTGTTATTCTTTTTGCGCTGAAGACTTCACACGTTTCTTGATGGACTCAAACTCAGGGCTCTCTGGATGGGTTTGCGTTGATTTGCCGTTGTCATCACTGAGCTGTTCATCCTGCTCGGCCTCGCGCTTTTCCGCGCGAATCTCGGCTTGGGCCAATCCAAACATAAGCAGCGACGAAACCAGAACCGCTGCCATCTTGAAACTGAAGTGTGTCATAAGCTGGGCTCCTATCATAAGAGTTTGATTGATCGATAGAAGTAGGGTAACCGAATGAGGTAAAAATCTTATGAATATGGCATTTAAATTCTTTAATCCGGGTGCTGCAAAATCAGGCAGAAATTGAGGCCCCGGCGTTGAAGGGTTTGCGCCGAGGCCTTGAGGGGCTTCGTTTCCTGTTTTTTTAAGAGAGGAGCGAAGAGCCCATAATGCACGTCGCTGCTCCATAACACGAGTTAAATATCCGTAAGATATTGAAATTATTCGTTAAAAAAATGTCATAAAAAAGTAAGATGACGAGCTTGACGAATAGGAAGTCCGACCCACATTTAAAGAGCTATAAGCAGTTAATATTTAAGGAGAATTAGTATGGGTAAAATTATTGGTATCGACTTAGGAACGACGAACTCATGCGTCGCGATCATGGAGGGCGGCGAGCCTAAAGTGCTTGTGAATGAAGAGGGCGCTCGTACTACTCCTTCAGTTGTCGCTTACACTAAGGACGGCGATCGTTTGGTAGGTCAAATTGCTAAACGTCAAGCGGTGACGAATCCTGAAAACACAATCTATTCTGCAAAACGTTTCATCGGTCGCAGATTTGAAGAGATTCAAGAGGAAATCAAACTTGTTCCTTACACTGTGGTTGCTAAAGGCAACGACTGTGCTTTCAAAGTTCAAGGTAAACAGGTTTCCCCAGAGGAAATCGGTGCCGCAGTTCTAGCTAAATTGAAAAAAGTGGCTGAAGACTATCTTGGTGAACCGGTAACTGAAGCTGTAGTGACAGTTCCAGCTTACTTTAACGATGCGCAAAGACAGGCAACGAAAGATGCTGGTCGCATCGCAGGTCTTGAAATCAAACGTATCATCAACGAACCGACGGCCGCCGCTCTTGCGTACGGCATGGAAAGAAAGAAAGACGAAAAAATCGCTATCTACGACTTCGGTGGTGGTACATTCGATATTTCTATCTTGGAGGTTGGCGATGGAGTTGTGGAAGTTCGCGCTACTAATGGGGACACTCATTTGGGTGGCGATAACTTTGACACCGTAATCTTGGAATGGTTGATCTCTGAATTCAAAAAAGATCAGGCGATCGATCTTAAGAACGACAAAATGGCTTTGCAACGTTTGAAAGAAGCGGCAGAGAAAGCAAAAATCGAACTTTCTTCTGCGCAGGAAACTGAAATCAATCTTCCGTTCATCACGGCAGACCAATCAGGTCCTAAACATTTGCAAACTCGTTTGACTCGCGCAAAATTCGATCAAATGACAGAAGATCTAGTAAAACGCTCTATGGAGCCTTGCCGTAAAGCTTTGGCTGATGCAGGCATGAAAGCTTCCGAGATCGACGAAGTTGTTTTGGTGGGTGGATCGACTCGTATCCCATCTATCCAAAAAGCGGTGAAAGAGTTCTTCGGTAAAGAACCAAACCGCACTGTGAACCCTGACGAAGTGGTTGCAGTGGGTGCTGCGGTACAAGGGGGCGTTCTTGCTGGTGACGTGAAAGACGTTCTTCTTCTAGACGTAACTCCACTCAGCCTTGGTATCGAGACTTTGGGTGGCGTTATGACGACACTTATCGAAAGAAACTCAGCGATCCCTACGAAGAAATCTCAGGTGTTCTCGACGGCCGCTGACAATCAGCCAGCCGTAGACATCCATGTTCTTCAAGGTGAGCGTAAGATGGCGACAGATAACAAAACTTTGGGCCGCTTTGAGCTAGTTGGTATTCCACCAGCTCCACGTGGAGTTCCTCAAGTAGAGGTGACTTTTGATATCGACGCCAACGGTATCTTGCACGTAAGTGCGAAAGATATGTCTTCTGGTAAGACTCAACAGATCAAGATCACGGCGCAATCCGGTCTTTCTGAAGACGAGATCAAGCGTGCAGTGAACGATGCTGAAGGTCATGCTGAAGAAGATAAACGTAAAGCAGAAGCAGCAACTCAAAGAAACAACTTGGACAACTTGGTTTACCAAACTGAGAAGTTGATCAAGGATTCTGGTTCTCAATTGCCTGAAAGCGAAGTGAAAGCGGCTAACGACGCGATCGCAGAAGCGAAAAAGGTTCTAGAGAACAAAGGTGCGGAAGTGAGCGAGCTCAAAGCTCAGTTTGAAAAACTTCAAGCTGTGACTCACAAAATGACTTCTGAGCTTTATAAAAAGCAAGGAGCGCAACCAGGTGCTGACGGTTCTTCGGGTGATCAAAGCGGCGGCGAAGCCAAAGCTGAAGAGAAAAACGGCGACGACGTGATCGACGCTGACTACAAAGACGTCAACTAATCCTAGGCGTATCTAACATAAAAACTTTAAAGGCCTGTTCGAAAGAGCAGGCCTTTTTTATTTTAAAATTCAAGCTTTTAAATCTACTGAGGAAGAAGCGGCGTTTTTACGTAGCTGACACCATTGGATTCCGCAGGGGGCAAGTGACCCGCACGAATGTTTACCTGAAGGCTTGGAATCAAAAGCTTCGGCGCTGCTAAAGTCGAATCTCTTTGAGTGCGGAACTGCACAAAGTCTTTTTCGCTGACATGGCCTGCAAGTTGAATGTTCTTTTCTTTTTGTTCTGCAACGCTGGTTTGAAAGCGTAATTCGCGGCCTTGGGGTTGATAATCATGGCCTACAAAAATTCGAGTCGAATCAGGCAACGTATAAATTTTCTGAGTGATGGAATTATATAAGTTATGAGCACTTCCATTCGGGAAATCACAGCGACCCGTCCCTGAATCCGGCATAAACATCGCATCACCCGAGAATAAAGCATCCTCAATCAAATAAGAAACGCACGCAGGCGTGTGACCCGGTGTCGCCAAAGTTTTTATTTTTAATGATCCGGCCTCAAAGACCTGTCCATCTTTAAGCAATAAATCAAAATCTTTCCCTTCGGTATTTACATCTGTCAGGTTGAAGAGTGTCTTAAAAGTTTTTTGCACTTCAGTGATTTTCTCACTGATAGCAACCTTGATTCCCGGAAAGAAATTTTTAAAAAGTTGAGAGCTTGAAAGATGATCCGCATGAGCATGCGTCTCTAACACAAAGTGCGGCTTTAAGTTTTTTTCCTTTAAAAACTTCACCACAGGTTCCATGGCTTTAGTGGTCAGTTTTCCCGATGCCTGATCAAAATCCCACACAGGATCAATAACCACTGCATCCAAAGTCGTCGCATCAAATGCTACGTAGGTGAGCGTGAAAGTCCCTGGGTCAAAAAAATGTTGAATTTGCAAAGCCATGTGGTCCTCGATATTTGTGCAAAAGATATCTTTGCAAGAATATCCTTAGGATGATCTGATAGTGAAGAACTTTAAGCAGGGGATCCGACAATGACTGAAACTATCGCCTATGCCCTGGGTGGGGGCGCTTTGATTGGACTGGCCGTCTCTATCATGCTGGTCTTTAACGGTCGTGTGACCGGGATTAGCGGGATCACAAATAGTTTTTTGACCGCACAAGAAGGAAGACTGTGGCGAGGCGTCTTTATCATCGGGCTTTGGCTTGGCGGGTTCGTGATGGCAATGATCAATCCGGCCTTTTTCACAGTTCCTGAAACGCCACTGCCTTCAGTGTTAATTGCGGGCTTTCTTGTGGGATTCGGTACTGTGATGGGAAGTGGCTGTACCAGTGGGCATGGCATCTGTGGACTTTCACGATTGTCGCTGCGTTCTTTAGTCGCGACTGTGACGTTTATGCTTGCAGGAATTCTTGTCGCTACGGGTTTAAAACATTTCGGGGGAGTTTAAATGAAGCACAAATATCTTCAAGCCGTCGCTTCCTTCGTTGTTGGTTTTACTTTTGCCTTAGGTCTTTCCATCTCGGGAATGACTCAGCCTAGCAAGGTGTTGGGATTTTTGACTTGGGATGAAAACTGGGATCCGACTTTAATCTTCGTCATGCTGGGAGCCATTCCAGTACACGCTATTACTTATTATTTGGCTCGGAAAAGAAAGTCTCCACTTCTGGATTCAGAGTGGCATGTGCCAACGGCAACAAAGATCTCAAAAGAGCTTGTTATTGGAAGCGCGCTCTTTGGTGTGGGGTGGGGCCTTGCCGGTTACTGTCCTGGTCCGGCGCTGACCTCTGTCGGTTCTGGATCCCTACAGGCTGTTTACTTTGTCGGGGCCATGATAGCAGGAATGTTTGCTCATCAGTTGTTTAAAAAGTCTTTCTCGAAATAGAATTGCACCGATGTAAATTTTGATTTGCGCGCCGAAGTTCTGAGTCCAAGAATTTTTGCGCAGCAACTTTTTGTAATTATAAATTTGACCTCACTGCTTGAAGGTTTACGATGAAATATAAGCCTGAGGTGAGTATGCATAAAGATCTATATCCCGTCCCTCCAGAAACAGCGAAGAATGCCTGGATCAATGAAGCCAAGTACAAAGAGATGTACGAAAAATCCATCAAAGATCCTGAGGGCTTTTGGGCAAAAGAAGCCGAGCGCTTGGATTGGTTTAAAAAATGGGACAAGGTCAAAGAAACTAGCTTCAAAAAACCTGTCAGCATTAAGTGGTTTCAAGGCGGAAAACTCAACGTGTCGTACAACTGCATCGACCGCCATTTAAAGACCAAAGCCGACAAAGTCGCATTTATCTGGGAAGCAGACAATCCACAAACTCCCTCAAAAAAAATCACGTACAAAGAACTTCATCAAGAGGTCTGCCGTTTTGCGAACATCTTAAAAAAGATGGGAGTAAAAAAAGGCGATGTCGTGACGATCTATCTTCCGATGATTCCCGAGGCGGCCTATGCGATGCTTGCGTGTACGCGCATTGGTGCTGTGCACTCGGTGATTTTCGCAGGCTTTGCGCCTGACTCTATCGCGGATCGTATTATCGATGGACAATCGAAATTTGTTGTCACGGCAGATGCGGGCTTCCGCGGCAGTAAGTCGATCGCGCTTAAAGAAAATATTGATAAGGCACTCGTCAGAGCACCTGTCGAGAAAGTTTTAGTCGTTAAATACGCACAGACGGATATTCAGATGCAGGCTGGCCGCGATATTTGGTATCACGACGAAGTGAAGTCGGCGAGCGATCAATGTCCTCCTGAACAAATGGATGCCGAAGATCCATTATTCATTCTTTATACTTCGGGATCTACGGGAAAACCAAAAGGCGTCTTACATACGACGGGGGGCTACTTGTTATGGGCAAGTATGACTCATCAGTATGTTTTTGATTATCATGACGGGGATATTTACTGGTGTTCTGCCGACATCGGTTGGGTGACAGGACACAGTTACATGATCTATGGCCCCTTGGCCAATGCGGCAACGTCGTTGATCTTCGAAGGTGTTCCAAATTATCCAACGCCTTCACGTTTCTGGGAAGTCGTCGACAAACATCAAGTCTCTATTTTCTATACGTCGCCAACGGCATTGCGATCTCTTATGCGGGAAGGAGAGACTTTCGTTAAATCCAGCTCTCGCAAGTCCTTACGAATTCTAGGCACTGTCGGAGAGCCCATCAACCCCGAAGCGTGGGCATGGTACTTCGAAGTGGTCGGTGATGGTCGTTGTCCGATTGTGGATACGTGGTGGCAAACTGAAACGGGCGGACATATGATCACGCCATTGCCTGGTGCTATCGCGATGAAACCGGGTTCGGCGACACTGCCATTCTTCGGAGTTCAGCCAAAACTTTTAACTGTTGAAGGAAAAGAAATCACTGAGGTTGAAGGCGAAGGCGTGTTAGTGATCGCTGATTCTTGGCCTGGTCAGATGCGTTCGGTGTATCGCAATCATGACCGGTTTGAAGAGACGTATTTTTCAACCTATCCCGGATACTATTTTTCAGGAGATGGATGTCGTCGAGACAAGGACGGATACTATTGGATCACCGGCCGTGTGGATGACGTTATCAATGTATCAGGTCACCGTATTGGGACGGCGGAAATCGAATCGGCCTTGGTTGCGAATCATCGCGTGGCAGAGGCGGCCGTGGTGGGATATCCGCATGAAATCAAGGGCCAAGGGATTTATGCCTTTGTGACTCTTAAAACCGGAGAAACGCCGAGTGAGGATATTCGCAAAGAGTTGATTCAAACGGTGCGCAAGGAAATCGGGCCCATCGCTACACCGGATCTGATTCAATGGGCTTTCCGTCTGCCTAAAACTCGTTCCGGTAAGATCATGCGCAGAATCCTTCGTAAAATCGCAGAGAACCAGCCAGATCAATTGGGAGATACGAGCACTCTTTCTGACCCAAGTGTCGTCCAAGAACTGGTAGACAACCGTATGAATCGGTGATAGTTTTCTGCCCTGCATAAACGAGGATAATCTATGAAAACAACACAATGGATGACTTTGATTTTGATGGTTCTTGTTGCCGCTTTCAGCCGCTTGATTCCGCACCCTTGGAATTTCACGGCGATCGGTGCCATGGCTCTTTTTGGTGGGACTTACTTCCCGTCAAAAAAACTATCGATGGTGATTCCACTGGCGGCTTTGTTCGTAAGTGACCTGGTTTTGGGTTTCCACGCAACAATGCTTTATGTTTACGTAGGATTTTTAGCGGTTGTTTTATTGGGATGGACTATGCGCGAAGGGAAGACCTTCACTCGTGTTGGGACTATGTCTTTGGTCACAAGCGCGGTCTTTTTCCTGATCTCTAACTTCGGTGTTTGGATGATGGAAGGTCTATACCCAAAAACAGCTCAAGGCCTTGTTTCATGTTACGTTGCGGGCATTCCTTTCTTCGGAAATCAAATCCTTGGCGATCTGTTCTTTACGGCGGTTCTTTTCGGTGGTTATGAAGCTATCAAAAAATTCGCTCCTGATTTCGCAGTTAAAGCTTCTGCTTAGTTTTAAAATGATCCACAAGCTCACATTGATCCTGTGAGTTTGTGGAGGATTCAATCTTCCTCGATTCCCCACCAGAAATATTTACGGTTTCCGTCTCGTTTTTCTTGCTAACTTCATTCGGATATTGCATGCCGGCCGCATTTACGGGTAAAAGTCCCTATGGCTTTTGACTCTCACGGATTCACTAAAAAACAATTGGGTTTGCATCGTCCTATCTTGGACGGCAAAGTGAACTTTCCACTGTGCTTGGCACCCATGGTGGGTCTTACGCACGTGGCTTTGCGTGAAGTGATTCGTGAGTACATGCCTGCGGATGCTTTTACGATCTGGCCGACAGAGATGTTAAACTCTCGCCGCATTCCCAATGAAAATCTTGTGACGACGCCAGAAACGATGCGTGCGCCTCACGAAACGGGGCTTGTTCCACAAATCTTAGGCAATGAAGAAGTTCCCATCATGGAGAGTGTGAAGCGCTTGATCGAGTGGGGAGCCGAAGCCATTGATATCAACATGGGTTGTCCCGTGCAAAAAGCGTTGAAGCACAACTATGGCGTCGCCTTAATGGGTGATCCATCTTATGCCGCAGAAGTCGTTCGCATGACCGTCAAAAATGCGACAGTTCCTGTTAGCGTAAAGTTGCGTGCCGTCGGGAGCACTAAAGAATTTGACGAGCTTCTTTCGTTCGTATCAGGGCTTCGTAATTCCGGAGCTGCGTGGGTGTGTTTACATCCTCGAACAGCGGCTCAAAAACGTCGTGGCTCTGCGGATTGGGAGCAAATCAAACAACTTCATAAAGCTGTCGACTTTCCTGTGATCGGTAATGGTGACATCCAAACTGCCGAGGACGCGAAAGCAATGCTTGCAGAAACGGGCTGCGATATGGCGATGGCAGGTCGAGGTTTGGCGGCACGCCCCTGGATGATGTGGCAGCTTGGTGAAGACTTGGGCTTTGCTTCTCCCGCAGGTAAAGAGGGCATGAAAGCTCCTCGCACTTCGGAAGAAGAAGGCGCTGAATACGGAAAATGTCTTTTAAAATTGATACATCTAAGCCGACAGTATTTTGGTGATGACTTAGCCATGCGCAAGGTGCGTTTCTTTGTTCGTACGACCAGCGTGTGGCTGTTATTCGGTAATGCGCTTGTCGGAGTGTGTGCGAAAGCTCGCAATGTCGACGAAATGATTGAGGGTGTGCAGAAGTTTTTCGAGGGCCCCGTTGAAATGAGCCCTCGCACAGAATTGCGCCAATAAATTAAGGAAAGCGTGGTGGTACCGGTGGGTTCGGTGGTCTGATCGGTTCCTGACCGTAAGCCGAAAGATTCACACGGTAGTTCTTATCTGAAGTCCACACTAACAATGTGCCGCTTGCTGGGCCAGCGAAAGTATTCCAGTAAGTTACAAAAATCTGACAAGATTTACCTGGTTTTAAAACCGTCGGACAGTTGTCTTGGGCACTAAAACCCATGCCTTTAATGTCCCACACGATTTTGGTGATATCTTGATCGCCCGTGTTTTTAAGCTGCAAGCTGCCACGAGCTGTTCCGTTGTAAGGAGCAGAACCCAAACCCATGTAAATCACTTCCGTTCCGCCCACAGGATTGATTTCTTCTGCGTGAGCAGATGAGACCGCCAGTGTCGTCAGAAAAGCGAACAACAAAGCCTTCATTATTTTCCTCCCAGCATGGAATCAAGTTTACCTTCTTCATCCAAGGCTTTCAGATCTGTGTAACCACCGACCAATTTGCCGTCGATAAGAATGATAGGAACTGTTCTCCATCCTGTTTCATTTTTGATGCGATCGATTTCTTCTTGTTTGCCCGTAAGATCCACAACATCGTAATCGATGCCTTTGCCATTCAAAAAATTGATAGCGCGGTCACAATAGGGACAAGGGTCTTTTTTATAAATAACTACTTTAGCCATAATTCTTTTTGACATACGGGTGCAGGGGAGACAAGGATTCTTCCTGTCATGCAGTGCTTACTTTGTCAGTCACCAAACTCAAATGCTTTTAAAGTGGTAAAGAAGCCCGAACGCAATTATTACCACTGCGAAGACTGCGATTTTATTTTCATGAACCCCGCAGAGCGTCTGAGTCTTGAGGAAGAAAAGCAACGTTATGACCTTCATCAAAATCAAGAAAGTGCGGGCTACTTAGCGTTCTTTGACCCGCTCATCAAAGGTGTTACAGATCACTTCAAAGCCGCTGGTGTAGAGAGTTTGGAACTTACGAGTTTGGATTATGGCTGTGGTCCGACGGCGACATTGAGCAAGCTTCTAAACGCGCAAGGGTTTGAAACTTCCGATTATGACGCTTTTTATTTTCCAGACACCGAAAGTCTGAAGCGCACTTATCATCTAATTACAAGCACTGAAGTGTGGGAACATCTTCACAATCCCAAAGTGGAAATCGAGCGCATGTTAAGCCTCCTCAAACCCGGGGGGATATTGGCAATCATGACTTCCGCTCACAAAGGCGAAGCGGCCTTCCATGACTGGCATTATCGACGTGATCTTACTCATGTCGGATTCTTCTCAGAAAGAAGCATGAATTGGATCGCGGAGCGATTCCGTTTGCATGTTGTGAAGATGAAAAGTCCCTACTTCATTTTTCAAAAAATGTTCTGAAGCGAACAAAAACATCGGATCGCATAGGTCTCGCTGTGAGAATCGTTTGTTCGAATCTTGATTGAGCCTCCAGATACTCCGAAGAGTTACTTGGAGTTGATCTGGCTTTTACAAATTTTTTATTTATTCTGCTCGTTTCGTTAAATTCTTTTGCTATCTCTAGTAGCGAGAGCCTTCTGCTTTCGGTCGCCTGTAAGAAGAAACCCGAGTGTGCCACCACTTACAAAGATCCCATTGAAAAAATAAAACTGACCTGTGAGATGCAAGTGCAGTCGCTCAAATGCGCTGAGCTTGCGAAAGAAAATCCAGAGTGGGCGCCGCTGATGCGACGTTGTGATTTGGATAGCTTGTGCAAACAAAACGACGACTTCCTTCGCGAGCAGGGAGTTGCCTGTTTGCGTGGTTATAAAAATGCGATGATTGATTTGGGAATTTCGCTCAAAGACATGGCTGTGTCTTTGGGCGGATTCATCGAAAAATCCTGGGAAGGCTTTAAAGAAAATAACAAAAAAAGAGCTGAGTTCCTGCGTGAGTGTGACAAGCTTCTTTCTTGTAAACGCGACTTGGTCAAAGACGATCATCGCTACAATAAATTGAGTGATGCCGATTTGGAAAAATATCCGGCGACTTTCCTCTATATCGAAGCTCAAGATATGAAAGCTTACATGTCTTCCATTCGCCGAATGACGCCGAAGCCTTATGTGCCTATCTCTGAAAGGCCTATGGCCGAAGATGTGCAGCTCTCAGTTGAACAGCGTAATAAATTAGGTGCGCTTAAAAACATGGTGATGGATACATTGAATAAACAGTATCAGCGCTATTCCTGTTATAACGCCTTAGCGCAGGAAGAGCTAGCATGCTACGCGATCGGAAATGTCATTGATCCGACAATTCTGGTGGGAGGTTACTTCTTAAAAGGCGGCCGGGCGGCCGTTGCTGCGGGACGAGGCATAAAAGCCGAAGTGACTGCTTTAGAGGCCGCGGAACTTGCCAAGGCGACCGAGGCCACTAAAATCGTGGAAGCATCAAGAATCACAGAAAGTGCGAGTGCTAAAACTTCCGGAAGCACAGTCACTCAGGCGCAGAGGAATGCTGATAATTCAGATATCATCGCCAAACGAAGAAAATCAGATCAAGAGGTCGGAAAAAACTCTTCGACGACTTCCTCCACCAGGTCAGCAGGCTTTAAAGACCGCGAGGGCTTGATAAGAAAATATCTCGAGTATTCACCAACGACGGTGGCGCAGAATGAAAAATGGATTTCTTTAGCGAATAGTGGGACGAAAAGCAAAGCCACCTTTCTGGATGTGGAAAACTCGCAGATGAAAGTTCTTAATGATTCTTTGAAGGATAAAAATCTGGTGACGGGTCTTACAAATTATCACAAAGATCTTTTGCTCAGTAACGTGAAGGCCTTGGAAAAAGAATTTCCGGGCTTGATCGTTGATCCCTATTCGGATTTTAAATCAATGCGTTTTTCTTTCAGTGGCAAAGTGCCTAAAGATCTTGAGGCGCGCCTAGCAAAAGTATTCAAAGAAACAAACATCGAATTTAATACCTATCTAAAAGAAAACGGCATCATCCGCAGCGTGGAAAAGTCAGATCAGTGGTTCAGAGCGGGCATAGGACAAAGTGCCGATCAAGCGAATTTGGCGGCTCGCTATTCTCGCCAGCTTTCCGAAAACGAACTTCAAGCGTATTCGAAATCAGAACTTCAAATTATGATGAGGCAGAAACTTTCTGATATTGAAAAAGATCGTCAAAGCCTGCGCCAGTATTTTGGAAAAACCAACTTGGTCTCAGGTCAAACCTTTGACACTGATGTCTATGACATTGTTCGCAAAGGCGCGGGTGACACCACGAAGATTTCAAAAGATCTGGCCAATCGATTTGGAACGGCGGCTTTAGATACATCGCAAGTGAAAGCTTTAGAACGTTACGTGAAAGCAGCCGATGATTTTTCGCCCGGTCTTTACATCGCAAAAAGGGAAACACCGCATTTCAACGAAGCGACCATGGGAGGACTTTCCGCTGATATGATTGGAATGGGCGGCGCGAACCTGAAAGGGACCGCGGAAGCTTTAGCGGGGAAGACAAATTTAGATAAAGTTTTGGAAAGCACTCGTCTGGCCGAAAAAACCGTCACCCATCACTTCGTTGAACAGAAGAAGGCCTTTCAAGAAGTTTTGCAAAAATCCGTGGATCCCGGAAAGCTGCAAACCGTCTGCTCGGGGGATGATTGCGTGGCGATTGCCAGCAAACCTCTATCGATTCAAGATAAAGAAAGTGTGATGAAAAACTTGGCACAGACCAAGTACTCTGGATCTTTCCGTCTCTCTTTTGTTTCTGACGGTGTCAAAGATGCTTCAGCACGCAACATCCTAGCTACTCACGGTGAATCGGTTGAGAAAACACTTCGAAAATCTTTGGGCTCGTCCATGGAGCCTGCGAAATTAAAAGGTCTCACTTTCGGAGTCGATATGCAAACCACCCACCTGAATTCGGGTGGAGTTAAGCTGATCGTAGGGCAGTCGCCTTTGGTTCGCCTTTCTGCTAGAGAGCGCGAACAAATTCAAAAGGCCTTTAAAGAAGCGGTGGAGTCATTAAATAACGATCTGCGCGCGCAAAGAAAAAGTGCCAGCTATTCAGCGGTCAATTAGTTGGCAGCGCAGATACGCTCAAGATTTGCACGGAACTCGACAGGTTTTTTTAAGATTTTAATTTCATCAAAAACTTGTTTCGCTTCGGCATTCTTTAAGGAAAGTGCTTTGAGCCACTGTTTTGTGCGCGAAACCGCAAAGTAATCGTTGATATAAAGCGTGCTGGCTTCAAAGAACTGAGGCAGAAGGGGTTTTGCCCGTTGCCAGTTCATTTCTTCAACCGGTTCATTGGAAAGGCTCTGTTTGATCTGACGGAAGATAAAGGGATTGCTCATCACGCCACGACCGATCATATAGTCTTCACATTGTGTGACTTCCACGCAGCGTTTGAAGTCGGCGACATTCCAGATTTCACCGTTGGCGATGATTTTCAATTTCGTCGCCTCTTTGATTTTCGGAATCCACTCCCAATAAGCAGGTGGTTTATAACCATCGGTTTTGGTACGACAATGCACGGTCAACCATGTGGCGTTTGCTGCTTCGACGGCTTGAGCGATTTCTAAACATTTCGTGGGATCATCAAAACCTAGACGGATTTTTGCTGTCACCGGCACATGCGCGGGTACAGCCTTACGAACCGTATCCACGATCGTGTGAACACGATCACAGGACTTTAAAAGACTGGCGCCCCCATCATGACGGTTCACTGTTTTTGCCGGGCAGCCAAAGTTTAGATCAATTCCGAGTGCGCCAAGTTTGACGGCTCTTTGTGCATTGAGCGCCAAAGGTTCGGCATGACCGCCAAGAAGTTGAACAAAAACGGGTGTACCCCAGCGAGTGCGTGAGTTGG
Source organism: Bdellovibrio bacteriovorus (assembly GCF_001592745.1). NCBI lineage: Bacteria > Pseudomonadati > Bdellovibrionota > Bdellovibrionia > Bdellovibrionales > Pseudobdellovibrionaceae > Bdellovibrio > Bdellovibrio bacteriovorus. The sequence goes on from NZ_LUKD01000008.1 coordinate 399,145, forward strand.
TTTTTAGCTCTGGACAGTTCTTATAAAAGACACTTTCAGGGTGCAAGCGATCGGTAACACGAAGAAATTCGGTCACACACTGATCCACACCACCAATTTGTGTCAAAGTGTCGCGCATCACCCAGTCAACGACACCTTCCATCGGAGCCAAAAAAAGTTTCATGCTTTAAATGCCACCCATTTTTTTGACGATATCAAAGTGCTTTTTATCGACGGGCTGAACCGAAAGACGAGAGCCTTTTTGCAATACCACCATGTCCGCCAGCTTTTCGTTGTCACGCAAGTCAGAAAGGCTGATGAAGTTTTTAAACTTCGCTACGAATTCGACTTCAACGCAGAACCAATTAGGTTTTTCTTTTGTGGCTTTGGCATCAAAGTATTCAGATTTTTTATCAAACTGAGTTTTATCTGGGGCTGCCGCTTTGGATACTTTCGCGATCCCCGCGACTCCAGACGGCTCGGCATTAGAGTGATAGAATAAAACAAGATCACCGACCGACATCTCTTTCGACATGAAGTTGCGGGCTTGATAGTTTCGGACGCCTTCCCACCATGTGGTTCCATCTTTTTTTAGAGTATCAATGGAATAAACGTCAGGTTCTGATTTCATCAACCAGTATTTCATTTTGTTTTCTCCGATTTGATTTTTCCGGATTTAAAAAACCATTCGCCCGCTTGTTTGCGGAATGTGCTGACCTCGTGATGAACGTACTCTTCGTCATCAACAGTGTAGAAGGCTTTAAACTCCACGGTGCCTTTGGTCCCTTTTTCTTCAGCCTTTACGATTTCTAATTTAAGGAATTTCGCACGCTCTGCCCATTCTTTATTGGCGTCTTCGTCAATCAGATCCAAAGTTTGGGGATCCGTTGTATCGCGCAGATACTCCATTTGATTTTTCGCAAACGCCGAATAGCGTGAACGCATCAAAGCTTCGGCTGTTGGAGCTAAGGCTTTGCCAGAATGATAAGGACCACAACACTCACTGTAAGTTTTCTCGGAACCACAAGGACATTTCATAGTCCGCGAACCTAACACAACGCCTTTCTAGCACCTACGCCCATCGCATCGCGTCGCGCAAAAGGTACCTGCTTCCTTTTCTACACCAAGGGAAGCAGGTACCTTTAAGAGATGGAAAAGAAATGGGCGTTTATTACTGGGGCGACTTCGGGGATTGGCTGGGCGACGGCTTTGGCTTTGGCGGGACAAAGGTATTCTATTTTTGCGACGGGACGTCGTCGTGATAAACTCAATGAGTTAGAGGCGGCTTTAAAGTCGGCTCATCCGAATATCCAAGTGAAGTCCGCGCAGTTTGATATCAGTGATCGCGATGATGTGACTCAATTTATGAAAGCTCACTATGCGGAAATGGCTCATATTGATGTTCTGGTGAATAACGCCGGACTCGCTAAAGGCGTCGATAAGATGCAAGACGCGAAACTTGAAGACTGGGACACGATGATTGATACAAACGTGAAAGGTCTTCTTTACGTCACGCGCGGGATTGTCGAACACATGGTTCGCAGAAACTCTGGTCACATTGTAAATCTGGGTTCCGTGGCGGGTCGTTGGACTTATCCAGGCGGAGGCGTTTATTGCGCAACGAAATTTGCGGTGCGTGCCTTGAGCGAAGGTCTGCGCATGGATCTTCTGGGGAGCAAAGTGCGTGTGACCAATATTGAGCCGGGCATGGTCCACACGGAGTTTTCTTTGGTGCGTTTAGGCGATCAAAGCAAAGCTGATAAGGTCTACGAGGGAATGACGCCGCTTTCAGCGCAAGACATCGCTGAAACCATTGCTTGGTGTGTCGCTCGCCCGGCACACGTGAATATCCAAGAACTTGTTATTTATCCAACTGATCAAGCTCACGTAGGCCAAGTGGCAAGAAAGAACTAAAGTCAGATCTTTGAAGGAGTTTGCAAATGGCAGATATGCGTATTGAAAAAGACACCATGGGTGAAGTGCAAGTCCCCGCCGATAAATTCTGGGGAGCACAAACGCAAAGATCCACTCAAAACTTCCGCATTGGCGGCGATCGTTTTCCTCGAGAAATGATTCGCGCGTTGGGGATCTTAAAAAAATGTGCCGCGCAAACAAATCAAAAACTAAATCTTTTAGACGCCAAGAAAACCGACGTCATTGTGAAAGCCGCAGATGAAGTCATTGCTGGAAAGCTGGATGCACATTTTCCTTTGGTTGTATGGCAGACGGGCTCGGGCACTCAGACAAATATGAATGCCAATGAAGTCATCGCCAATCGGGCGATGGATATGATGGGTGTTAAACTTCCTTCTAAAGAAATCCATCCCAACGATGACGTGAATAAAGGCCAGTCTTCAAATGACACCTTTCCAACGGCGATGCATATCGCTGTTGCCGAGCAGGTTCATCATCGGCTGCTTCCCATGATGGAAAAGCTGCATAAGGCTTTAGAGAAAAAACAAAACGAGTTTAAAGACATCGTGAAAATCGGGCGCACTCATTTGATGGATGCGACTCCGTTAACGCTAGGCCAAGAGTTCTCGGGCTATGTCACGCAGATGAAGCACTCGATCCAACGAGTGAAAAACACTCTTCCGCACTTGCATGAATTGGCTCTTGGAGGAACGGCGGTAGGAACGGGACTGAATACTCATCCCCAATTTGCCGTTGAAGCGGCCAAAGCGATCGCCGTTGAAACTAAAATCCCTTTTGTTTCCGCAGAGAACAAATTTGAAGCTTTGGCAGCGCACGACGCTTTGGTGGAAGTGAGCGGCGCTTTGAATTCTGTGGCCGTCTCATTGATGAAGATTGCGAACGACATCCGTCTTTTGGGTTCGGGTCCTCGTTGCGGAATCGGCGAGCTTCACTTGCCAGAAAATGAACCGGGAAGTTCGATCATGCCGGGGAAAGTGAACCCGACTCAGAGCGAAGCTATGACTATGGTCTGTGCTCAGGTGATGGGGAACCATGTGGCTGTCTCTATCGGAGGAGCTACCGGTCATTTCGAACTGAATGTCTTTAAGCCTTTGATCGTCTTTAACGTTTTAAATTCCGTACGTTTGCTTGCAGACGCCTGCGAGTCATTTACTGACCATTGTGTCGTGGGAATTGAAGCCAACACCAAACAGATTCAGAAGCATCTTGAGCATTCTTTAATGCTTGTAACCGCTCTGAATCCTCACATTGGCTACGACAATGCTGCCAAAATTGCCAAAACTGCCCACAAAAATGGCACTACGCTGCGCGAAGAAGCTATCAATCTTGGACTCCTTTCTGGCGAAGAATTTGATAAGATAGTACAACCTAAAGAGATGGTTGGGGCCCGGTAGGGCGCAGAGCGGAGGCCGGCACGGCCGGGAGCTGAAGCAGCTCAGAACTGGAGTAGCATTCGATGAATTCACTATTGGCAAAAGCGGACTGGATGGAGCGCGATGATATTCGCCCTTATGTTTTCGTACGTCCAGAAAACCAAATCGCTCAGCCAGGGTCTCTTCATCGCTTAGACTGGTTCACGAAGCAACCTGTGTTCAAAGATCCTTTGGATTTAAGTGAACTGGCTTTTGCCGATCGCATCTATTCGATCGAAGAGCGCGCTTTCGGTCCTTCCAACATGGCCATGCCCCGTTGGGTTTTTTATGATTGCGCCGTCATGCCAGGATTTGTTGCGGGCTTTGCCTGCAAGCCTTCGGCATTGACGAAAAGCATGCGTGAAGCTTTAGATCCCAAAAAATTCCCGGCGACGAATTCTCCGATCAAAACTTCCAGCGTTTTAAAAGAAGTGACATCTTTAGACGAGATGGACTGGATTCCGCTTTCTCTTTTCATCATCATTCCGACGATGCATCGAGGAGAGTGGGTCGCGCACAACCTCTGCTCGATCAATTCTTTGCTTCCACAAGGCGAGGGCTTTTACGGTTTAGGATTTTTATCTAAGGCCTTCGGTCTTTGGTACGCCAATGTCGATCAATGTTCGGGCATGACTCAATGGGGAAGTCCGGCGTTGAAGTTGCACTCTCACTATGGTCACTTGGAAGTCATCGGAGCTTATGCTCCGGTTCACTCTCATGCGAAAACCATCACGTACCGTGTGAAGGTGAATACGAACAACTGGGAAAAGTTTTTTAATAAAGAAGAGGACTATGCCTTTTTGGAAAACTATGGACCGACAAATTCCATGATTGATCCCAAAAGTGAACAAAGCATGTTGGAGTTCCAACACCGCATTGAAAGCAATAGTGGGCCTTACTTCTTAAGTGCAAGTGAGATTGCGCAAAAGAAGCTCGATGAAAAATTAATGATTTATAGTTTGAAACAACAATACTAGATAGGAAGAACAATGACGATGAATACACTGCCCCCCGTCGCGAAATCTTTTTTTGCTTTCTGCAAAAAATGTGATGCTGATAGATACCACGTGGTCCTAGCGCATACATCGGCGACGTCGGCAAAAATCAAATGCGAGATTTGCGGATCTCAAAAAACTTACTCTCTTCCTAAAACTCAAACTAAGACGGGCAAACCTTTGACAGGTGCTGCGGCGAAGAAGCGTGAGCAAACAATGAATTCACGTCGTTCCAGCCACCGCAATGAGTACGAAATGTTGATGGCGACTGAAAACGCACCGACAGCTTCTTATAACATGAAGGGCAAGTTCGAAAAGAACACGAAACTTCAACATCCAAAATTCGGGATGGGTTTCATTAAAGACGCGATGTCTGATAAAATCGAAGTCGTCTTTGAAGACGAAGTTCGTACATTGATCCACAATAGAGTTTAATATGTATCTGTAAGGCCGAAGTCCATTCGGCCTTTGAAGTAGTGAGTATTATGGAATGGCTTAAGGGGCTGAACCCCGAGCAGCAAAAGGCCGTAAAGCATAATTACGGCCCTTTGCTTATTTTGGCAGGGGCGGGTTCAGGAAAAACGACAGTTCTTGTTTCAAGAACGGGACGCTTGGTTTCAGAGCGTGTGGCGCAAGCACAAGAAATTTGCGTGTTAACGTTCACGAACAAGGCGGCGCGCGAACTTAAGCACCGGGTTGGAGTGAAGCTGGGCAATACGGGGAAAAATCTCTGGGCAGGGACTTTTCACTCGTTTGGCCTGCAGATCCTGCGCCGATTCCATAAACACGCGGCTCTTTCACCTTACTTCGGTATCGTCGATCAAAGTGATTGCAATGCGATTCTTAAAGACCTGATGAAGGATATTAAGAATTCGGGCAAAGATAAGTTCGACGTCGATAAAATTCTGACAATGATCAACGACAAGCGCACGGGGTTGGCTCCGCAGACGGAAGCTTTCGACGAATACCACGAGATGGTCGAAGTCCTAACGCCGAAGTTTGCCAAGCGCTTAGAGCACTTAGGTGTGGTGGACTTTGAAGGTCTTCTGATTAAGCCCTTACAGCTCTTCAGAGAACATCCAGATATTCTTGAAAAAGTTCAAGGCATGTTCAGTCAGGTGATGGTGGATGAGTTTCAAGACACCAATCGCCTGCAAATGGATTTGATTCATCAAATCGTTAAGTCTCATAACAATCTGACAGTGGTCGGCGATGACGATCAGTCGATTTACGGTTGGCGTGGGGCGGAAGTAAAAAATATTTTGAACTTTCCGCAGGAATTTAAAAACTGTGAAGTGATTAAACTTGAGCGCAATTATCGTTCGTCAGCTGAAATTTTAGCTGTCGCCAACGCGGCGATTTCTAAAAATAAGAACCGTCACGGTAAAATTTTAAGAGCAGAAATAGCGCAAAGCACGGGTGTGCTGCCTGAAATGTTTTTGTTGGAACGCGAAGAAGATGAATGTGAGTTCGTCGTCAGCGAAATTCAGCACTTTATGCGCCAAGGTCACTCGTACAAAGACTTTGCGGTGCTTTATCGTTCGAACACGCAAGGTGGCTTGATTGAGTCGTCTTTGCGTCGTGCGAATGTGCCGTATCATATCTCGGGTGGAACTTCGATCTTTGATCGTCGTGAAATCAAAGATTTGATGGCTTATTTAAAGCAGTCTTTAGCGCCTAATGAGGTTTCTTTACGTCGTATTATCAATGTTCCGTCTCGCGGTATTGGTGACACGACGATTGAAAAGCTCAGTGAGTTTGCGCTTAAAAAACGCATTAACTTCGTGGATGCCTGTCGTTTCTGGCGTGAAGCCGAAGTGCAGGAAAAAGCGGGTCTTGCGATTGATGATTTGATGAAGTTCATCGAGGATCTTCCAAAGAACATTCTGGATTTCAATGTCGGATCGTCTCCGGGTGCAAAGATGGTGCAAATCTTTGCAGATATTGGTTATCGCGAATACGTTTATGGAACGGCCGCGGACCCGACGAGTGCCGAGAAAAAATGGATGGTCGTTGAAATTCTGGGCCGCATTTTGGATGCGTACCTAGGGCGTCGTTCTTATGACGTAGAAAGTATTAAATCTTTCATCGATTCGATGCTTTTACGCGACGATATGTCAGGTGAAGAGGAAGAGCCGAACAAAGTGCAATTGATGACTCTTCATGCCTCTAAAGGTTTGGAATTTCCGATCGTGATTTTAGCGGGGATTGAAGAAGATTTATTGCCGCATAAAAATTTAGGTTCGGATATCGATGAGGAGCGCCGTTTGTTCTATGTGGGTGTCACTCGTGCTAAAAAGCGCCTGGTTATGTCACGGTGTCAGCAAAGAAAAAAGAACGGTGTGGTTCGTCCCTCAGCGCCGTCAAGATTCCTTCTGGAAATCCCGAAAGAGCTTTATACCGAGTTTCCTTTAGGAGCGCGCCCCGTTTCCGGGCAAGAGCGGGAAGATTTAGTATCGAGCTTCTTGGCGAAGTTGGACAGTAAACTGACCCCTCCGCCGAAGAAATAATCTTTAGAACATTTAGAACTGCCCCCTTTTTCTGTGCAAAGTTAGTTCGAGCTCTTGGCGTGGCACTTGCCATTGCTGATTCTCATGAAGTTCAAATGCCCTTACTGCTATACTCAAAGAAATCCAAGTTCTGCTTCTCGGACAATTCGCAAGCTTGGATCTTATTATCGTAAGTCCGATGGTCAGCATCTCTCCAGATTCTGGTGCTTTTCTTGTCGCAAAAGTTTTTCTGCAGCCACGTCGAGTCCCTTAAAAGGTCAGAAGAAAAGACATTTAAATAAGACTGTCTGTGACTTATTAACGGGCGGTGTTAGTCAGCGGGAGGCGGCAAGAATATTAAAAATCAATCCCAAAACCGTAGTGCGGAAGTTCCGGTTCTCTATTGCGACAGCTAAAGAAGAACTCAAAGAGTGGAATAAAAAGTTTCCGCTTTGTACTGAAGTGGAATTTGATGATCTTGAAACCTTTGAACATACTAAGTGCAAGCCTCTTTCGGTGACTTTGATGGTTGAGTACTCGACTCGAAGGATTTTAGGTTTTGAAGTAGCGCAAATGCCAGCGAAGGGAAGGATAGCAGCATTTGCCAGAAAGAAGTACGGACCTCGGGCAGATCACCGATCCCAGGCTCGTAAAAAGTTGTTTTCAGAGATGCAAAAATTTGTTTCGCCAATAGCTCTAATCCGATCTGACTCAAATCCTTACTATCCAAAAGATGTAAAAAGGTATTTCCCGAAAGCCCGACATGAAACCATCTTTGGTGGAAGAGGAGCTATTGTTGGTCAGGGGGAATTAAAGAAACTGAAGTGGGATCCGATTTTCAGTTTGAATCACACTTGTGCGATGTTAAGAGCCCACATCAATAGGCTCTTTAGAAAAACCTGGTGTACAACCAAGAGAGCTGATCAATTAGCGGGGCACATTGCTCTCTATGCTCTGCTTCATAACCGTCGCCTCGCCACAGGCTGAGGGGGCAGTTTTAGAACATTTTTTGGAAATCAGGTGGCAATGGCGTTTCAAAAGTTTGGATGCGGCCACCGATTGGCAGGCTCAAACGGAATGCATGAAGGAACATGCGATCTGTTTTATAGATGCCCGCCATTTTCTTATTGTAAGCGTCGTCGCCATACCGAGTGTCGCCAACGATAGCGTGTTTTGCCAAAGCCGCGTGTTTGCGGATCTGATGTTGACGGCCTGTTAAAAGACGCAATTCCACCAGCGAAAAATACTTATTGGATTTAAGCACTTTGAAAAGAGTTTTAGCTTCTACGCGGTCTTTCAATAGACCTTGAGGATTTTTACGTCCCTCCGCTTTGTCAGAAATCGGAAAGCTCCACTCTTGCCACTCGTCAGAAACGTCCATGCTGCCGCGAAGAACCGCGTAGTACATTTTTTCTGCTTTGTGAGTTTGAAACTGTTCAGAAAGGGCGGCTGCTGTCTCTTGCTCTGTCGCGACAACCAAAAGACCGCTGGTTTCTTTATCCAAACGGTGTACAGGATAGATGTCGTGGAAAGTCCCCGGATGAAGTTGTTTTTTTAGAACGCTGCGAACGTCGCCAGCTTCATTGTGCACGGAAATGCCAGTGGGTTTATTGATAATCAGCCAGTGTTTTGATTTTTCAATAACAGGCAGTTTGTTCACGGGTTTCATGTCGGGGACTCCTTCAGAATCTCTTGCACTTGCTCGACAAGAAGATCCTGTTCGGTCAAAGCACTGGAAAATAGAAACCTTTCTTTACGGGAGACCGCCAAAGAATGCACGGAAATTAAGACGAGCAGGTTAAAGAAGAACCCCAGCCAGCTTAAAAATAGGAAAAAACTACCCATCAAGAGCAGATTTTTTTCGTAGGCTTTGAGATCCTGATCCTCTTTTCCCTCTTGAAAGGGCTCTAGATCCGAGCGCGACTCACGCCAAAGCAGCCCGGCTTTGCGCAAGTTCGCCTGCATTTTTCGGTACGTGGGACGTTGGACTTTCCTGCGATGAAGCCAGATTTGCAGACCCGTCACCCCTGCCGAAGGAATCCATCCGATGACATAAGCTGCTGCCAATTCCGGAGCCATACATGTCCTTTCTGTAAGTCTAAGGATAGTCTTGAGAGCTGATTCTTAGCAAGAGACGGATGTATACCCAGGAGGGAGATATAAGAAAATGCAACAATAGGTGGCAGGGGGTGATTATGAGTCCTGCCGTCCAAGAGTTTTTGCATTTTTTAGACAACTATCATGAAGACGATCTGGATTATGGCGACTTTAAGCGCGAAGTAGACCTGCATCTGCGCCGAATGATCGAAGGTCTTCATCCTTTGACCCCAGAACAAATCTGGCAACTGCGTAAAATGCGTGAGCAGCTTCTTTGGTCTTATCGCTTCGATGTCGAGGAGATGCGTTCCCTTCTGATGGAGGAATCAAAGCACCTTGAGGATTTTGCGCCACCAGAAATCTAACAGAATAACTCTGTGCGCCGCTCTTGCGCTAAGGAACACCTCTGGGTAGGCTTGATTCACCAGGAGGTTTCTGATGTCAGCATTGGCGCAACAGGAGTTTTGCATCACACTCAGTGATTTGGCCTCTTTCATGGAAATAGCCCCTTCCGAAGTAAAGCAGAAGGCGGAAAAACATCTGCATAAAAAAATCAAGTCGCCTTGGCTTATGCCCGAAGAGGTTCGTACACTCTTGCTGGCTGAAGGTTTTAAGTACCCGCAAAAAGTCATCTCCGTGCAAATGTTAAAAGGCGGGGTGGCGAAGACCACTTCTGTTTTGAACATGGGTTTGCGAGCAGCGATGTATGGCGCGCGCGTTTTATTCGTTGATTTAGATCAGCAAGCCAATCTGAGTTTTGCCCTAGGCGTAGAAGACGAAAGCCTTCCGGTTTGGGTGGATATCGCTGAAAAGCGCAAAAGCATTGAAGAGTGCGTTCGCTTTGTTGAGCCTCACGTGGATTTGATTCCTTCTTCTTTGAACAATTCGGTTTTAGAAAGAGTTCTGATGAACTCCAACCGCAATTGGGCGCAAATGGTGAAAGCTCCTTTAGAAAAAATCAAACACCGCTACGACCTGATCTTAATCGACACGGCCCCGGCTTTAAGTGCGGTGAATACAGCTGTGACGGTGGCTTCCGATGAGGTCATTTTACCGGTGAATCCTGATAAGTTCGCGTTCTTAGGCTTGCAGAAGAACTTGAGCGAATTAGACGATATCAAACAGGACTTCGACTTGGAATTTACGAAAAAAATCCTGTTCACAAAGTTTGATGGTCGTGAAAACACCAGTCATGAACTTTTACAGAAATGCATCGAATCTTTTGAGGATTGCCTGATGAAGGGGTATATTAGAACTTCATCCGAGGTGAAAAACACCGTGCGTTCCGGCAAGGGATTGTTTGCTGGAAAGTCCCCAGCCAAAGCGGATTATGATTTTGTCACTCGAGAAATGTTAGGATTTGTCTAAGAGGTGTCACATGCCAGAAATTAAGCACTACGACGGTAAAAAGAAACATTCATCTAAAGGCGGGCACAAAAAAGCTCACCACCATGATAAGCACGCACCAAAGCGTCGCCCTCATCATGAAATGGAAGCTGATGAGGCTCTTCACGATGAAGAAAACATCGAGATGGAAACTGCGGCGATCATGAACGACGCCGGTGTGATCGTCGACGAAGCGGAAGTGACGATCGAAGAGGCAGATGCTATCAATACCGAAGCGCAAAACGAAGGTGTTCGTCCGGAAGAAATCACGGTGGAAGCTCATCGCGTTTCTGACGAAGACACGTCTCATGAGGATATGATGTCTTCTAACGGCGAAGGCCCCCAAAAAGTTCACTTAGAATTCTACGGCAGCGAATTGATCCGCATGAAAGCTCCCAAAGTCATGGAACTTGCTGACACCGTGGCTGACGAATGGGTTCACGACGGTCAGTTTGAAGGCCTTCCAGTGGGGCATCCTTTGGCGCAAATGGCAGCTGCAAAAGCTTTACGTACAGCCAAAGATGTGGAAAAGAAGCTGGAAGAAAAAGGCGTTTTCGTCATGGCGAAAATGGGTTTGGACTACGTAAAATCCAAGATCGATAAAAAATAAAAGGTTTCATGTCCACACGTGCTACTCGTTTGAATGATATTTTAAGCAAAGCTCTCGTTCCGATCCATATGGAAATCGAAAACGAGAGCTTTATGCATTCTGTTCCTCCCGGCAGCGAGACTCATTTCAAAGTTTTGGTGGTCTCTGAGAAGTTCACGGGAAAATCCCGTATTGACCGCCAAAGAATGATTAACGAGCTTTTAAAAGAAGAGTTGCAAAGCGGTCTTCACGCCTTGACGCAGAAAACTTTGACGCCAGAAGAATGGGAAAAGCAAAAAACAGCCTTGAATTTCGAGTCCCCGGAATGTCTTGGGGGCAGCAAACACGACAGAAAATAAATTAATCGGCGAATTCGTTCAGTTTGGATTTAAGTTCGCCCAGAAGTCTTTTGACTTCACGAAGCTGCTCTTCTTCAGGAGAGATGCGATTGGACATCTGTTCTGTCAGAGTGTCCCAGCTATTCAGTGCTTCGGTTAGATCCTTATTCAGGTTTCCAAACAGCGATTTGCGCGAAGAAGAGGGCTTTTCGGAGGTCTCCGAACGGGCGGCCGCTGCTTCTAAGAGCGTATTCGATTGTTTCTCTAAGACGTCGTCACTCATTATGCTAATTACAATCTGCTTATTTTGTTTGCCGAAAGTGCTTCATGCACAGGGGCGACAGTTTCATAAATGGAACTCCATTTGACAAGTATTTTTAGCCTGGTAAAGATACTCTCTTTTAGGAGTGTGACATCATGTCTCAAGAGATTATCTACACAATGAAGGGCGTAAGTAAAGTATATCCTCCACAAAGATACGTGTTGAAGGATATTTACCTTTCTTACTTCTATGGCGCAAAGATCGGTGTTCTTGGTTTGAACGGTTCTGGTAAGTCGACTTTGCTTAGAATTATGGCAGGTGTGGATAAGGACTTCCTCGGTGAAGCTTTCCCATCCAAAACAATGAAAGTTGGTTACTTCGAGCAAGAACCGCACTTGGATCCCGCATTGACGGTCAAAGAAAATATCTTTGCCGGCATGGGCGAGTTGCCAAAGTTGATGGGCGAATACAACGCGATCAATGACAAATTCTCTGATCCCGATTTGGATCCAGACGAAATGAATAAGCTGATTGAAAAGCAAGGGGCGATCCAAGAAAAATTGGAAGCTTTGGGAGCTTGGGATGTTGATCAGAAAATCGAAATCGTGATGGATGCTCTTCGCTGTCCAGATGGCGATCTTCCTGTGACAAACCTTTCGGGTGGTGAAAAGCGCCGTGTGGCTTTGGCAAGATTGATCATGTCTGAACCAGACATCTTATTGCTGGATGAGCCGACGAATCACTTGGACGCAGAATCAGTGGCTTGGCTTGAACAATATCTTTCGAAGTTCCCAGGAACTGTGATCGCAGTCACGCATGACCGTTATTTCCTAGATAACGTGGCGGGCTGGATCTTAGAGCTTGATCGCGGTGAAGGCATTCCTTGGAAAGGAAACTACACGTCTTGGCTAGAACAAAAAGACAAGCGTCAGGCAAATGAAGCTAAAGACCAAGCTCGCAAAGCGAAAACTTTAGAGCGCGAGTTGGATTGGATCCGTCAAGGGGCGAAAGCACGTCAGGCGAAGTCGAAAGCGCGTATTTCGAACTACGAAAATCTATTGAAAGAAGCCTCTCCAGAGAAAATCCAAGAGATGTCTATCTACATCCCACCAGGACCTCGTTTGGGTGATATCGTCGTTGAGGCGAAAAACATCACGAAGGCTTACGATCACAAAGTTCTTTTGGACGACGTCAGTTTCACGATTCCTCGCGGCGCGATCGTGGGTGTTATTGGACCGAACGGTGTGGGTAAATCGACATTGTTCCGTATGATCACGGGTAAAGAAAATCCAGATTCTGGAAGTTTCAAAGTCGGTGAGACAGTGAAAATCGCTTACGTCGATCAAACGCGTGAAACTTTGGATCCGAATAAAACGATCTTTGAAGAGCTTTCTGGCGGTCAAGACGTGATCCAATTGGGAACTCGCGAGATCAATGCTCGTCAGTACGTTTCTTGGTTTAACTTCTCTGGAACAGACCAACAAAAGAAAGTCGGTCAGTTGTCGGGTGGTGAAAGAAACCGTGTCAATATGGCGAAGATCCTTAAGCAAGGTGCGAACTTATTGCTTCTGGATGAGCCGACGAATGATTTGGATGTAAACACAATGCGTGCTCTTGAGGAAGCCTTGTTAGAGTTCGGTGGATCTGCTGTGGTGATCTCGCATGATCGCTGGTTCTTAGACCGCGTTTGTACTCATATCATGGCGTTTGAAGGGGATTCTAAGATTGAATTCTTCCCTGGAAACTTCACGGAATACGAAGAAGACCGCAAAAAACGTTTGGGCGAAAATGCCGCTCCGAAGCGCATTCGCTTCAAAATGGTGTAAGAGATCGGCTCAAGCTGTTTTGCAAAAAAAGGCTCCCGCAAAGGGGGCCTTTTGTTTTTTAGGGCTGAGCCAGAGGAAGTGTCAGAACCACCTTCGTACCCCGAGGCTGACTGTGAGAAGGGGTTTCTTGCGAAAAAATCTCGATGGTTCCATCCATCATCTGCAAATACTCTTTTACGAGCGGCATGCCATAGCCAGTCCCTTTTTCACCCTGAGTTCCTGCGCGGGTCGTCTGCGCATTGATATTAAAGATCTGTCCTAAAATGGAAGCGGGGATACCGATGCCGTAATCCTGGATTTCAATCACCACCTGCGAGTCCGTGGCATAGGCTTTAAGCTCAATACGGTCCCCAGGGTGAGAGAACTTAATAGCATTATTGAGCAAGTTTAAAAGCACCACATTGCTGAGGATGGTCTTTTCGCCATTGATAAGCATGCGATCCCGCGAAATATCCAATGACAGCTTGATTCCCTTTTTCTGAGCCAAATCCAAAGTGCTTTCGTAGACCTCGTGCAAGACCAGAGTCAAAGAGATGGGTTTTAGCGGAAGAGCCGCTTTACCGTCTTTCACCGATTTCAGGTGGCGGACTTGGGCCAGAAGGCTATTGATGTCATCGACGGCTTTTTCAATTTTTTCAAACTCAAGTGAGCTTAAGTTTTCGCGGTCTTCTTTGGCTTTAACAAGATTGTAGGTCATTGAAGAGAGGGTGTTTGCGATATCGTGGATCAGGACTCTCAAAAGGTTTTCAATATCCAGGTTCTTTTCCATGAGGCGTTTCATGAAGCGTTCTTCGCCCATTATATATTGATGGGTGGTGAAGCAGGAAAAGATCAAGAACGTGACCAGGTTGAAGAGCTTTTCTCTGCCATAGTCCCCGTACTCTTCAATGACGTTGGGGCCTAAGTGGTTTGCTTTCAGATACCAATAAAAGATGATGATTCCAGAGACAATGAAGTAACCCGCCACCGCCCCGGGAAGGCCCATTAGAATCCCCATCACCAAGGGGATGGCGGCAAGCCAGAAGACTCCGGGCGCATCCCCACCGCCGGCGGTATAGAGCAAATAGGCAAGGATCGAAGAAGAGCAAATGCTAAGAGTTAAGGCCGACAGCAAATAATTCTTTGAGACTTTGAGGACCAGGGGTGGCAATAGCGCAAAGATCAGCCACATCGGGATCAGGACGGAATTGTATTCTGAGGTTTTGTATTCGAAGTTGAATTTAACAAGGTAGACAAAAGAGACAGCAATGCCAATGAAGTAGATCACCTTAAAGTAGGTGAGCCTCTTATTATATGCATCTTCAGACGTAAATTCTAAGTCGTACATGCTGTCGTTATTTCCGATCGTCTCTTGGCTTTTCGGGAATAAACAAAAACGGCTTAAGCTATTTCAGAATTGTAATAAAAATTTGACCGACCTAGGGTGAGACAAGTTCGCGCAAAGTCTGATAGTGAGCTTTTAGCTCTAAGAATTGCTGCGTGTTTCCACCATGATCCGGGTGAAGAGCTAGGGCTGCCTGGCGGAAGGCCTTCTTAAGTTCGTTTGCAGTGAAGCCCTCGTGCAAGTCGTGCACCCAAGTCTTCAGGAACTCAAAGGCAAGTTTTTGAGAGACCGAGAAGTTGTGCGCCTTTCTTTGTGGACGAACTTTCGGTTGCGGGTAGTGTCCTCGGCGTGTTTGAAATTCTAAACGGTTGATTTGACCAAGCAAAAAAGCCATGTGAGCTGGGTCGGAATTCAGGCTGGAAGACTCTTTTTCAGGGGAGAAACTGGTGTTTTCACCCATTTTGTCTCGAAGAATTTGTTTGAAGCTTGCCTGAAAACTCATGCGTTTCTTATCGGGACACCCCCGAAAAATCGCAGTCCAGAAGCGGTTTTCCATCGAGAAATCGACCTTTTTCCTAGGGAATCAGGCGTTTTCTCTAGGGGAAAACCGCATTTCCCGAGGGGAAAAGTGCCTTTTCAGAGGGGTTTCCGCAGCAGATGCGCAAAAAAAAATGAAAAGCCTGCATTTTTTTTTGGACAAACCCCTCGACTTAGATACACACTAAGTTCATTCGTATAAACGAGACTAAAAACCTAACGGAGGAATTTAGAAATGGCGAAAGCTAAGAAAGCTACTACTAAGAAAGCTGCAGCTAAAAAAGCTGCTCCAAAAAAAGCTGCAAAAAAAGCTGCTCCTAAAAAAGCCGCTGCTGCGAAAAAAGCTGCTCCTAAAAAAGCTGCTACAAAACGTAAACCAAACGCTGCATTCATGAAAGCGTTGACTCCATCTGCAGCTTTGGCAGCAGTTGTTGGTGCTTCTCCACTTCCACGTACTGAAGTTGTTAAAAAACTTTGGGCTTACATCAAAAAGAACGGTCTTCAAGACTCTAAAAACAAAAGAAACATCAATGCTGACGCTAAATTGAAAGAAGTTTTCGGCGGCAAAACGACTGTTTCTATGTTCGATATGACTAAATTGGTTTCTAAGCACCTTAAATAGGTCTTAGAGTCAGTTTAAACTGAACTAGATTCAAAAAGCCTAGGTAACCCCTAGGCTTTTCTCTTTTTACGGCCTATCCAAGGGCCGGCCTCTGTGCTATATATCCCCTCTATGGGAATTAAGCCTTTATCTTTAGAAGAAATCAAAAAAATGACCCGTGCCTGCCGTATTGCTGCCGATACTTTGACGTATCTGGATAAGTACGTAAAAGCGGGGATCACAACGAATGAAATCGACATACTTGCCAATGATTTCATGCTGACGAAAGGCGCGAAGTCCGCTTGTCTTGGTTACCATGGCTATCCTAAGTACACGTGCACATCTGTGAATGAAGTTGTCTGCCACGGAGTTCCCGATGATAAAACCATTCTTAAAGAGGGCGACATCATCAACGTTGACGTGACGGCTTGGATTGATGGCTTCTTCGGTGACACCTCAAAGATGTATGCCATCGGAAACATCTCTGAAGATGCCAAGGACTTGATTGAAACTGCCCGCATGGCTCGCGATATTGGTATTGAAACGATCAGACCTGGCGGCTTTACCGGCGATATTGGCTTTGAAACTCACAAATACGTGACTCGCAAAGGTTATACGACCGTGAAAGAGATCGGCGGCCATGGTGTTGGTCGCACCTTCCACGACGAGCCTTTCGTTCCGTCTTACGGGAAAAAAGGAAAAGGCGAGCGCCTGGTTCCTTTCCACTGCATCACGGTCGAGCCGATGGTGAACCAAGGTACAGATGAAATCGTGGAGTTTGATATTACCGGCTCTTCGATCAAATATTATCATACCGCAGATGGTCTATTATCCGCACAGTTTGAACATACCGTTCTTGTGACGGATACTGGTTACGAAATTTTGACTTTACCGTAACGGCGGCGGCCGGCAGAGCTGGAGCGACGGAAGTCGCGGAAGCTGAAGCAACTTTTGATTTTTTATAAACTAACAAGAGGAAACTCAATGTCACTAACGACAACAAACGGGAAATCCGCAATGAAAAAAAATGCTAAAGCAGCAGCTAAACCAGCTGCAAAAACTATCTCTGGCGACTTTAAAGTTTGCAAAGAGGCGATGGAAAATCCAGAAGTCTTCGAAAAATTGGCTAAATGGGGCCGCGAAGAAATCAAGATCGCTGAAACTGAAATGCCAGGTTTGATGGCCGTTCGTAAAGAATTTAAAAAACAACAACCATTGAAAGGCGCGCGCATTTCTGGTTGCCTTCACATGACAATCCAAACAGCTGTCCTTATCGAAACTCTTGTTGAGTTGGGTGCGGAAGTTCGTTGGTCTTCTTGCAATATCTTCTCGACACAAGATCACGCAGCGGTGGCTATCGCAGCGGCAGGTATCCCTGTGTTTGCATGGAAAGGTTTGACTGAAGAAGAATTCAACTGGTGTATCGAACAAACTATCGTGGGTTGGGGCAAAGAAGGCTTCAA
The DNA here is from genome assembly GCF_001592745.1 of Bdellovibrio bacteriovorus. NCBI lineage: Bacteria > Pseudomonadati > Bdellovibrionota > Bdellovibrionia > Bdellovibrionales > Pseudobdellovibrionaceae > Bdellovibrio > Bdellovibrio bacteriovorus. Next base: position 416,378 of record NZ_LUKD01000008.1, read on the forward strand.
CATGATCCTTGATGACGGTGGTGACCTTACAAACATGATGCACGAACCACGTTTCGCAAAAGAGATGAAGAAAATCATCGGTATCTCTGAAGAGACAACAACTGGCGTGCACAACCTTGAAGTTCTTCTTAAGAACGGCAAGTTGAAAGTTCCTGCGATCAACATCAATGACTCTGTTACTAAATCTAAGTTCGACAACCTTTACGGTTGCCGTGAGTCTTTGGCTGACGGTATCAAACGTGCGACTGACGTGATGGTTGCTGGTAAAATCTGCGTGGTTGCGGGTTACGGCGACGTAGGTAAAGGTTCTGCTCACTCTCTTCGTGGATTGGGTGCTCGTGTTCTTATCACTGAAATCGATCCTATCTGTGCATTGCAAGCGGCAATGGAAGGTTTCGAAGTGACGACGATGGAAGAAGCAGCGAAAATCGCTGACATCTTCGTAACAGCAACTGGTTGCTGCGACATCATCACTGACAAACACTTCAACATGATGAAAAACAATGCGATCGTGTGCAACATCGGTCACTTCGATATCGAAATCGATATGGCTTGGTTGAACAAAAATTCAAAAGTTCGTGAAGTGAAACCACAAGTGGACATCCACACTTTGAAAAACGGTCGTCAAGTGATCGTTCTTGCAAAAGGTCGCTTGGTGAACTTGGGCTGTGCAACTGGTCACCCAAGCTTCGTAATGAGTAACTCATTCACGAACCAAGTGTTGGCTCAAATGGAACTTTTCACGAACCGTGATAAGTACCAAGAGATCTCTGTTTACCGTTTGCCTAAGCACCTTGACGAAAAAGTGGCGGCTCTTCACCTAGACAAACTAGGAGTGAAGTTGACTAAGCTTTCTTCGAAACAGGCGAAGTATCTTCATACTTCTCCTAACGGGCCTTTCAAGCCTGAACACTATCGTTACTAATCACCCGCTCGGGTGGTTCAGTCCTCGCGCTAAAGGGAGCCGTGCTGGCTCCCTTTTTCTTTTTTCTTTGTCTTCTGATTGCTATTGCTGATCTTTCTTTGCGCTGCGGAACTCGGTTTTGCCAGCAGCACAGCCCCTTTAACACCCAAGCTGGGATTTGTAATTGAGAGCACGGGTCGGATTTGTTCCGCTGGAGATTAAAGAGGATCGGACCTTTGTATTAAATTGAGCCGGTTGCTTTAGGGTAGGGCTTGAGGGGCCGATAAGTTGTTAAGGTTTCTTTATCAACTTGTACGTCTCTGGGGTAATAAAGTGCAGATATTTTCTTATCTGTTTTTTTCAATGATCTTCTTACCGTTGGTGAGCTGGGCATCACCGGCGTCTTTGACTTACCAAGGGCGTATTCTTAAGACGGATGGAACTCCGCTTGAGTATAACAACGTTTCATTTCTTTTTCAGATTACGAATCCTTCCGGCAGTTGTGTGATTTATCAAGAGCAGATCACCGGATATAGCATGGTTAATTCCGGGGGTGTGTTTGATGTGCCTATTGGAACGGGGACTGTGCAGTATCCTCTCGGTGGAGCCACGAATGTTCTGAAGGCTTTTGATAATACCGCGACATTCACGTGTGGAACTTGTTCTTTGGTGGCAGGGACTTATACCTGTGCGGATGGCTCTAGCAATTACGTGGCCTCTGTAGGTGATCTTCGTAAACTGCGTGTTTCTTTTTATGATGGATCGGGTTGGAAAGTGGTTTCGCCGGATTCGATTATTCGTTCGGTGCCTTTTGCCGGTTACTCGTATTCTTCAGAAAGACTGGGGACAAATGTCGCGAGCGATTTCCTTTTGAAAGCCGGATTGCCAACGTGTCCTGCAAATAGTTTTTTGACGTGGGATGGCTCTGCGTTTACCTGCGGATCTGTGGTGGGCGCGAGTGGCGGGACAGTGACGAATGTTGCCACAGGTACGGGGCTTTCGGGGGGACCGATCACTTCATCGGGTACGATCAGCCTTGCAAACACAAGTGTGACTTCGGGCTCTTATGGTTCCGCGAATCAGGTGCCTGCATTCACTGTCGATGCTCAAGGTCGTTTAACGGCGGCAGGCAATGTCGCGATTTCTTTAACGACAAGTGATATCTCGAATCTCTCTTCCACTCTTTCCAACTATGTTTTGCAGTCGACCTTCAATGGTTACGTTGCTTCCGCAAATTGCACTGCAAGCCAAAGCATGTATTGGAATTCTGTTTCGGGAAATTTTCAGTGCCAGTCGATTTCTTTGAGTTGGGCAAGCATCACCTCAGGAAAACCCACAAGCTTGAGTGGTTATGGCATCACCGATGCCGTCGCAAATGCGGGAGGAAGTCCTTCCGTACAAACAGGTCTTGATGCAAGCAAGCCTGCAAGCCCCACGGCGGGAGCCATCTATTTTTCAACAGACACGAATCGTATTTATCAATACAACTCTGGAGCGTGGAGTCTTATGGCTTCCGCGGCAGGAAGTGGCGGTACGATCACGGCCCTAACCTCAGATGTGACGGCGAGTGGTTCTGGTTCTGTGGCAGCCACAGTGAATTCCGTGGGCGGTTCTTCTGCTGCGAACATTCGCGCGGCAGAGCTTGCTGCCAATGCGGCGACAAATTTGAATACCGCAAGTACGATTGTAAAACGCGACGGTTCCGGAAATTTTTCAGCGGGTGCAGTGAATACTTCCTCCGTTGTTTTCAGAGACACAGGAAGCAACATCGCAACCTTGCAGGCACCAGCAGCTATTGGCACAAGTTATGTTTTAAAACTTCCTACGGGTCAGGGCTCTGCGAATCAGTTGCTCATAAACGACGGTGCGGGAAATTTATCGTGGACAAGTCTTTCTTCGATGGGAGTGACGGGGCTTTCTGTGAATACTCCTCTTACCAACACAGGAACGGCAAGTTCGCCCGTGATCGGCATCCAGCAAGCGACGACGTCTCAGTCAGGATATCTTTCAAATACGGACTGGAATACTTTTAATAACAAACAAGGAACGTCTTTGACGTCGGCAAATATTTGGGTGGGAAATGGTTCTAACGTGTCCACCGCTGTCGCTCCAAGTGGAGATGTGACAATGACGAATGCCGGAGCCTTCACAGTTAGCAAAGTACAAGGCACTTCCGTAAGTGCAACAACTCCTTCATCAGCGGGGCAGGTTCTTCGTTATGACGGAACTGCCCAATATGCTCCGGCGTTTTTACGTCTGGCAGATATTCGTGCGACGATCACTCCTTTTGGTGGAGCCTTCGCGAGCGCTGCCTGTTCTGCAGGACAAAGTCTTTACTGGCAGTCTTCAACGGATACATTCCAGTGTCAGAATATTGCCATCAATGACGGACAACTGACATTCACGGCCTCACGTTCAGCAAATACATTTCTTGCAGGCCCAACCAGTGGCTCGGGGGCGGCGAGCTTCCGTACACTTGCTTCTTCGGATTTACCGATCACGGGTGCCACGGGATCTTACATCAACGGAGGAAACTCTTTCGGTGTCGCTGCAAGCTTGGGAACGAACGACGGTAATAGTTTGACCTTGGAAACGAACGGCTCGCCGCGGGTGACGATTACAAATACTGGAGCTGTAGGTATCGGTACTGCAAGCCCAACGGCTCTTTTAGAAGTGGAGTCTGCAACGGCAAATTCGGGTCTGCGAGTGAATGCGCCTTCAGGGTTTAATAGCTATGTTGATTTCTTCAATAACGGCACTAAAAAAGGAAATATCTACTGGAATGGGACAAGCTCGACATTCCAGATCAATGATATCGGTAATACCAATACGGTGATTAACGGCGCAGGTGGTTTCGTCGGAATCGGTACCTCGAGCCCTGTTTCGATCTTACAAATCGGTGGAAATAATTATTCGACAACTTCTTGGACGACTCAAGGGTCCCAGCTCTACATTCCCGGCGTTATCATAACGGATACAACTGGTTCGGGAACTATCGCCAATCGCGCGATCACCTCTATCGGCACAAGCACATTGGCGGCCTCGAATGCAGAGACCATCACAACGGCCTCCACGATGTACATCGCAAGTCCTCCCAGTGCAGGAACGAATGTCACGATTACAAATCCACTCGCCTTACAGATCGCGAACGGAAACAGTTCCTTTGGCGGTCGTGTTGGTATCGGCACACTAAGCCCCACACATAATCTTCACGTGGTGGGGAGCGTGAACGTTGAGAGTAATACAGCGCAAGAGATTCGGATGAGAAATACAAATCTGACCTCCACCAATAAGTCATGGCGGATTGTGCAAGATGCGGCAGCAAACTTCACGCGCATTGCGAACGACGCGGATAACATAAATTACATGGCTTTCCAGATGGATACGGGCAATGTGGGGATTGGAACCGTGAATCCTGCTTCTAAGTTACAGGTGGCGGGTAATCTTCATCTTGGAGTGCAAAGCGGTGCCACTGACGACAACAGCGATTACATTATCAAATCAAACGGCCAACTTGTTTTGCAATCGAATCAGTCCGGTTTGGCGGATAATCAATACGTTCATTTGGTGCTCGACGCCGGAACGGCGACGAGTTCGGCAAGCAATATTGTGATGAAAACAAATGCCACCGAAAGAATGAGGGTCACCAACACGGGCATCAGTATGGGAACAACCGCGCAATCGATTGCAGGAAAAACTCCCACGCTTGTAGTTGCAGCCAATGGCACACCCACGATCACAAGTTATACGACCACGGCAAGCGCGATTAATCATATTATTTTTGCAAATCCCAACGGCGAAGTGGGGTACGTAAATACAGATGGCAATACCACGATCTTTGGTACCGCTTCAGATCGCCGTTTAAAACAGAACATTCGCGATTTCGATTCGGCTTATGTCGACGACGTGATTTCGCGTCTACGCCCACGTCAATGGGAGTGGAAAACCGATGAAAAACACGGCGAAGGTTTTATCGCGCAAGAACTGGCTGAAGTTATTCCGGAAGCGGTTAGTAAAGGTGATGACAACCCTCAAGGCCAAAGAGGCGAAGAGGGATTTAAGTTGTGGACCGTTGATTATAGTAAGATCACTCCGTATTTGACGGCTGAAATTCAAATCTTACGTCAAAAAATTACTGATATCTTCGCTACACAGTCGCGCGAAATCGCGAGCGTGAAAAAAGAAAACGCAGAGCTTAAACAGGAAGTGTACTTGCTAAAACAATACGTCTGCGAAAAAGACCCGCAAGCAAGTGTGTGCAAGAAATAACATCCACGAATTTAAAAACGACTTTTGTTAAACAGCTATTTTGCCAGTTTAAACGGAACCTTTGAGTACAGTTTACCGTTCACCATAATTTCTAAATAATGCGTTCCAGGATAGTAAACCCGTGTCGTCACCGGTTTGAAAGAGTGTTTCTTTCGAACGTTAAAAACTTCCTTCGCTTTGACATCTTTGCTGGTGAGTTTAAACACTTTGGGGCTTGTATTTCCATTGGACTTCTTATGATGAACTAAGTAGTCGACCATGATCTTTCCGGGCTTGGAACTTTCAATATCAAATGAGAACTCCAAATGATCGCCCACGTTGACTGAAGACTTATTGAGCTTCAGGTTTTTAATTTTCACAGAGTTGTTCGAGTCGTAACCCAAAAGCTTAAGAGCCGCAGGATTGCCTTTTTTAATCAAGGTGCGCAGAGCATGACGAACAATCCAGTCGATCTTGTCCTGATGTTTTGCGGGTGCTTCCTTAAGCCATCTTGCCGCCGTCTTAATTGCGATTTCGGCATGGTCTTTCGAGATGTCATTCAAATGGTTGGCGACGGATTTGCGAACATAAAGTTCGTCGTCATATTTTAATTTATCTAAGAGCTCGATTGTTGGGGTCGGGTCTTTGATAAAGCTTTTCAGTTGTTCTCCCCACGGCAGACGTGGGCGTGAACCCTCTGAAACCAAGCGGCGGACGTGATGGTTTTTGTCCTTGCTCCATGTGTGCAAGACCTTGAGTGTTCTTTTTTCTTCGTGAATCAGAAAGGGGCGAATAGCGAATTCAGCGGTGAAAAGTTCCGTGAATGTGTGAAGTGCTTTCATGGATTGATCGAAATCTTTAAGGCCGTAGCGGTGTACGTACTCTGTGAAGGCCCAAAGATCAAAGCCCTTCAGGGGGGCAATGCCGGTGGCTGGATTTGTTGTCGCTTTTAGTAAAATAGCCAAGGCTTTTTTGTAGTCTTCAGGAAGATGAGTTTTTAAGAAATCACAGATCAAGCGCATGCGCGGCTTTAACTCTAACTCTGGAAGTTTGTGGCTGAGTTTAATGAAAGCTTTATCGTCAAAGGCTGGGTAGTGATGGGAAATATGCTTTGCCATGCGCTTTACTAAAGCTTCGTTGATCCAGTTTTTAAAAGCGGTGTCTGTAGTTTCTTCGTTTTTCTGAGGCATGACTTATATAAGGTGCGGACCTTTTATTTGTCACGGTGAAATGCTGATTTTTGGCAGTCGCTAAAATGAAAAAAAGCCTCTGGGGTGCAGAGGCTTTTTATAAAAAACTATTTATTGAAAGTCATTTTATCGCAATAAGCGCGCAGCTCTTGAATGCTTTCACGGATATCGTCAAGGGCGCGGTGTTTGTTCGCCTTTTGGTAAACGTAATTGAACTTGTTATTGATGATCACTTTCCAGGACGACACATCCACCATGCGATAGTGCAGGCGAGGAGCAAGGTCCTTCATGTACTTGTCGATGAAAAGACGATCTTGCATGATCGAGTTTCCCGCTAAGATCGGGCGATCTTTGGGATCGGGGAAATGCTTTTTCACCATATCCACAAGTTTGGCTTCGACTTGATCTGGCTCCATACCGAATGGAACTTTTGCTGTCAGGCCAGACTTCTTATGGTGCTCGGTATTCCAAGCGTCCATATTGTCCAAATATTTTTGCGGTTGTTTAACGACAGTTTCAAATGTGTCCAGCTCTTTGAAATTAAGGTCTGTCACGATGGCTGCAACTTCGATGATCACTTCTTTTTCGACATCGAGACCTGTCATCTCCATATCGAGCCAAAAAAGTTTATTCATGAGGAAATCCTGTTCTAGGGTCAGTGACCCGGAAAGACTTCCATTTTGATCGAGGCGGGGAACTAAAACAAGAACTAGCTACTTCTGTTGCTCCATGCCGGAGCGAAGAGCCTCTTCGACGGTTCGGATCAGCTTGCGCTCATCCCAAGGCTTATCGATAAAGGCATACACGCCCAGGCGTTGCGCCTCGACAACCATCTCTTTTTGGCCATAGCCGGTGTGAATGATGAACGGAATCTTAAGATTGTTCTCACGCATCCATTTAAGGACTTCCAGGCCTGATTTCTTAGGCATCTTTTCGTCAGAAAGGACGGCATCGAATTGATGGGTTTTTAATAGATCAATGCCCTCAAGGCCATTTGCGGCTTGAGTGATTTCACCAGCGGATTCCTCAAGCAGAGCCATCAGAACTTCGCGTAATTCCGACTCATCATCGATGATGAGAAGACGACCTTTTTTTCCAAGAGTATCAAGAGTAGCCATAAGACAATTATGGCAAAAGTCATTCGAGCCGTCACCGACAGAGCGTCGGTGAGACGGTCAATTTATCGTGCAAGACTAAATTTGGATTTGTTTTCTTCTGTTAAGAAGTTTTTATTTCGCTTTCGAAGAGCCCGTGATTTTGTACTCACCAGCTTTAGAAATCGCAGCCTGAATTTGATCTTGAGAGATGTTCACGCCCGTTTTTGACGAAATCACAACTTTTCCGACGCTAACTTCACATTTTTCAAGTCCGTCCATTTTGCAAACTTGAGCTTGGATGGCTTTTGCGCAAGAACCGCAATGCATGCCTTCCACGTTGTAAGTCACTGTATCAGCCAAAGCGGCTTGGGATAGCAAAAGAGTCGTAAAGATAAGGGCCTTTTTCATAGTGTCTCCTCTTGGACAAGAGCCCTCACAGTATACCCGAAATCGGGGTTTTCCAAGCCGTCCTGATGTTGCAGTCCGTAGTTTGGGCTGTATGGAATGGAGGTTGAAACTGGGTAATGCTCACAAAGAGGGCATTGCTACCCCTTGTTAAGCTCTTTTTAAACGTTTATTAAAAAATTGATTGAATTGCGCGACCACTGTGGCTATAAAAGATTCTCCAAATCGATGTGGGGTGGTAGTTAAGTTGGTTATAACGTCCGCCTGTCACGCGGAAGGCCGCGGGTTCGAGTCCCGTCCACCCCGCCATTTTTCTAAATGGCTAATCCCCACGAACATGGAAAAAGGAAAACGGAAGTCATAACAAAGACTTCCGTTTTTTATTTGTGGGTTCGATAGTACCAAATTCATTAACTCCCGTTTTTCATCAGAATTCATAGAATCAAAATGCGTTGATGCCTTGGAAGCCATATCCATCAAGGGAATCAGGCGATTTTGGGTGCCTGTATTTTCGAGTTCTAAAGTTGTTAATTGGCTTTGAAGTGCTGCCTTTTCTTCCTGCCATTGTTTCGACTTCGATTTCCAGATGTCTTCCGGAATTTTGCCATCCAGATAGCGGTCACAAGCTTCAGATAGGCGTTTTTCTATTTCCTTGAACCTGCGTTTTATAGTTAAGAGCTGGGTTTCTTTTACCTTAACTCCTTCGGCCTCAGTTTTACGAAGTTCTTCGTCAGTCCATTGCACGACATCGGCGGGGAGCCTAATTTGTCTAAGTGCATTTTTAAACTCCTCTTCAAGGTACTCCTCGCGACGGTTTTTGACGAATTCACAGACCCTTCGACCATTAGTGCATCTGTAGCTCGTGTTTAAAGTATTCGAAACGACAATTCTAGTTTAGTTTTTTATCTTTTTGATCTGAGAGGTAGAAAAGGTCTCGAATATTTCGAGGTAAAATCTCAGAATAGAATTGTACGGAAATTGTGTTACATCAGTGCCTCTTTCGATCGTTAGTGGTTTTTCTAGAACATAAAGGTCGTCATTTATTTGCAATGTAATTTTCATGTTTTTGAGTGGCATAAAGTAAGGCTGTTGAACCATGCTTAGATTCATAAGTGGCAAGCGGGCTAGTGCAACCTTAGAGCCGAGAAGTTTCTTTTTGGGGGAACTCATAATCGGAGCATCTCCTTTTACATAAGTTGAAGCTGCAAATCTGGTCGTTGCTCCAATCTCTTGATATGTCCACATAGTACTGTGGTAAAACTTTACGCTTTCTGGCTCATCAGGTAAGAAAAGTTCAAGAATTGGAATTTGAGCGTGTGCTACGAGTATGTTAATAGCATTATGGGCATAAGGTTTGGGTTGGTTTAGTGGAGCTTGAAAAACTATTTCAACTTTTGCAGAAATAGTTTTTACTTTGTTTTTTTCTGACTGAAGGTCGGCACTTAGTAGTTTGTTATTATTTTCTTGAGTTTGTAATTGCTTCTCGAGCTCTAAAGACTTGTTTTTCAGTGTCAGAATCTCAATTTGATCAGATTTCTGACGATTTTCAGACTCCTGGGATTCTTTATAGGTAAAAAAAGCACCTGTGAATGTTGATACCACAATTAGGAATGAAATTACTTTTAGAATATCCCTAATGCGCGGGTTGTGAGATAAAAATGTGTCTAGCGGCCACTGTAATGCTGCGAGAATACCGCCGATGAGGGTCCAGGCAATTGAATTCATTTGGTTTGGTTTCGCTTTCTATGTAAGTCAGGCCAATTTTAGAATTTTAGCGACTACGGCAACTACGATTGCGAGATTGAAGTAAGATATCATCATTTGAATCCAAATTAAAAAACGCACGTTATCCGTAATTGGGATGATTTCTGATGGCACGTTGTTTGTGGCAACCATTGTAGACGTATATACGAAGTCTAAGAATCGTGGTCGCATCATCAATGAATTTAGGTCAAAAATAATTTCTAGATTGTATTTTCCCAACGCTTTAAGCGTCTCTCCGTAAAAGATGTTTTTGAGCCGTTCAATCTCGGGAAAATTTTGATTCTCAATTAATAGGGAATAAGACTCTTGAATCGCTGTGCTGAGTCTTTCAAGCGTAGTTGTTTGGGGTTGAAAGACTTGTTTATGCAGATGTTCAAGGGCGCGTTGAAGGCTACTAAATAGGCGTAGTTCGTCTACACTCATTGGGGGGGATGCGTTGATGACTCTATTAGACATTGCTGTCGCCGAAGGTTCACGAAAATACTCCATCATAATTGGGATTAACATTTCATTTATATTTGAAAGGCCGTTCTCAGTCCCGTTGAACCTAAATTCTATTTTAAGTTCTCCATACTTTTTAAATTGTTTTTCTATTAGTTGTGATGGGGTTAGCCCAAGCCTACTTATCTCACGTATGGCATCTGGCGTATCGGGATTCTCTCCGAATTGCCGATATATTGATTTATCTTCAGAAAAGCTGACCCAAGGTGCTTTACTTATTGAATCAGCGTTCTTTTGAAGCCTCAAATCGTTGATGGCGTCGATCATTAGTGTTGTTTTTAGAGATTCAGAAAAATTGAAAGCTGGAGTCGGGGAGAGTCTACCTATATAGGTTTTGCTGTCGTGAGAGACTGCGCTGATGTTTTGCCAGTGAAAAATTAACCAATAAACAACTGCGAATACGGCTATGTTAATTAGAAATAATCCTAAGCAAGTAATAAGCATTGAGATTGGGCTTCCCCAAATTTGGGAGCCAATATACGAGAGGAGTAATTTTATTTTGAATAGAATAAAACTCATTCATTTAACCTTTTTCGAGGACCAATATTACGTAATTTCTGGCAACTGCTGTATTTAGCTAATTGTCATCTGGCAACTTCATTTTGAATATTCACGAATGGAAGACTCGAAGTTTAAAGTTCTCTGGATAATAAAGATTTTTACGCACGATGTAATTTGATATTAGTTTATGGTTGGTCGCGTTATGATTTTGAATTGGTTGCTACGGGCCATTCCGTGTCCGTATTTCGTACTTAACGTTCGTAAATCGGACTTCGATCGCGCAATGACTGAATATATCGGATTAGCAGTAGGATCACTTCTTGAAGTATTTTGATTTGATGAATAGGTCATGAATTTAAATTAAACGGTTATCTTTACCATTCTGTGATTGCAGATTGTGCTTCTCTTGCTAGATATAGGTCTGGCGCAAGACGGCCAACTGCACAACAAATCGGCAATTGTTTGATTTTATTAAACTCATAACTGTATATAGCCGTTATACCTCTTGGAGGAATGAATGGCAAATTCACATTTTTTTAACTACTACACGATCAGAGTAAAAGAAAAACGCAAAGAGGGTAATGTCATCATCCGTAAATTTGGTGATGAAGAGTGGGATCTCTTCCCGATCATGCAAACATACTTTGGAAACATGAATGAGTTCGCTAAAGATGAGCTTAAAAAGTCCATGTCCGGTAAGGATATAATGAAAGAGGATCAAGCGAACAATCTATTCTACGGGATAATTCAATACGGTAACTATGGAATGCAGCAAGATATTGCTCATAAAGATGGAGAAGTTACCTATAACATGAGTGAAAATGAGGGGCCTATTAAAAAACATTTTTACCTGATCTTCATTCCACCAAATTCAACGACCGGAGCGATGATATTGCATAGCATTGGGGCGGATGGAATATCAAGTCTTGTCCAGGATGGAATTACTACGATCTTTCGCGAAATTGCGCCAAAATTTATATTAGAAATAGAGCCTGTTATGTTTAATCTAAAGGCGCAGGATGAAGTTTTTCTAAACAGTATAACGGTAAACGCTTTTGAGCGGCCTTCAAAAGTAAAAACAAACAAAACTATTGGCTCCAGAGCTAAAAAAATAGCATCGATAACGATGAACACCGCTACCAAACAGGGAATTTTAAGTAAGATATTTAAATCAGAGAATGTTGCTGAAACAGTATTGGATGAAATAAATCCGGTAATTTCGCTAAAAAATGCGGATAAATATAATACCGAAGTTAAATTGGACATTGATATTCTTGGAAAGAATAAGACGCTCAAAATTAACCGAGAATTTAAATATAGTACGTCAGAAGATATGACTGGTCGTCTGGAAATGGTTGCAGGTGTGCCAACTCTCGAGTCACTGCATAAAGAAGGCGTGGGTAGTTTAAAAGTTTTAAGAAGATTAGGGGTAATTTGAATGGAAGTGTTCTCTGCGCCTTTTGAAATCCTGTCCCATTATAATAGAATCGTTAAAGAGAATTATAATGGAATCTATCCTAGATCAGAGAAATTCTGCTTCATTGCTCTACCGATTATAATGAGTTTTTGCGTTGCTCTGATGTCTCATGGGAATATTTCAACAGCAACTTCGGAGAATTTATTGACCATTCACGGGATTTTTTTAAGCGTTCTTGTTGCGTCGTATGCTCCATTTTTAGATTTTCTTAAACCAGGTGCCACAATCACAGCGAAGGCCACCGCTGAAGTTTCAGATCAAGAGTACCTCTCGACTGAATATGTGCTTTCAAAGGCCGGTGGAACGGTCAGGAAACTACTATTCATTTCAAATTCATTATGTATTGTTTTGTCCTTGGGAATCATTGTTTTGTTATGCATTCAGCCTATAGTTTGTTCAGACTTAATTCCATGGTTTTTCGATATCGGATACATGAAGGGTCAACCGGTTATATCATTTATCTATTCGTGGACCGTTTATGGATTAGTTATTACAAATGGATATGTACTGCTGCGCATCGTCGCTATTATGGCCAATAAAATCCTTACTGAGATGGATTAAGGCTAAAGATGGTTTTCCTCTAGTTGCAATTGAGTTCTAAACTCGTCCCATACGCTCCGCCATTTTTTAGCGAAAATGGCCGACCCTACAACGATGGAAATCAAAAGGAAGCCTTGAGCTTCCTTTTTTTATTTGTGGGTTTGTAGTCCATAGGTTGGTTTAAGTCGTAAGGTCCACTTTTCTCAAACCTAAACTGATCTTTTCTTATTTAGGTCTTGGTTTGTCCTATGTTTCCAAATTATCGCTAGGAAGTGATCACCATAAAGGCGAAGTTTTTCTGATGTTACACCAATTATGTTTGCCATTGATGCGGCGTCATCTGGCATTTGCCGAGCCATCTCTTCAAGAGTGAAGTTTTTAAATACTAAATAGGCGGGAATGTTTTGCTCTATAGCAAGTCGGTTCCTTTCTTGCCTCAAATCGGAAAAAAGTTTCTGAGAATAATCTTCTGAGTATCTGTGGTTGCTATTCACAGACGTCTGAACGACAAATGTGCGCCTAACTGGGGAGTATTTATTAGTTCTAAAGCTAAAGTTAAAGTTAGATGGCGCTTCCAAAAGATAGCCTTTGTAGTCCTCGCATAATACACGTTTTTGTTCTTTAAATGTGGGGTATCGGCCGCTTTTCTTCTTTTTCCAGTCCAGCCAAGCGTGAAATAATTCATGCTGATGTCGGTCCATTACGCACAGATTTCTTAATGTGTTATCAGATCTTTTTCCATTTATGTGATGTACAACCTCATTGGGAAATAGATCCCGTTTCAAAACTCTTTTTGCAATGAGCCTGTGTTCATATTCGTTAGCCCCTCGAGCAAAGATATAGCCACCTCTATCGCTTCTCTTGCCTCTAAAAAGTTTCAACAACGGAACAGCAACACTCAAGGTTGCCAAACTCACCCAGAAAATTTTTGAAATTAGGCTCGTACCTGGAATAAGTACCATTGCAACGGCGCAGACGATCGTCAGTGTTCGAGCCATGTTCACAAGGAATCTTTTCAGCTTTATTAGAAACCAGCGCATAATAGCTGATCGACATTTTTCAGATATAAATAAACTTTATTTATAGTATTTTGACTTTAAGGCAGATTTTTTCTGATATGAAACGAGGAAATGTAATTACTTGGGACATCATACAGATATGTTTGGTTTTGATACGACAGATGTCTCTGCAATTTTAGTTTTTGATTTCGTACTTTCCCTCGTACACCTGTGCGGTCCCCTCCAGATGAAATGGTTTCCTTTTGCCCGTTTTGCTTAGACGGTGAGCAATTTTTGGTGGTATGGAATTGGCTTATATAAAATACATCTGATTTCTTGGAGTCATTGCGATACCAAGGCGATCTTTTATAGGAGCAACATGAAGAATCTAATTTCAACTTTTGTGATCATCATGGCGACATCTTCTTCGGCTTTTGCAGGAACGATGTCTTTCACTAAAGATTTCATCGCGTCTACTACCTTATCTTTGGACAACGAGCCTGGGAAAAGAATAACCATCCAGCCTTACGAAACATTTTCTAGCACTGGATATGGTCGTGACGGAATTAGTGCGTTTCCTACGTTCCGGTTGGTCTTCACTCATCCTGGTATCGACTATTCAAGCGGCTATAAAAATATTGAGCCAGAACAGTTGAATATTTACTGGGAGGGTCAATGTGAAAACGGTGCCAAAGTTTTTAAAGGTGAAATGGTTTCTTACGAAGTGCTTCGAGTTGTGATGCACAATAATTCTGGCAAAGTCAGTATTCACGGTGTTGGACAAGTAGTAGGGGACTGCAACTAAGTTCGAGGTCTGTTGTAAATCGAATCGCTAATATTAAGGAAACGTCGGCTTCCCTAAAACCCAACTAGCAGCGCCCATATCAAACAAGTTGTGACTGACACCTGCGGGAAGAGCCCAGGTACTCAGATTCTGATTGAATGAATCCGCATTTAAGAACATTTGATCCATGTTCGTCATGCTTCCGGTGAAAACCCAATTGCCGATGTCTTGGTTAAAGGCATCGGCGTCTTCGAACATTCCTGCCATTGAAATGACTTTCGACGTGTCCCAAGAGCTGCCTGATTTTGCGAGCGGGCTGTTGAAGGAGCTTGCTTCGAAGAACATAAATGCCATGTCGGTCACGTTAGATGTGTTCCAGGTGCTGATATTTTGGTTGAACGCCACGGCGCTGCCGAACATCGCGCTCATATCTGTGACGTTAGAAACATCCCAATTGCCAAGAGGCTTGTTAAAGGCCGTTGCTCCGGCAAACATATCACTCATGTCGGTGACGGCAGTCGTTGTCCAGTGATTGATGTCACTATTAAAATTCGTAGCACCTTGGAAAAGTCCGCGGAAGCCACTTGCGAGCGACGTTAAGACGGGAGCATCTGTTGCGGAAATCTGCACATTCTTACAGTTTGCGAACATGAACTCCATCTTCCACCAGGCATTGGGGCCCCATTGCTTGACGTCGACGATTTTTAGTTTGTCAGTGCCGCTACAGAATTGCAGCCATGGAAGATTACTCCCTTTCATTTTCACTTCATAAATGCCTGGGGCACCGTACGTGTGCGTGATCACGCGGCCTCCGCTGGCAGGGCTATTCACCGTTTGAGTTGAAGAATCACCCCAAGAAATTTCGAAGTCGTATCCGATCCAATCGGCCAAAGGGAAACTGGCATCCGTGTTTGCCGACGAACCTCCCTCGGTATTATTGGTATTAAAGATAACGATGAAAGAGTTTTTGACGTTGGCGTTGGAAGAGGGGCCGTAAGCCGGCGCTTGGTTGCAGTCAGCATCTTGAGCGGTGTTTGCGGCTATTGAAATATTCGCGGTGCCGTCGCCCGTACAACCTGACACAGTGACGGTGGCGGTCGCCGTAGTCCCATTTGTCACAACAGCATTGCAGCCTGCGAAGTCAGTTCCGCCTAAAATAATATCTGCATTGGTAAGATTGATCGTCGTCGCATCGGTGTAGGTCACCGTGTACACGAAAGAGGTCGCGCTGCTGCCAGAAGAAATGGCGGGTCCGGTAATGACGATGGAAGGTGCAGGCAGGGGCGGTGGAGTGACAGAAGATAAATCTGTTTTCCAGCTATTGGCCGTTATGTTCCCGATACATCCTGTCAGCCCCAAAAAGCAAAACAGGACCATCACGAACCTTGTTAAGTTACGTCCCCGAACATTCATGAGATATACTTCGGATAGCTAAGACTTTCCCTTGAATTACCAAGCCAGCATGCGATGTACCTTGCATTACCGCCTCATACTGAGACCCCCGGTCCTTCATCAGCTGTTGCGTTGATGCACTTTTTTCTGATGATCCTAAGAGCCTTTTCGACCATCATTAAGGAATTAGCGAGGTTGCCATGTCGACACATCCAAATTCAATGCGGACGCCCGAGGTTGAAACTGTTAAAGCCTTCTATGAGGCACTCAATAACAATGACATATCTGCAGCTATGAAGCTTTTTGATCCAAACATTGAGCGCGTTGAATTTGAAGACTTACCGACGGGTGGAACTTACCGTGGACTTGACGAAATGAAAGCGCATATCACCTCAGGCCGTGCGACGTGGGCCGAAGGGAGCTGTCATCCCGAGCGCTTTCTTGTCGCCGGCGATAAGGTCGTTGTATTTGTGCATGTTCACGTAAGGTTGAAAAATAAAACAGAATGGATCGACGGACATGTCGCTGATGTTTTTGCTTTCCGCGGTGAAAAGATCATCCAGATGCGTTCGTACTTAAAAAACGAACAGGCCTTAGAGTGGGCTGGGGTCAGGGACTCTTCGAAATAGCTCCATGGGCTATATATAGACGACAAGGATAAAGCCGCGTGGGTTTCAGAGCCGTTCCTTACGGACGAAAATAGATTGAACAGCCCTAAACCTTAAATTCACAGCCACCGTGGCAGTGAATTTATATTACGTTTTCTTTTTCATCACTTCTTCTAAATTCAAGCACTCGACGATTTCAACGCTATCTCCGGGAAAGATCGTGAAATGCGGATGATTTAAGAACATCTTCGCGGCTTCTTCAGCGTTAGGCGCCTCTACGATCACATACCCCGTAAGATTATTGCGAGTGTCAGAAATGCCGTTGGCATCCACGCGTTTTGTTTTTCCCAGCGGGGTTCCGTTATCTTTAATCGCGAGCTGATGTTTCTTGCCCCAGTTCATCCAGGCTTCGACACCTTGTTTTTCGCGATCGTGTCTTTCTTTTTCATTTAACGACTTCCACTTTTGATGAGTGGATTCTTCAGTTCCTAAATAGACGGCTAAAAATGTTTTCATGGATTATCCCTTATAAGCACGCTTTAAAGTTTCGATATCGAACTTCACCATTTTGTACATTTCGGCCATCACGCGTTTGACTTGCTCTGGTGTTCCATCCTTTTGCATGTCGTCCATGATCGTAGGAACAACCTGCCAAGAAAGACCGAATTTATCTTTCAGCCAGCCACATTGTTGAGGTTTTCCACCACCAGCCATTAGTTTTTCCCAGTATTCATCAATCTGCGCCTGTGTGTCGCAATAAACCATCAGGGAGATGGATTCGTTGAACTTAAAAATGGGTCCACCATTCACGGCGACAAATTTTTGTCCGTTCGCAGTGAAGTCCACGGTCATGACAGATCCTTCGGGCTTTCCGTGATGTTCAAAACCTTCCTTACCGAAACGGGCAATTGTCCCGATGCGACCATCTTTGAAAATAGAAGTGTAAAACTTTGCAGCGTCCTCAGCTTCAGAATCAAACCAAAGGCAAATACCAAAGGGCTTCATAAATCCTCCAATCTTAAAAGTGATCTTTTGTTACATACTATTTGGTATGTAAACTTTGTCAACAAGGAATTCTTTATCCAAACCTTAGGTGTCTTAAAAAGATAAAGTTTTAAACTCATCTTGCTTAAATGCAGAGAGCTAGACGCTCTAAAGATCTTTGGAGGACTTGTTGTAATTCGCGGCCAGCATTGTTCCACGCGTTTCCATTAGGACCATTATTTAGACACCAGATTCTTTTTTACCGATGACATAAGTTTCACTGTTGAAAATAAGGAACCGCCTTTAAAAGGATGTAAAGGCGGTTCCTTTGAAGACTTTGGCAAAACTCTTAGTACTGTTAACTATGGGGCTTTTCGTAGGCTGTGCACCTTCAGCGGATGATGGCAGCGTTGTCATTTCAGATGCGAGTGCAGGGATATTTGGAGGAGAGAAAGTCGATAGTGACGAGCGCATGGCTCAATCGACCGTGGGCATTTATAGCACACAGAAAAAAGCCATTTGCACGGGGACTTTGATTGCAAAAAATGTCGTGCTGACTGCCGGTCATTGTTTGGTGGGTTCCAAGTCGGATATGGAAATCAGGTTCGGGACAAAAATTTCTAAAGGGGTTTCGCGTAAGGTGGTCGAAGCTCTTCGTGAGCCTCACTACACGAACACAATCATCTTCGGTCCAGAACGTGACATCGCCCTTATCAAATTCGCAGGCAGCCTCCCTTCAGGCTATAGACCGATCCGTATTTTAAATGATTTTTCTGTTCTGACTGCGGGTAAGAAAATCATCGTTGCCGGATATGGTCGCAGTCTTCCAAAAATGAAAATGGGTGAAGGGACACTTCGCAAAACTCAGCTTAAAATCTTAAAGCCTTTCTACAGACAAGATGAAATCCAGTTCGACCAGTCCGATGATACCGGTAGTTGCCACGGTGACTCAGGCGGTCCTGCCTATACAAATGAAAATGGCGAACTGAAAGTTTTTGGCGTTACAAGCAAAGTTCGCACGACGAAGGAAAGACGTCATGTTTGCGATGGCACGGTGATCTACACTCGTATCGACTTCCATCTTCCGTGGATTGAAAAAGTCCTTCGAGATTTCGGATCTATTAACTAAACGAAAACACGTCCTTCAAAAAGAATTCTTGCGGTACGATAAAAGCTTCCACTCAAAGCCACGTACTGCGAGTTTCGTTCTTCCACCTTCGCATTCAAAGTTAATACACCTGAAGGCATGCCGATGCGGACTTCATCGAGGTTTTTATTTTCTAGTGTTTCATGAATCAGGCTTCCTGGAAGTTTCGCCGTGACGGCCGCACACAACGACACCGTTAAGGGCAAGGCCTTGTGAGGTTGTCCGCTGGCAATCACGCGCAAAGAAAAATCCATGTCGGGTGAGTACCGAGGAGCCACCAAACCTAAATAGGGAATGGCGATAGATTTTTTTGCTTCGTCAATACTTGCAGCAATGCCCATCGCCACGGAGGCCTCTAAGCGAATGCTTTCAAAGGATTTGAGAAGCTCTGGTTGATCAAGTTCCGCTGTGGACTCATCACCACGAAGGCCAAGGTCTGAGGCTTTTAAAAACACACAGGCATTCGCCGCATCAATCATTGAAACCTCCAATGACTTTCCATTGGATAATTTCAAAATGTCCCGTGTCTTGTGAGTCGGAAGAAGTTTTCCTGTTGTCGCTCCGCCTGGATCCTGAAACTCAAGACGAATCGGCGCGCCTGTTCCGCTGACTCCAGGAATCTCAAGATCTCCCGTGAAAGCCACTTCGCCATTTTTAACAGGGAAGTAGGCGTGAATCACTTTTTGAGTGTTTGTATTATAAATCCTCACGTGAGCTTCAGAGCTCGATGGCAAAACCCATTTCTTAAAAACAGCATAGGGCCCAACGGCTGAACTGATATTGCCGCAATTGCCTTTGTAGTCGACTTTTCTTTCCGTCACTGAAACTTGCGCGAAAGTATAGTCGACATCGGCATCATCACGCGAGGAGGGTTTCAGTATAGCCACTTTTGAGAGTGATGAAATGCCCCCACCCATGCCGTTAAGCTGTCTGCCGTAAGTATCGGGACTTCCTAGAGCGCTTAAAAAAATCTCGTCCCACTGGGCGCGATCTTTCGGTAAGTCGTCTTCATTAAAGATCAAGGCGCGGCTGGTGCCGCCCCTCATATAAGTGCAGGGAAAAGAAAGAAGAGACATAGAAGCCTTTACTTTACTCGCAGATTTTTGCCGTGAACATCGCGATAAGCCGGTAGGGCGCCTAAGGCAGTTGCTTCGTAAACTCCGCGAGCGACGGCGCGAGCTAAACAATCCGCAGCGACAAGGCCGATGCGATTCACGAGGTCTGCGCGTTCTTGAATGTCAGCGCCCCAGGTTCCCGTTGATGCCGCAAAAACAGTGTCACCATCAAATGGCGTGTGCACCGGGCGGATCGAGCGGGCATATCCATCTTGAGCCATGATCGCTACACGTTGCGATTCGGCTTTTGTCAGGCGAGCATTGGTGGCGACGACTCCGATAGTCGTATTTTCTCCGGCTTGATTTGTCAGACTGTCTAACGGCGAACCTGTCCACGCTTCTGCGGCTGAATTAAAATCGATGGCAGATGTTGGAATCGGTTGGCCGCCCATTTCATTCGCTTGTTCAAAAGGCCACGCCCAGAAAGAAGACTGGCCCGGCATCACCGCCGTACCCACGCAGTTGACGGCGACGATAGCGCCGATTTGTAAACCGTCACCAGAAACGGAAGAGGCACTTCCTAGTCCGCCTTTGAAAGGTCCTGCTTTGGCGCCGTAACCGGCTCCCGCGCAACCCAATTTAAAATCTAAAGACGCAGCATCAAGAGCGGCACGTCCCAGGTTCCAATAAGGGGATTTTTCTCCCCAGCCTTTATCGCCGCCATTGAGTAAGTCAAAAAGCACCGCACTTGGAACAATCGGAGCGCGAGCTGTTCCGATAGGAAATCCAATTCCGCGGGAGGCCAATGTATCTGTAACTGCAGAGGAAGCACCCAAGCCGAAAACAGAGCCACCGCTTAAGACGATAGCGTCCACACGATCCACGAGACAGCTTGGATTTAAGGCATCGGTGTCACGCGTACCCGGAGCACCACCGCGCACGTCAACCGCGGCCACTGCGGGATTATCAAACAGGATCACGGAAACACCACTCCAAGCTTTTTGATCTTCAGCTTGGCCGACGCGAATAGAGTCAACATCTGTAATGCGATTGCGAGCGCCGGGACGGAAGTTGTATTTCATCATCATACTCCTTGGTTGAGAGCTTTGATGCTAATGTCTACCCGGCGCAGGGATCAATCTAAAATTAGTTTGGAACGCGTAACTACCACCATGCTTCATTTTTATAATCGTCATTCACGGAGACGATTTGTCCAAGACGAGGTGTGACTAAGTTGATCCCTCTAGATACTGAAGCCTCTTGCAACTTCAAAATGGGATCATTCCAGGCATGAAACGCCAGGACAAACATGCCCCAGTGAACGGGAAAAAAGCGTTTCGCTTTCAGATCTACGTAAGCCTGCATGGATTCGTCAGGAAGCATGTGCACTTCCTTCCACTTTTCATTGTATTGACCACATTCTAGGAAAGCGATGTCGAAGGGACCGTATTTTTCACCGATTTCTTTAAAGTGGACGTCGTATCCAGAGTCTCCGCTAAAATAAACATTGTGCTTATCACTTCTTAACACCCACGAAGCCCAAAGAGTTTCATTATCCTTAAGGCCGGTGCGCCCTGAAAAGTGTTGAGCGGGTGTGGCGATAAATTCAATTCCATCCACGCTGTGTTTTTGCCACCAATCCAATTCCGTGATGCGCGAAGATTCAATACCCCAACCGACAAGGTGAGAGCTGACTCCCAAGGGAGTTAAGAATCGGGCCTTTTTATCTATGAAGAACTGAATGGAAGTCATGTCGAGATGATCATAGTGGTCATGTGAGATCACGATGTAATCAATCTCTGGCAAATCACTCAGATCTAAAACAGTTTTTTGGAATCGTTTTACCATGAAGGAAAAAGGCGCGGCACTTCCTGAAAAAACAGGATCCACTAAAATAATTTTGCCATCCATATTCAATAGAAACGTGGAGTGACCGAACCAGATTGTTTTTAAATGGTCCGAAGGTTTTAAGAATTCGGCCAAGTCTGGCTTCACTTCGGGAAGGGGCTGGGTCGGAGTGCGATTTTCCCCCTTGCTAAACCATTCTTTGAAAGTCGAAAAAGACATCGCGCGCTTGCGCATTTCTTTAATGGCTTCTTGCTGACGGTTGACGAAGACCTTTTCATTCTTATCGTAATTCGGCGATTGAGCGAATTTTTCTTGAAATTCTTTTCCGGGACGGGTTCCAAATGCAGCGCAGCCTACCATATAAAAGCCTCCTACAAAGGCAATAAACAAAGTGAGAAGAACGGACGCCGTTTTCATAAAACCTCACAAAGTAAACGGTTGTGTTTACTTTAGGGCGAATGCGGACTGTTTTCAACAGAAAAGTAAACGAAAGCGTTTACTTTCACAAAAACCCATGTAAAATCAGGGGTATGTTAAAAGAAGAAATCTCAAAGAAAATCAAGGACGCCGCCGTTGCCGAATTTATGAAGTGGGGATTGGATGCCGCTTCTATGGAAGACATTGCCAAGGGCGCTCAGGTCTCAAAACGAACTCTTTATAAGTATTATCCGACCAAAGAGGCGGTTTTTGATGACATGGTCTTAGAGCTGGTGGAGGTCGCTTGCGGAGGCCCTGCCATAGTCTATTCAAAAAATGAAAGTCTTGAATCACAAATAAAAGACCTCGTTGAAAAAAAAGCCGAGCTTCTGACTTCAGAAGAGTATTTAACAACAGCTCGCATCGTTTTAAGTGAAGTCATGAAGGGTAAAAAGCTGAGCGCAAAACATCTGGCGAAGTTCAATGAGTCGGAAACGAAATTCTTAAAATGGATTGAATCGGCTAAAAAGGATGGAAAAATCAAAGCGAAGATTTCGAATGAGGTTATTGCAGAGCAGATGCATGCTTTCATCAAAGGTCAGCTTTTCTATCCAGTGCTTTTTGGAATGAAGAAAGTGTCGGCTAACGACGTTAAGAACATTAAAAAGATGACAGTTGAGTTCTTCTTTAAGATGTTTTGTTAAATCTAGTTAGGTAAAATGCTATGAAATGGAAATCGGACCAAAAAATTCATATTGACCTAAAACCACCTGAGGGAAAGATCACTTGCGATTTCACCGATGAATTGGAAACAATCTCAGTTAGATCTTATGAGGTGACGGTGACGTACGGTGGGCCGCATGAAGAGGTGAAAACCTGCCGCGGAAAGATCACAGACTTTGTTACCGAAAATAAGATTGAATACATGGTGATGTCCGATGGCACCAAGATTCCACAAAACGCGATTCGACGGATTTCTTCGGAATAACTACTTCTTTTTCGCTGTCTTCTTTTTTGTGACTTTCTTGGGAGTGTTCTTAGCCAAGGCCTTCTTCTTCAGTTCCTTTTCTTTTTTTGCTAGACCTTGCACAAAGCTGCGCGCCTCGTCTTTTTCAGCCTGAGAGATCAGATTGAATTCTCTATTCGTGAGTGCTCCGATAAGCGCGTAGGCATAAATGCTGTGGCGATGTTTCGGATTCATTGCGATCAATTTTAGAAGGGTTTTCTTCCAACCTAGTTTAATGAACTGTTGCGGGGTTTTTATTCCCGCCTTCAGAAAATGTTTTTCGCTTTCCGCACCTAGGTTTTTTAGGTCGGAAATTTTCTTCGCGCGTTTCAGGACTTCCTCTGCAGGTTCGTCTGTAAACATACGTGGACGGGTGGTGTCCATCTTGTCGGGAATTCCGCGAAAAGGGTCTTTCTTGGTTTTTAATTTTGATTTGGGAATGCTTCCCCAAAAACTATGCGGACGTAATACTTGTTTAAGTACTTCGGTTGCAAGTTCGTCAAAATGCTCGGTGTGCACCGGAAGATAAAGCCACTTTGGTAAAATTGGATGAGGAATTAAAAATGGACAGCGTTGCAGAGCCTGTTCTTGAAACTCTTTATCCACCGGGAACATGCAGCCATTCCATAGATCGAAGTCGTACTTTTTTCCTTTGTAAGTGCGACTGCCGCCTTCGCTTTCAAAAATAAGAAGAACGGCTTTGTCCTCGATATAGTAAATAAAACCGCCGAACATCGCTTTTCTGCGATAATCGCCTTCAGGAAGTAAGCTCTCTATCCATTTCAGTTCTTGCGGTTCCTTTGCCATAAAGCAATTTTCAAATAAAATCGCCAAAGGGTCAAAGGGGTTTTTAAAGTGGTGGTGCTTCCGGTAAGCTCGTTAAGATTTGTTCCTGCTCTTTTTTCATTGGGCCGATCCAGGACTCTAATATTTCTTGATAGCGCGCGGATTTTTTTAGTTTAGCAAGGCCCACTTCAAATTTTTTTAATAGAAGACGGCCTTCGTCATTCTTGGCAAAGTGGACGAAAATTTCTTCTTCGGTTAGAAGTAGAAGGATCGAAAAATTGCGAAACTCTGGATTTTCTTTCAGCAGATAGTAGTACACGAATTCGTCGATAGCGATAAAGGAAACACGGTTGGCTTTAAGCATACGCAAGCTGTTATAGTCTGATGCCGTAAAAATTTTTTTTATCTTTTTATTTTCATCAAATTGCGGACCGAACGGAAAACCCGTAGGCAGGGCCACACTTCGACCTTCCAGATCGGTGACTTTACCAATCTTCTCGCGAGCGAGGGGTGATAAATTTGTGACGATGAGACCGCGGCTTTTAAATAAAGAATCTTTAGGAAAAAGAAAATCTTTATTCATCTCGGAACTGTGAGCGGAATTAAAACAAGCGGGGAATTTCCCGGCCGCCGTTAAAGCCAGGCATCTTGGATAAGGAACTTGCACCAGTTGCGGTTTTTCATCCACCAAACGAAAGGCTTCTTGCACCAGATCTACCGAAAGGCCCGCGGGCTTTCCCTGTTTTTTGAATGCAAACGGAGGCCATGAGTCCTCCACCATAATTTTTGGAATAGCGGCTTTACAGGTGGAGGAAAGAATCGCTAGGAACAAAAGAAAAATCAAAGTACGCATGCCCTTGTTTTCTAACAAGAGTGCGACAGAGTCTTCTTAAGACTCTGTAATATTAAAATTTCTGGCGAAATCACTTGGAACAGGCGCGATGAATTACTTTGTCCAAATCGCGCCGAATTTGCCTCCCGCTCCGTAAGACTGAACTTTCCACAAGCGATATCCCTGATTGCTCATCTCGTCGTACTTGCTTTGATAGACATCGCTTGTCATATCCACGACGGCGATCCATTCTCCGGGCATTTTCATCCAAACGCCTCCGAAGCGATCTCCCTTAGAAAAGGTGGCGGCTGTGAGAGATGTGCTTTTCCAACCTTGTAAAAGAAGTTCGCTGGATTTTGTTAAATACTGCTGATGATCCAGTCCATAGGTCATCTGAAATTCCAAACCATCTTGTACGAAAACCGCCGCGTGACGGCGAGTGCCTCCGACAGGATACGAGACGTAATCTTCCACTCGGAATCCTTGATTAGTCACCAGGTAATTGTACTTCGTTTGGAAGTCGGCATCGTTCATATTTGTAAACACATAGTAGGGAAGGCGGTCTGCATTCTTTTTCCACAAGGCAGTAAATCGCGGTTGTCCATTATGCACTTGAACTTGCAGTTCGCGAGGTAGCAGACCTTTAAGATCATAAGCGTGAATAGCTTTATTAAACTCGTTGGCACTCAACCAGCCTTCTGCGGCCCATGGAAAACCCACTTTATCATCAAAAGTGCCGGCTGCTTTTACGGAGCCCCCCGAGTTGTAAACACTCAGGCTTTGTAAACCCAACCCCATGTTCGTGTAATAGCCTTTGTAAAAATCTACAAGGCTCCAGCTGACATTGTGAAAATCAGGAAAGTAGGGGGCGAAGAATCGAGGGAAGTTGATTGTTTTTAGCGGAGCATAACAACCTGTGTTCATCTGGGCATAGACCGAGAACGGATCCAGAAAAACCCATTCAGTGGTATTTTTTGGACTGGGCACCGCTAACATAAAGTGCAGGTGGTTGTTGGCGCGCACAGAATCCATCGGTGTGCCGTCGTCATTCAGCCCCGTACCGACGCCGCCGGCGCCGGTGTTGCCGGATTTGCCGATGTACTGTCCAGTGCTAACCCAGTCGCCGACATTCACCGCGATGGCGTGAGATTCCTCACCCCAGTAAAGATTGCTGGTGTGAGTTTTTGTGTAACGCACATACTTTGCGAAACTGTCGGTGGCATTGGGATCTAAAGCGATGATGGCACTGGCGGCATTGATATCATGAGTGTATCCATTTCTTAAATGCATATACATGCTGCGATATTTCGATCCGTCTTTTGCCACGTGTTCGATGACGACAACATTGCCAAACCAGTTGTCCCAAATTTTTGTAACAACGCGCCCTGGAGCTACAGCCACGACATCAAAAGAAACATCCGTCCCGGCTTGAACAGAATCTCTCCAAGAATCAATTCCCGAATGTGCTTCACCGCTGTCGTAATACCAGCCTTGGATCAAAGAAACTTCATTGCCGTCAAAAGGCAAAAAGAAGGGGAGTTGTGGGTGCAGTTTTGCGGCCCAATTTCTGGCGGTGGTTTCGTTTGAAAAAACAGACTTGGGGCCTTTGTACGTCACTTCTTTATTGGCGACCGTATCCAAGATTTTATAGTTGCAGCAATCACTGGCGACGCGTGGGGAGGTACAAAGTCCCTTGTCATCCGGGAGGCTTTTATCGGGCGGCGCAGGGGGGCCTGGATCTGTGGCGACATGTTCGTCATGATCTTCGTAAAGACGGTCCGGGCCTTTATAGATTTTGACGTCATAGATGCCACGAAGATTTACTTTTTTTTCTGCGAAAGTCGAAGATGTCGAAAGAAGAAGAATGCAGACGATCAGGGCGTTTAGGGCTTTCATAGAGCTCCTCCTCCAAAATCAAAGATAGGAGGAGCTTCGCAAAGGCGTAAGGTCTAGTGTTGAGATACTTCCATATTAACCAAGGCGTGATCAATGGCACGAGCCCATTCTAAATTTTTCTTGTTGGCCATCCAACCTGAATTTTTAGAACGCTCTTCCATCAACTTATCTTTTGCGGCGGGATCATCGACAAAACTGAGGGCGCGTGTTGCCACAGCTTTCATTGTTTCATCATCTGATTTTAGAAGTTTCAAAATGTTTGGAATCGCTGGGGCTCCAGATTGACCTAAAGCTTGACTGCACCATTCGCGCACACCGTTTTCTTTGTCATGCACACAAGAACTGGCTGTTTCAAGAACGCTTTTACTGTCTTTCCATTCAACTTCAGCGAAGGCTCGCGCCGCTAACGATTTATCTGTTTGTTGCGGGGCAAAGATCTCCTTTTGCAACGCTGTCAATCCAACAGGTCCAAGACATTCTAGTGCTTTTACGGCAGGATCATCGGCTTCACCCGTTTTGATCGAGGCAACAATGACATTGATTTGTTCTTCATTGAAGTGACGTGCTTTTTCTGGCAAAGAGCACACCATGCTAATCGCGAGATCTTTTTCTGAACTTTCTACGGACAAGTTTGTCGCGACGAAATTATTAACGACGTCTTCTTTTTTTAATTCAGAAACTAAAATCTTTGAAGCCAGAGCACTGGTCTTCGGCGTGTCTAAAAGATTTGTCAGTCTTTTGCTAACCCAAGCACGCTCTTCTTCACCGAGCTTCAACATCACCAAAGAAGAAGCCTCAATGACGGGAAGGGGTTCTTTATCAGTAATGCGTTTCACTAAAAGATAGCCGATCTGTTTCACATTCGCTGCACCAAACTTCATCATTTGGCTGATCGCCGCTGCACGCACGACAGAGTTGGGATGTTTTAGCATAATGTCGGCAAGTTTTGGCAGTCCGACAACAGACTTCATCTCGGTGCACCCCACGGCCTTGATGGCCCAGTAAACCGAGTCGGCATCACCTTGCGCAGTTAAAGTTCTTTGCACGAGTTTATTTTTGTCGTTGCAGGATTCACCGGATTCGACGGCATTTTTAAGTTCGATAGCGATAGGGGAGGACGCTTGAATCGCGTGAGCTGATGTTGCCTCTTCCGAAGAGCTTGCCTGATCTGATTCTTCTGACGGAATCAGGGTTCTTTGAGAAAACGCAAAATCGGGCCGACTTTCGCGATAGGCTGTTGAAATCGTTCTTCCTAAGAATAAAGCCACAATTGGAACTAAAAGAAAAATGGGCCAGCTCAGGATAAACGCTGAGATACGGCTGAAAGCGACGCGTGAACACCACACAAGGACAGGACCCATCAGACTGCGGATGGCGAAGAAAAGACAGATCATAGAGACAACGGGAATCACCGCCGCCTGCCAAACGACTGGAGCCCAATCTGCTTTTCCCATTCCATAAATAATGTAAGCAAATGCAATGGCCACTGCCGCGCGAGCAAACCACCACCAAGGATTTGTTCTTAAGTAAGTGGGCAAAGAATGCGCAATCCAGATTCCTGCTTTTGTCAGAGTCCGGAAATTAAAATAAAGACAGATCGCGGCCCCCGCACCAATAAGTGCCAAGTAATATTCATAAACGAAGGGAAGAAAGCGAATGACAGTACCATCTAAAACCAAAGCCGCGATAATCGAACAGAAAAGTACAAACCACGGCAAGATCAAATAGCGAAGGGCATTGAATTTCATTTTTGAATAGCCTCCAGGTCTTGCGACGAGTGATTAAAATCCTCTCGAGCTTAACACAGGACGGCTATGTGAAAGATTATATTTGGCCGGACCTAGACAGAAGACAGAGTTATTGCGAGACCTTTTGAAATCCCGTCAACCACTCGGTTCCGAAATAAATAAATGCGAGCAGTGGGAATAAGAAACCCACCCACGAAGTGAGCATCCATCCTCCATGCGCATAAGCCCACGCACCGACGTAGCTGCCCACGGCTCCACCCACAAAAATCGTCGCAACATAAAGACCGTTGAGGCGACCCCGAAGCTCAGCCGAGAGAGAAAAAATCGCACGCTGACCCAAAACCAAGTTCGCCGTGATGCCTGCATCCAATAAGATCGCTGCGAACACAAGAATAGCTAACGCCCATCCCGAACCTGGCGCAAAAATATGTGTTATCAGAAATGACACTGACGCAGAAATCATAGCAACGGTCGTAGCTTGTCGACTGAATCCTTTATCGGCCATACGTCCAGCAAGGGGGGCAGACACCGCACCTGCGACTCCGGCCAATGCAAAAAGAGCAATGGCTGTTTGAGAAAGATGAAACTCTTCAACAAGTAATAAAGGCGTCGTTGTCCAGAACAATGAAAAAGCGCCAAACATGAAGGCTTGGTAGATCGCGCGTCTTCTTAAAACGGGAGTTTCTGCAAACAGATTTCCCATGGATGCCATCAACTTCGAATAGCGAATACCCGTATTGGTAGGTTGTCTTTCGGGCAGAAGTTTATAAAGTGCTAACCCTAGTAAGAGCATCAAAGCGGCAGAAAAATAAAAAACCGCGTGCCAAGAAAATAAATCCGTCAGAAGGCTCGAAATAGGACGCGACAGCATAATACCAATCATCAATCCGCTCATCAGACTTCCTACGACACGACCGCGTGTTGCTTCGGGCGCTAAGTGAGCCGCATAAGGCACGATCACTTGCACCGTTGAAGCACCTAATCCCACGGCTAAGGCCGCAAGAAAATAGGGAATCAAACTTGTCGCGAAGGCCAAGCCCAGTAAGCTAACGGTCGTTAGCAAGATCATTGTCAAAATCAGTTTTCGATTTTCAAGAATATCGGCCAGGGGAACGATCATAAGGACACCCAGTCCGTAACCCACTTGAGTCAGAGTCACAACCAAGCCCGCCAAAGAAGGATCTAGATTGAGAGCCTTGCTGATAAGCCCCACCAGAGGCTGCGCATAATAAAGGTTAGCGGCGACAACACCGACCGCCAGGCCTAAAAGCAATATAAGAGATTTAGAAAGCGAATGAGAGGAGGAAGCAGAGGAAGACATAAGAACCTTCATTTGTTAGATACCTATCGAACAATAAATAAACCTGTTCTTGCGTTGGCGCAAGAAGAATGTTAGATATTTATCTAACAATGGAAACTATCGATCATCCGAAACTTAAAGATATCAGTTTGGAACAAGTGCTAAAAGCACTCGGGGATCCTGTGCGTCTCTCCGTTGTAAAGCAGCTCTTGAAGGATCCTGAAGGTGAAATTGCTTGTGGATCTTTTGACTACTCCGTGACAAAGGCGACGTTTTCTCATCATATGCAAATTTTGCGTGAAGCGGGTGTGACTCGCAGTCGCCAAGACGGGACGAAAAAGCTTGTGTCTTTGCGCCTTGACGAACTGGAAAAAAGATTTCCCGGCTTAATTGAAGTGATTCTTACGACTAGATAGATTTATCGAGCGCACTCTTTGAGAAGTCCAGCGCATCTATCTAATATCGTCACACGAATGTTTTCCCGATGCACCAAAAGCTCGGGGAGTTTTGTTTTTTGAACAATGCGATAAAGTTGAATGGCTCTTTCTAAATCGGCCAGACGTTGCTTCTGCGGTCCACGCGAAAGAGGAAACTTCGGCAGTGTTACGTTGGCAACGACGCTTTTTTGTACGTCGGTAACCCAGTCTATTTCTGTTTGAGTTAAATAAATCGTCGGGTGAAAGCGAGTTCCCACATCTTTGTTTGCATCGGCGTGTTTTAACTGCGTATTTAACCAATGAAGTTCTTTAAGGATGTGATTGAGGTCGTCATCATGCTTTTTTCCAAATAGCTGAAAGACGACCTTTTTCCAGGCCGCACAAAAATCTTCAAAGGTGATGTCTTTCGCTTTTTCATAAAGCGGTGGGTTGGTGATGTAATTCATGGTGCGCTGTAAAACATCCGCTGAAATGACGCTGCTATTGCTTTTTAAACTGACACGCATCAGGTGATGCGCCCAGCTTACGATATTAGAAACAGCACGACTGTCGACAAGACCTGTGCGGAAATTCAAGTGGAAGTCTTCCCATACCAAAACGTCGACGGGACGCTCTAGAAGTGCATCTAATGAACTTTTTTTTCTTTCGGCTTTAGGCAAAGAAAAGAAGGTTTCCAGTTGTTTCGAGAACTTTTCAAAACTGTCCGTCCAAAGATTTTCTCTCTGGCAAGTTTTGTAAAGCTGAAAGGCCTTCATCGGATTTGGTTCAGCTTCATCCAGCAGGGCATTGATTCTTTGTTCAAGCAAACGTGGAAACGAACTCCAAAGTTCTTTGATCATAAACAAATATTAACACGATCCTATCTGGAAAGTGCATTTGCGTATTCTGTCGAACTTCTAGACGATCAGGGCTTATGAAGAAGCCCTTACACCTGTAAGCTGATTTGGAAGCGGGCGTCGCCAGCAACTCCGAAGCTTGTCACATCCATAGTGCAGCCGCCGTTGCTTGCCGCCGCTTTGACCAAAAGATAGTTTCGTTGTCCATTACCCGCGATACGCCGGTTGTTCGGTATAATATCTGGTGAGCCAGGAATATTCCTGCTGTGAATAGAACTTGAAGTCAGTTCGAAAGTTTCATAGCCAAGAGCTTCTTTTTCAATTTTAGAAATCTCACTGTAATGAACATCACCGGAAGCAAAAATAACTTTACGCGGAATCAGTTTCAACTCTTGCAAAAAGCCTTTGAAGTTGTCGGGATGATCCCCGGAAACAGATTCTTTCCATGGGACATTTGGAAAGAACTGACTGCCATTCATCAGCCATGTAGTTCCTGGGTTTTCCCAGATTTTTTCGAAAATCCAAGTTTCCTGTTCTTTTCCCCAATGCGCATAGCGGTCTTTACTTCCACGGCGTTGGCGAAAGCTGCGATCGTCTAAGAGCAGAATCGTCTGATTCGAAAATTTTAGCGCACTGGCAATGCCGGGACCCTTCTCAAGAATATGGCAATGGCTGGTATCTTGGGCAAAGAAATTGAGGAAATTTTCTTGGGACTCTTTGACGAATTTAAAATCGACACTGTTGGTGTCGTTCAGTCCGAAATCATGATCATCCCAAGTGGCAAAAATAGGGATCAGACGGCGGCTGTAGTATATTTCTAAAGTGTGGCGTGCTTCACAGAAGCGATTCCAAAGATGAGCGGGGTCGGCTCCTGTCAGAGGAGAGTCGCTATCGGCATAAACAGAATCCCCGATGAACAACAAAACATCTGGCTTTTTTTGAACCATATTCTGCCAAATTTCTGGCGCATGTTCGCGATCGTTCATACAGGAACACAAAGCGAAACTTAAATCTGGTTTGCTCAAATCCAGGGTTTGAAATTCTCTTTGATCTAAAAGCTCTCGCGTAACGGCATTGACCAGGTGAAGCTCGTAAGTCTCGTTGACATCCAAGAACGAAAAATAAACTTTGGTGATCTTTTTAGTGTGATCGCGAAAAGCGACAGTGCGGGTAAAGTCGGGAATGCGCCGACGTCCACCAGAGTCTACGGCATAAATGTCTAAGATCTCGGTGTTGTTATGAACTATCGAAAACTGTGTCTTGGTATCGTCCGTAGCACCTTGCAAGATCGAGGGACCTGACCTGCGCAGAATTTTTGGAATTTGATAAGCATTTGCTTTTCGCGTAAGTCCCAGAGCGGCGGCCTGAAGAAGGCCCAGCTTAATAAAGTTTCTTCTTTCGATTTTCATGAACCAATCCCTTTTTGATCAGACAAGTTCAACAAGTCTTGGTTCAAAAATGAAGTTAGGTTCTCGTCATGTTGGCAAATGGCAAATAAAACTGTTTAGCTCTGTTGTGCGAACAGCTTTTCGATTTTGTCCCATTTTTCACAGGTGTCGGTACGAATGGTGATCTCTTCTTGGCTCCAGGGATTTTGCATTCGAATCGACGTGGCCTTCAGGCACAGTCCACGAATGTCCAAGTGATCGCGAAAGAAACGGTTGTGATGGGAATCTCCGTGCTCGATGTCACCCAAAAGAGGATGAGCGATTCTGTCAAAGTGTCGGCGAATCTGATGCCAGCGTCCGGTCACCGGGTTGACTTCCACCCAAGAATAGCGGGCTGTAGGATATTTCTTGCCGACCGGAAAGGGCAGTTCCACCGTGCCCCGTCTTTTGTAAAGTGTCGTTGATTCCGCAAGCACACGGCCTTCATCAATTTCTAAGGGCAGATCTATGCGGCCTTCTTCTTCTACAAAACCGCGAACAACCGCTTGATAGGTCTTGTGCATTTTGCGATCTGCAAAAAGCCGGTTTAATTCACGCGCCGAATCCCGGCTCATTGCGAACAAAAGGACACCACTTGTCGGAGCATCCAAACGATGAACGGGAAAGACATCTTGGTTAAAATGTTTTCTAAGATGATAAAGACAGATTTTTTCGCGAGGAACGGGATAAGGTGATAATTCAGGGGGATGGACAAAGTATCCCGCTGGTTTATCAATCGCAAAGAAGTGTTCATCCTGAAAAAGAATTTTAAACGGATTCATAGACGGGGAACATATCAGAACTCGCTTGGAAAAGGAATTTTAAAACTTAAGGCATATTATAAACGCGAGCAGAAAGGCAGGCGGCGCTCCCGCTGGATTTATGAAAACAATCCAAGGGAGTCACAATCACATTTTTTCCCATCATCTCTAATTGATCGATGATCTCCTTTACGTCGTCACCTAAAACAATGGTGTTACCGACTTCGACCATGTTTAAGCCAAAATTATAGGCAGCTTTCTCTGAGGCGGGGATGAGCCTTTTTAGCTCCGTTAGATTTGACAGGCGTTCCCAGGCCTCTTCAGAAAAAGCCTCGCGACAAGCAAATGCGGTTCCATCACTGAGAACTGCGCAAGCCAAATCCAAGTGAAAAAAACGCTTAGAAACAAGTTCTAAAGGTACCGTTTCGATACCTAAAAAATCCTCCACTTCGTTAATGGCACGATATTCCGTTCGCTGCCCGTAACCCACCAGTGCCATTTTCCTAGAAGGGAGCAAAGTTAGGTCGCCGCCTTCGAAATAATTTTCAGCTTCTCCGGCGATGCGAAAACCAAGATCTCTAAGGCCATGTCCCCGATGGTATTGTTCATCTCTGCGTTCATGATGTCGAGGATGCGCCATAAAGGCCATGCGCTCACGGCCATTATCGATCAGCAATGCACTGTCTTTCACAAAGACAGAGTCTAAATCATCAGGCACGAGAGGAACTTCAAGCACCTGGGCTCCCGCTTTTCGTAAGACGTGACGAAATCGTTCGTGCTGTGCGCAGGTTTCCTGACTATCCCAGATGGATAATTCTTCAGCGTCACAGGTGCTTACGACCAGGGTCGGATGTGATTGTGCCTTCATTCAGTGACTCATTTCATAAGTACCAACAAGATCGGCTTCACCCAAAATATGACCTTTCATGGCCTTCAACAAATCCTCTTTGGTAAGAATGCCATTCTGAGGCAAGAACGTATTCAATGCATAAATTTTGTGGTGATAGTGATGCTTGCCAACTGGAGGGCAGGGGCCGCGGTAGCCTTCAGCCTTCCAGTCGTTTTGCACTTCTTGAGTTTCTTCCGGAAAGTCATGAAAGTTTTCAGGCAGCGCATGAATTTCTGCGGGAATATTATACACCACCCAATGCACCCAAGTTCTTTTTGGAGCTGAAGGATCTGGAGCGTCGGGATCATCCACGATGATCGCATAACTTTTCGTACCTTGAGGTGCTCCATACCATTCGAGTGGCGGCGACATATCATCGCCTTCGCAAGTGTACTGTTTAGGAATCTCGCCGTTGTTTTCAAAAACAGGCGAGCTTAAGGTGAAATCAGTTTGCATAAGTGACCTCCAAAAAAATAGGGAAGCCATCCCCCTATAGAACGACTCCCCTATCTATTGAATTAAACTTTGCCAGGATGCTGTGGGTTCTGATGGGTTTTTTCCATTTTGTCTCCAGCATCGTGGATTTTTTGACCCACTTTCGGAGCACCCATATCAGAAATTTTACGTCCTGCTTTTTCAAGGCTTTCACCTACTTTGTCAGCGAAAGAATCTCTTTTAGAGCCTGGTTTATTCATTTCAGCCATACAGCCTCCTTTTTATTTATTATCTCACTTTCAGTTCGCTCCTAAAATCACCGATGTGCGAAACTTGTGCTCACACACGAAGAAAGAAAACAAATTACTGGCTTAAGTCGCGATCCTTTTTGCGAGGTTTTTGATGAGTCGCTAGATACTCGTCCGTTTTGGCGGCGACTTCTTCAATGCCTCCGGGAGTGTATTTAAAAGATGCTCCCAATTCCGTTTGCGGGCTGTCTTCAGCTCCTTGATTTTGATAGCCGTGCAAAGAAGCGTCCAGCGCATCAGCGGCGCGATCCATTTGTTCCTTCACATCTACTTCACCACGCATGAAATCTCCCGGCTCATCTTCGAGGGGTTCATAGGAACGTGTTTTAGCACCTAAGTTTTCATCATCGGGACGAAGATTGCTTTTATTGGTCAAATCCTGATCGTTCAGAATTTCGTTTTCGTCGCGTGTGTTTTCCGAAGGTTCGCCACGGGAAATTTGCGTGAATTCGGGGATGGGGGTGCGATCTCTGTCAACCATGGAAACCTCCTATTTCGCCAGCACTGGATTTCTTCTTCCATCCAGCATTGTTGATCCTCGGCGACGCAGTTCTTGTTCTGCGTAACCCAAGCTAATGCCCCAAACAATGTGGGAAGCAAACATCATAAAATTTCTTTTCTTAGTCATATTCGGTGCCGATGTTGAAAGACCCATGCTGGGAATTAAGCCGTAATAACTTGCAAGCCACACGCCCACTCCAAAAAGACTTCCTTTGATCACAGGATTCCCCGGAAGTTTCGAAGCAAGTATTGCATACACGGCGCCTGCCGCAGCTCCGTAACCGAAATGGGACACCATTGTGAACATCTGTTGCTGCTGCGATGTCAGATTTTTTGCGAGGCCTGTTTTTTCACCGATCTCTCGGCTTAAAAGGGCTGGAGGAAGCGGAGCCTTTTGTAAAAAGGGCAGACTTTTAAAAGCCTGAAAAAGAGAAATCGTCATCGAACTTGTTGCCATAACTCCGGCCCAAAGACCACGAAGCAGTGTGTTCATAGATGCCTCCTTATTACCAACCTCATTATAGAGGATTTCAGAGGAGATGATCCTAAGAACGCTCCTTTTCTGTCGGAGATCACAGCCACAGAGCCCTTTATCTAGGATTCTATGATGACTTTTTAATAAAAGTTTGCCATTCTGTTTGATGCCCTTTGCTCGGGTTAAAAAAAGGAATTCCAAGTGTTTTTAACGCCACTGACATTACTG
Source organism: Bdellovibrio bacteriovorus (assembly GCF_001592745.1). Taxonomy (NCBI): domain Bacteria; kingdom Pseudomonadati; phylum Bdellovibrionota; class Bdellovibrionia; order Bdellovibrionales; family Pseudobdellovibrionaceae; genus Bdellovibrio; species Bdellovibrio bacteriovorus. The sequence goes on from NZ_LUKD01000008.1 coordinate 452,103, forward strand.
CAAATTTCTCAGCTTCGTGACTCTGGAGAGCGTGTGCCATTCAGCGAGCGCGAGGCTTATGTCGATGGTTTAGGGCTTTTGGAAGATCAAGGTCTTGAAGGTTACGAGCTTCTTTCTAAAGACGAAGAGCCGTTACAACTTCTGCTGTTCTTTCACGATGCCCAGCTTAACAAGGGTGTTAAAGTTCGTATCGAAGAGATGAACTATCAGGGCGCCTTGAATTTTTCTTGCGAATTCTGCGCCCAACATTTTCCTAAACATGAAAACTGCGCACACAAGTGGGCGGCCTACGTCACTTTATGGCAGGCTTTGACTTTAAATGAAAACAAAGAAGAAAATCCGGTTCTGTTAAAGCTTGCGCAAGATCTTAAGTCGCCTCTTTTTTTAAGCCAGGGAAAAACGGCAGAGGCGCGCAATGCGATTCCTAAAGATTGCCAATTGGATTCGTTAAGTTTGATTCTGGAAGATCATCCTCTTTTAAAAGGGTCTCCGCTAAATTCTTTTTTGGATAAAGACTTTAGCAAGTACCGCTTGCAGGACATCAACAAAGAAAAAGAGCTTTTATCTCCGATGCTTTGGAATATGCCCGAGGTTTTTAGAAAAAAGCTCACCGCTTATTCGGATTTCTATCTCAATGAAGTGAATGAACAGAATCGTTTGGCGGGCATGATTCGCTATAACTTCAGTAACGGAATGCAAGTGAGTGCAAAAGATATTTTGCGTCATCCTTTGCATCGCGTGGTGCCTCGCCATCTTCTTCCGCAAAAAGCGTCACAAACATCTGCTTTTAATCAGTGGCCTTTGACTCAGCAAAAAGAACATCTTTTTGTCAGCCAAAATTTGCGGGAACTGGAAGAGGTTGTGCAGCAGCTTCTAAGCACCGTGGCAACCCAGCTTCGTCAAAAAAAGATAGATCTTTATTTGCAAACTAAGAGCACGAATATGCGTGCCTTGCAGATCAAAGATATTGAATTTGATCCTAGCACCGAGCTGGATTGGCGTTGCGAATTTGTCGAGCGGGACTATTTAGAATGTGATTTCAAGCTTGTCAGCGGAACGAAGAAAAACTTCCAGTTTTTTGAAACTGTCGCCCTGGACCCGGAAAGCGGAACTTTGATGGTGCACCCATGGCTTCGGGAGTGGAATCAGCTAGAAGAAGTTCTTTACAGTGTTTCTCAGGAAAATGTCACTTGGGTGCATCACCCCGGTGAAATGCCCATTGTGTCCGTTATCGGCGAACTCGAAGCAAAATCAGTTTTAAAATATCTGCGTTCTCGCCAAATCCCCACGAAGGTGACGGGGACATCGGTGACACTTTCACCGGGGCAAGGCCTTATAGCTTTGCAGTTGGACGACAAAGGCGAATTTTACGTTGAACATAAGGCGCGCATCAAGGGTCAGAAAGATTTATCTCGCAAGGGATTCACCCCACGAACGACCTTGTATCTTCAAGCGATGTCAGAGGGCTTGGCTTTTTTACTTAATGCCGATGCAAAAGATGTGGCGACACGAAGTCGTTTAAAACGCGACTGGGATTTAAAGCTCTTAAGGCACTTAGGAATTATCCAGTACTTAGTTTTCGAAATTTTGAATCACCACTTTGATGGTGGCACTTTGTCTGATGGACGAAAAGTCACTAAAGAAGAACTCTTCATGGCTTTGCACGAAAAGGTGCAGACTTTGTTGGTAAGTGGTTCAGGGCTTGTGTTAGCTCGAGACATGACACTGGAAGAGCTTTGTTCAAAACCAGTGCTTACAAATTTTGAAGATTTTGTTCGTAAAACTTTTGAAGTTCTAAATTCTTCTGAGTCTTTTTATTCAGACCAAGGAGAAGTGACTTTAGAGGGCCTGGTCGAGCGTGAATTCCGACTGATTTATGAAATGCTCAAAGAGTGGGCTATTTCTACGAATGGTGAAGCCTTTAAAAAATCTCGCACTTCCTTGTTATCAAAAATTTGGAGTGGTGACCCTGATGCCGATCCTTATTTGGCCAAAGGCACCTTCCATTTGCCGTCTGCGAAAAAAGATGTGCCCCATTTGCACGAGACGCTAGAAACTTTCCAGGCTTTGATTCCTTTTGGATTTCAGATTTACTTCAACGGGCAACCTTTACAAGAGTTGCAGGAGGATGAATTTAAAGTCGACTTCATTCTTCAATCGGATGATGAAAAGCGCGACATCAATTGGTTTGAACTGAATCCGAAGTTCTTCTTGCGCGGTGAAGAGATCGATCCCATGAATATGCGCAACTTCGGCAGCGGCGGCGTGATTGAGTATCAGGGAAAATTGTTCCTGGTACCTCGAAAGCAGATGCCATCTTTGCGTCGATTGGAAAACTTCTGGTTGAAGCTGCAAAAAGGCAAAAAGGATTCGGCGAAGAAAAGCATCGGCGATAAGGTGTATCAACTGCCAAGACATCAAGTCCTTGAGCTATTGGCTTTGCGGGCTTCTGGTGTGGGTATTCGTGGTGATGAAGAATGGAAAAAACTTTGCCTATTCTATGACAGCCTCGGACAAGAGAACCGTGAAATTCACATTCCAAAAACTATTAAAGCGCATCTTAAGCCTTATCAATTAAAGGGCGTGCAGTGGCTGCAAGATCTTTATCGTCTGCGCCTGGGCGCTTTGCTGGCCGATGACATGGGTCTTGGAAAAACGTTGCAAACTTTGACCTTCCTTGAAGATTTGCGCACCAAAGAAGACTTGGGACAGGTTTTAATCGTGGTGCCTTCATCTTTGATCTTTAACTGGCAAAGCGAAGTGGAAAAGTTTGCTCCGGAATTGCCTTTCCGTGTTTTCACTTCTAAAGATCGAAACAACATCGGTAAAAAGCTAGAACTGAAAGAAGACGTCGTCGTTATTACGACCTATGGTCTTTTAATGGAAAACGAAGACTTCTTAAGTCAGTATCAATGGAAAGTTTTGATTTTTGATGAAGCTCAGAATTTAAAAAATATCACGACCAAACGTACAAGCTCTGCCAGAGCCCTTAATGCGAGATTTAAAATCTGTCTGACGGGAACGCCGATGGAAAACCACTACGGCGAATTCTATTCTTTGGTGGATTTGTTGGTGCCAGGCAGTTTAGGTCGCCTTGAAGACTTCCGTCGTCAATTCGTCAATACGGAAATGGTGACTCGAGAAGAAATTGAAGATCTCAAATTAAAAATGAAGCCTTTGCTTTTGCGCCGGACGAAAAAAGAAATTTTAGATCAGCTTCCGGAAAAACAAGAAACGAAGGTGAGTATCGCCTTTGAAGACAGACAGCGCGAAATTTATAGAGATATCGCTTTATCATACAATCAGCGGGTTCAAGAAAGCTTATTGACTCAAGCCGAAGCCAGCGTGCAACTGCAAATGTTGACGGCACTTTTGCGTTTAAGACAAGCTTGTTCGGATCCCGCGGCTCTTCCAAATGTCAGATACGATCGTGTGCCACCGAAATTGGAAGCCCTTCAAGATTCTTTGCAAGAAGTTGTCGAATCCGGTGAAAGTGCTTTGGTGTTCACGCAGTTTATTCAAACTTTGGAACACACTGTGGAGTTGCTCAAGAAATCCAATATTCCGGTTTTTGCATTACATGGTGGAGTGCCGACAAAACAAAGACAAAAAATTTTAGCGGATTTCAACGCCACTAAAGGTGGTGCCGTCTTAGTTATGACCTTAAAAACGGGTGGGGTGGGCCTCAATCTGACGAAGGCCAGCTATGTCTTTCACTTAGAGCCTTGGTGGAATCCGTCTGTGGAAAACCAAGCCACAGACCGCGCGCATCGTTTAGGTCAAAATAAAGCGGTGCAAGTCTTCCGTTACATCATGCACGAGTCTTTGGAAGAAAAAATTGAACTTCTCAAAGGCCGTAAAGACAAAAAGTTTCAGTCCTTGTTCTCAGCGGCGGAAACTGCTGGAGAATTAGGCCCAGGATCAGGTGCTTTAAGCAAAGAAGACTTCGATATTCTTCTGGGTTTAAAGTAGCGGTATTTTTTATTTGACTAAAGAACCTGTTCTGCGCGAAGTTGCCAGGCAACTAGGGGTGCTAGCGACCATGGGGGTTGCTGGCTGAGAATGACCCTTTGAACCTGATAGAGATAATGCTCGCGCAGGGAAGGTTATGAATAAGATATCGATGCTGGCGTTCGCCGGTTTTTTGACGCTCTTTTTTTCCACAAACTCATTTGCTAATGAAACGACGACGACCACTCTGTCAGAGTCGACTCTTTCTTCCGTTATGATTTCAGACAGTCAAGTGGCGGATTCAGAAGTCAGTGGTTTCTTTGACGTATCGGTCAAAGAACTGCCAGCCTCGCTGCATATTCTATCTGCCAAGAAATTAGAAGAAAACAATGTGCAAAGGCTTTCAGAGATCACCACTTTAGATGCCTCGGCGTCTGATTCCTACAATGCCGCTGGGTACTGGGACGCGCTTTCCATCCGCGGCTTTACTTTGGATAATCGCACGAGCTATTTACGCGAAAATCTTCCCATCAACGCAGAGACTTTTATCGCTCTAGAGAATAAAGAACAAATCGATATCTTAAAGGGCTTAAGTGGGGCTCAAGTCGGAGTGTCAAGTCCGGGTGGTGTAGTGAACTACAAGGTGAAAAGACCCACCATCAAAGATTTGCGTGCAGTGAAGATGCAAGTCGGCGAGCAGGGAAGTTTTTTAACGGCGGCTGACGTTGGCGGAAGATTTTCTTCGGCCCCTCAGTTTGGTTACCGAGTGAACCTGGCTCAAGAAAATCTGGCGCCGGAATTAGAAAATGCAAAAGGCAGCCGTTCTTTGGTTTCTTTTTCGGGTGATTGGAACTTGTCTTCGGCAAGCCTTTTACAGACGGAAGTGGAGTGGTCTCGCCGTTCCCAACCCAGTCAGGCGGGTTTTAGTCTTTTAGGAAATAGACTTCCGGATCCGGTGAATCCACGACTGAATTTGAACAATCAAGAATGGACTCAACCCGTGGTCTTTGAAGGAGTTGCCGGAAGCGTCGGATTAAAGCACAGTTTCAGCTCTTCTTGGAATCTTCAAGCAGTTGCCGGTTTCCAGAATCTTGTCACGGATGATCGCTTGGCTTATCCGTACGGGTGTTCAGCCGAAAATAACTACGATCGCTATTGCTCTGATGGAACTTACGATCTTTATGATTTTCGCAGTGATGACGAAAAGCGTGCGACTTATTCTGGAAAAGTGTCTTTCGATGGAGTGCTGCAAACGGCTGCGCTCACTCACAAGGTCAGTGTGGGAGTCATGACCGCAAATCAACAAACCCGCGTGCAAAAACAAGCTTACAACTATGTGGGTGTGGGAAATGTCGAAGGCACGGCTCAGCTTCCTCAAGACCCTGCACTGACAGATGAAGGAACGAATCGCGATTCGACAACAACAGATGTTTTTATTTTTGATAATCTTAAATACGAAAATTGGAATCTATGGTTGGGCTTACGCCACAGCATGATTAATCGCGAAAGCATCCGCACGGATGGCAGCCGGGCGGTGTCGCACGATCAGGCCTTCACTTTACCTTGGTTTGCGCTCTCGTATGATTTTGAAAAACTCATAGCTTATGCCAGCGTCGCTCAAGGTGTGGAATCTTTCGTGACCCCGAACAAAGTGGACTACACGCGTGCTGGCGAGTATGTTCCCGATGTGATCAGTCATCAATATGAAGTGGGCCTTCATGGAAACGAAGAAAACACCTGGTTTGTTACGGTCTTTCACATTGACCGACCTTTGATTCTGGATCAAAAGCCCTTATACCAAGTCGATGGAACGGCTGAACATCAAGGGCTTGAGTTGGGTGGTGAATACCGCCTTTCCAAATGGCTTCTTGAGGGAAGCGCCATGGTTCTTAAAGCCCGTCGTAAAGATGCAAGTGTGGCAGAGAATCTTAATGATAAAAATCCGATCAATGTTCCTAGTCACACGTTGCGTGCGCAAGCGTCGTACCTAGTTTCCGACATCAAGGGTCTGACACTTAACACGCGCTTAGTGCAAGAAGGTTCCCGCGCTGTGACCGCCGACAATACTGTGACGTTACCGACGTGGACTCGCTGGGATGTGGGCGCCTCTTACAACACGGCTATCGCGGATGTGAAAACTCAGTGGCGCGTTTCCGTGGATAATGTCCTGGATACACGCTACTGGAAAGAATCACCTGAACAGTACGGGCACTTGTATCTATATCCAGGGCAGGCAAGAACTTTTTGGTTAAGTCTGCAAGCCGCACTTTAACATATCGCTCTTTTTTCAGCGCAGCCTTATAATCAATGACATGAAAATCTTCACTGTAGGTTATGAAGGCTGCGATATTGATGAGTTCACAGAGGGGCTCAAGGAAAAAGGTGTCACCCACGTCGTGGATGTACGAAAAAATCCATTAAGTCGTAAGCGTGGTTTTTCGAAGAAAAAGCTAGCAGAAGAACTTGCGAAAAAAGACATTGCCTACACACATATGCCCGGCCTCGGTGTGCCAACGCTGTGGCGTAAGCAAGCAAAGACCCATTTAATCACGAGGGAAAAAATGTTTCGTGATTACGTAAAAAAGGTCTTACCGAAGCAGCAAGAAGAAATTCTGCAGCTTTTAAAGCTGGGAAAGAAGAAAGGTCTGACACTTTTATGCTATGAAGCCGACGCTTCAGACTGTCATCGGCGTTATGTGGCGGAAGAAATGGATCGCCATCAAAAAGGCAAACTCAAGATCGAAAACTTAGTACTTAAAGATCAAGAGGGAATCTTTCTTTTCAATATCGGGAAGAGGGGCCGAGCCTCTTCCGCCTAGTCATCCAAATAGGATTTCAGTTCTTTGAGGTGATAGTTCCATCCCACTTTGAAATCTTTCATCGTCGAAGACCTTAAAGCTTCAGGAAGGGTGTCCCAGCCTTCGTGTTTCACGGTCAGGGTGCGAACAGATCCCTTATCTTCGATAATAAAAGAACATTGTGTGTTGGCGTTCTTGGGCCAATTTTTTTCTTTCCACGTGAACGAGATCAGTTTTTCATTTTTAACGGCGGTGACTTTGCCGGAAGCCAATTGCTTTTCGCCTTCGTCATTTTCCCAAGGTTCTTTAAATGAGCCGCCGACTTTGGCTTGCAAGACCACGTCATCACTCCACCAGTTTTCTAATTCTGTGGAATCAGTAAGGGCTTTCCAAATCCAGGCAGCGGGAGCTTTTATGCTGACAGAAAGTTCAATGATGTCTTTCATGGTGAAACCTTTCGTTAGATACCAAACTTCTTACGCATTTTTTCGATGTCTTGCACGTGTCCACGAACTGTCAAAGTCAGACCGCGATTGTCGTAGTTTTCTGAAAGGACGCGCATCTTTGCGCGGATTTCTCCGATCGCACCTTGAACATCGTAGGGGATAAGAATCTCTTCATCGATCATCGCGGTTTCAAAATGCTTAATCAAACGAAGACGCAAATTGGCTACATCTTCTTTGTTGTGTGCGGATAAGAATATCGCATCGGGATATTCCTGCTGCAATTTTTCACGTTCTTCCGAAGACAAGCGGTCCACTTTATTTAGAACCAGGATGCTATCCAGGTCGCTCGCTCCCACTTCGTCTAAAACTGATTTCGTAACTTGCAATTGGGAGCGGAAAGTAGGATCCGAAGAATCCACAACATACAAAAGCAATGAAGCATTGGCTGCTTCATCCAATGTCGATTTAAAAGAGGCCACCAGGTCATGCGGAAGTTTTTTAATAAATCCGACAGTATCTGAAATCAAAATCTTGGGGCGAGATTCAGGATATAAAACACGCACCGTTGTATCTAAGGTCGCAAAAAGTTTATCGGCCACCAAGACTTCACTGCCAGTCAGGGCGCGCATCAAAGACGATTTACCGGCATTCGTATAGCCGACTAAAGCCACAGAGATTTCTTGATTACGACGCGAACGACGCGTGATGTGCTCTTGAGAGATCGCAGAAAGCTCTTGTTTCAACTCTTTGATGCGATCGCGGATTTTACGACGATCGAGCTCGATGCTAGTCTCACCAGCACCTTTACCGCCGATACCTCCGCCACCGCGGTCTTCTCCTCCCGCAGTTTCGCGCAAGCGAGGTGCTACATAAGTAAGTCTTGCGATCTCTACCTGAAGTCGCGCGGCCTTGGTGCGCGCATGGCGGCTGAAGATCTCAATGATGACACCTGTGCGGTCTAAGACCTGAGCTCCTGTGGCACTTTCCAGATTACGAAGTTGAGAAGGGGACAGGTCACAGTCAAAAATAACCACTTGGGCTTTTTCGCGAGGCACTTCCGATGCAGAATCCAGGGACAGATCTTCGCTTTCTTCAGGAACATCTTCAAAATCATCTTCGATCTCAAAGTCATCTTCCTCTTGATTTTTTTCAAAACGCAAAGCCGCCTTGTGTTTCTTTTTCACCACCATCGGACCGACAACGCCGGTCCCGCCCGTCCAAGAGGCTAATTCTTTCATTTTGCCGTCACCTAAGACGGTGGCGCTTTTGGTAGAGCTGCGTTTTTGTGAGGTTTGCCCCACAACTTGGTATCCCAAGGTGGTTACCAGGCGAGAAAGCTCTGCCAAAGAGCCTTGGGTCTCTTCATCGGAAACACGCGGAAGTTGCACACCCACGAGAACAGCTTTAAGAGGTTTTGAGTTATTAAGAATGTCCATGAGGCCACCGTGAAGAAAGGGATGAATTTACGGCATCATAGCAGAATTCCCATGGTTCCGAAATGGAATTTCGGTTATAGTCCGCCATAAATTAAAGGAACATAAGCTCGTGGTACAGATTGGTCATTTTAACAAACTCAAGGTCGTCAAACATGCGGATTTCGGTGTCTTTCTGGATGGCGGCGATGATGGAGAGATCCTGCTTCCCTTACGTTATATGCCGGATCAGTGTGAAGTTGGTGACGAGCTTGAAGTTTTTATTTGCTATGACTCTGAAGACCGCTTGATGGCTACGACCGAAGAGCCCTTTGCGCAAGTGGGAGAGTTTGCTCACCTTAAAGTCAAAGCCATCGAAAAAGTCGGTGCCTTCTTGGATTGGGGCTTAGCGAAGGACTTGTTTCTTCCTTACAGTGAACAATCCCGCGAACTGCGCGTAGGTCAGTATGTTGTGGTTCATATTTACTTGGATAAAACCGATCGTATTACGGCGAGCATGCGCTTAGATCGTTTCATTGATAAAGAGCCCGGCGATTACAAAGAAGGTGATGCTGTGAATCTTTTTATCGCGGCCAAAACTGATTTGGGATTCAAGGCCGTGATCAATGGCCGTCACTGGGGCATTCTTTACGAAAACGAAGTTTTCCAACCTCTGTATCATGGCGAAAAGTTAAAAGGGTATATCAAGAAAATCCGTCCCGACGGAAAAGTCGACCTCAGCTTACAACAAACAGGACATAAAGGTTCTGACGATATCGGTGAAAAAATCTTGGAGCTTTTAAATGAAAAACGCGGCTTTCTTCCTTTGACAGAGAAAACCGCCCCTGAAGAAATTTATAAGCTTTTTGGTGTTAGCAAAAAGAAATACAAAATGGCTTTAGGCGGCCTTTATAAAAAGCGCCTGATCACGATTGAAGACGATGGTATCAGGCTGGTGGAGGGCTGATACTGTCTTGCTCCTTCGGCTTGTCTTTATGACCGACGGGAGTCAGATCGTCGAAGGCCGGTCCTTCGATCACTTTACCGTGACAATCAAATCTTGAACCGTGGCAAGGGCAATCCCAGGATTTTTCTAAAGAGTTCCAGTGAACCACCCCCGCGAGGTGAGGACACACGGCAGACATAAACTCCAAGTGTCCCACTTCGTCTTTGTACACCGCCACTTTTTTAAGTCCTAAATTAACTACGGCGCCTTCGCCTTCCGGAATGTCATCCAACGACTTCACATGATCGGGGGTGACATACTCAGTGTATTGCGCGGCAACGTTCGCATTTTCAGAGATGAACTCTTTGGCCGCTTTGAGATTCACCCGGCTTGGATCATACAGCTCTTGCCAAGGGTTGGGACGATTCATAATTTGATCCCGAATCAATATTCCTCCGACCACACAATGGGTCATGCCATTTCCCGAGTCGCCGGTGATGATATAGACATTGTTCTTATCCATGGGGTTGTGCCCTAAGAATCCCATTCCATCGACGGGCTCCATCACTTGTCCCGACCAACGATAGCGCACGGACTCAATAGGGAAGCGTGTGCGTGCCCACTCTTCGAGGTTTTTCAAAGAATGTTCAGGGTAGGGGTTTTGTCCCGTCTTATGATCTTCACCGCCGACGATAATAAGATCGTGAGTGACTGAGTAAGGCGTCGTGCGAATGTAGTGGTACGGATCTCCGGTATCCCAACAAAGCACATGAGGGAAGCGCCCCTTGGCGATAAGACCAGCCACCACGTATGTGCGGTAAGGTGCTTGTTTTGTGTGAATCGCAAACAGGTCATTGATCGGTGAGTTCGTCGCCACCACAATGTTCTGCGCGCGCACGGTGTGCCCATCACGAGTTGTGACTGAAGCTTGTTCTCCACCCTGTACGTCCACGACGACGGTGTTGGTAAAAATCGCCTGACCTTTTTTTAAAATGGTATCAGCCAGTCCCCGTAAGAGTTTTAAAGGATGAAGCTGAATCTGTCTTGGAAAGCAAAGACAAGTCCCGCAATCAAATCCTAACGGAGGCTGTTGAACGAGCTTTACTATAAGACCGGCGCGGGTGGCCGCGCGAAATTCATCTTCTAGCGTAGTCAGATGATCGCCTTCGGCCAGGAACAGATATCCATCAAGATGTTGCATCTCGCATTCGATGCCTTCTTCTTTGATGATGCGTTCGATTTCATCTAAGGCAGCCTGATGGCTTTCAGCGGCGAAAGAAGCTTTCTCTTCACCGTGCAGTCTTTCAATTTCAAAGTACCGGTCATCAAGGGCGGTTGTAAAGTGAGCCGTGGTTCTGCCGGTCTGCCCACTTCCTAATTCGTGGGCCTCTAAAACGCAGACAGAGCGACCTTCTTTCATCAATAGATAGGCCGTGATCAATCCGCCCAGACCTCCGCCGACCACGCATGTGTCGACCATAAGGTCTTTGTCCAAAGCTTTGGTCGGTGGCATTTCCACCGAGTCCATCCAATAAGAGTGGGTTTCGTGTGTGTGATATGTGTTCATACGCCCATTTTATATCGCGGACATGTCGATGCCAGATGTATAGAAACAGTGTCTAGGGTGGCCGCATTCGTTTTTGAATCGCTTTCAGTTAAACTCTTTATATGACACGCAAAAATCTTTTTTACGCCATTATCGCTTTTGTCGTCGGAGTGTCCGTGTGGCTCTTCTATGTCAATCGTGAAATGCGTGAGACCCAAAGTCTGATCCTGCAACAGGCCGAGCGTCCGACACGCACTGTCGCTGCCGTGCCCGAAACAAACTTAGCCGTAGAACGCGCTCGTGTGCAATCCGAGATCACTGTGCTTCAGCAGCAAATCAGTGATGAAAGAACTAAACTTCAAAATCAGCAAAGGCTTTTAGAAGAAATTCGCGCCCGCACTCAAAATAGCATGCAGAATCAGAACCCCAATAATTCTTCCGCCATTCCACCGCAAGGATCCTATGGAACTCAATTGCGATCCACATCCAATCAGATTCAGGATTTTTTAGAGGATCTCCAAGGGTTTGATCGTATACAAGAAGACATCAACCAGCATGCTTCCGATTTGATGCGAGATCAGACCAGTCAGGCGCAGATGCTAAAAGAACAATTGGATCAGGATATTCGCAATATGGAAGCCGCTGTTCGTGAAACTCAGCAAGAATGGACCTTCTGGGTCTACAACGGGAACTACATCAACGAAAAAACCGCACGGCTTTCTGAACTTCAAACGCTTTTAGAAACTCAAAGACAGCAAATCGAGGTTTTAAAGCAGCAGCGCGCAGATGTGTCAGCCCAAGCACTCGCAAATACGCAAGCGATTCAATCCGAAAAACAACAGGCTTTACAGGATCTTCAACAAACACGTTTAGATATTCGTGATGAAATCGCAGCTCTACGACAGGAAATGGTTCAGTTGCAACAAGTCCAATCCCAAGCGCAAAGCAATCAATCCACTTTGAGTTCTCAGATTCGACAAGCTCAAGAAAATGTACGTCGACAACAAGAGCAGATCCGTGTTTTAGAGTCGAATTTGCAGCAGAAAAATGAAGAGCTCAGCCTGATTCGTTAGATTAGTACGAATTGCACCAAGGCTGTGGCGTGATCACTTTCTGAATTTCGTTTGCGCGCATATAAAGAAATTGAGAACCCACAGCTAATTTCAAACGTTGAGTTCTTTGCGAAGGCACGGCGGCCGTGACGATCTGTCCGTAACCTTGACTGTCGGTCATGGTCACACCTTGGATGCCTTTTAGATTCCAACGCACATTGCGGCTTCCCAAGGGTTGTAGGTCTTCCTCTGAAAGAACCGTCGAAATAGTGCCCTCAGAATCGCGACAGAGCAGACGGAAGTGAATCACAACTAAATGCTCTTTGTGGCAGTTCTGTGAACGTGAATAGCCATAGCCCGTGTCACAGGTATTAAAAGATTTTTCGGAAAAGCCCAAGCTATCGCGGTCTCTTTCAAGTTGCAGGTGTCTTTGGATAGCGATGTAATCAATAGCTGTAGTTTCTTCAGCAACGGGTTCTGAAGCGGGCGGGGGAGTCGAAACTTCCTTCTTAGGAGTCGTCGTACACGCCGCAAGTATCAACGCAGGTAAAATCAGAATCAGAGATCTCATTGTCGTCCTTCTTTGGAATGTTGAAACATTATGACATAAATAAGGATCACCTTACAAAGTTCGATGAAGTGCCGAACTATTGGCTAATTATAAAGGTCTAGATTGGCAGAAGAAGGTCGCCTTGAAATGAGACTTTTCCACTCTGCCTCCATAGTGTCTGTCTATTCTCATCCTAGCAAACGAAGGAGAATCTTATGAAAAATCGAAGACAAGTCCTTGCAGACCTTCAACTCTATATCGCCACAAGTGTTATTCTTGCACTCTCGGCTCCGGCCTTGGCACAGCAAGCAGACAGCGCGCGCAGTAAGTCGCATGAAGAGCATCGTGCCGCTTTCGACGCCTGTCGTGAAGAATTGGGATTGCCAGCTCCAGTTCAAGGCGAAAGACCCCAAGCCTTGGATGAGGAAACACGGGCGCAGATGGATGCTTGCTTAAAGGAAAAAGGCTTTGAGCCACCGAAATTTGGTCGTGGCCACGGAGGACGTCCGCCTAAACAAGACAGCTCGTCGTCTTCAGGTGTTCAATAATAAAAAGGGGCTCTCAACGAGCCCTTTTTTAAACCGTGTTCTAGAATACAGGTCACTAGAACTTTTTAAAATTAATTGCCGCAGACTTCGTCTAAGGACACGCGGTATTTTTCTGGTTTAAAGATACGACCCAATTTCCCTTTGATGCCGCCAGAACCTTGGCGTTCGATCGTACACTTTTCAATGTTTGCAAATTGATCTGAAATCATGATGCGGTGAAGACTGATACGAAGTGTGTGAAGATTCGTCGTCGCTTTCACTTTATTCAAAAGAGCTGTCGTCAAAGAATTACCTGCTTGAAGGACATGCAAGATGTCCGTGATACCCAATTGGTAACGCTTGTATTCTGCATCGTACACTTCACGCAAATTCGCTTCCGCCAAAGAAGCCGCTTGATACTGACGGTGAGCCTCTTGCAAAGCTCCTAAAGTCGACTCAATCAAAGCCGCTTGGTCATAGCGCAACTCTTTTTTACGAAGACGAAGTTGCTCAACATTCAAGTTTGAAAGTTCAAGACTTGGGAAGTAACCAAAGCCCATGTTCACAGAGCCCGTTGAAGTCACAGAGCTGAACGCCCCCCCTGAAGCCGGACGGTTCATCCCTAAAGAGCTTCCCGTCAAGAAGCTGAATGCCTTGCTCCACTTGTTGTATTGAGCCGCAGTGATCATCGCATTCATTTGCACAGTCTCTGGCGAGCTTTCGTGGATTTTCTCTAGTAGAGCGGTCGGAGTCATGCTTTCAGCTGCTGAGGAAGGAACAGTTGCTCCCTCAAAAACGATTTCTTGAGTCAGCTCAAGACCTAGCATTTGACGTACGGACGCTTTTTCTCTTTTGATCAACTCATCCACTTGCGACACTTGCACCAAAGCATTCTTCGCTTGAGCTTGCGCTTGCAAGTATTCTTCTTTACGGATGATGCCCACTTCGGCAGGCAAGCGCAGAGCTTCCGCGATCTCTTCGTAGTTTTCGTATTGAGCTTGAAGAGCATTGCGAAGTTCGATGTCACCCAGAACCGTCAAGTAGATCGAGTAAGCCGAAGCATAACCGTTCAACTGCGCAAGATAGTAAGACGTCCCTTGAGCGCGAAGAAGGTAAGTATTTTCTTTTAAGTCCAACCAGCTGCTTGGCATAAGGAAAGGTAAAAGCATGCTTACGGACGTCAGCATGAAGCTAGGTCCGCTGGAAATGACGGCACCTAAATTCACAGAAGGCAGAAGGTTGCCACGAGCAATCGAAACTTGTGTCTTTGCCTGTTGCACTTCGTTCAACGCAATCGCGATGTCGATATTACGAGACAAGAAAAGTTGGCGTAAAGTTGTAGGATTGATCTTCACCGGCCCTTGTTGTTTTTTAGGAGCCGCAAAAGCAGATGTCGTCACTAAGAAGAATGTCAGAATCAGAGTAAGAAATTTCATTAAAGGATCCCTCCCTCATTTATGTGACCCACAGAGTTATTAGCCACCGAGCTGGTTGTCAAACACGTCTTTATTCGGGTCCCAAATTACCATGGGGTCCCAAATCGGCCTCGTGTATTCGTTCCATCGTGAGATACAGGAATGAGAAAACTTTAATGCATGGGGAGCTATGTTAAAATTGTAAAAAACTTAGATAAAAAAGCATCGATTTCGCGGGAGTTGTACGTTGGAAGACCAGAAGTCGTTTCAGTATGCCTTTAACCAAAGAAACAACATGCTTGTTGTCTCTTTAACAGGAGAAATAACAAGCCAAGTCGTCCCGGCTTTGGAAGCCTGTCGCCAAGAACTTTTGGGTAAGAAGGATTTCAGTCGTGTGGTGATTTATTTTCAGGATGTCGACGCGATCAGCCTCGATGCGGTTCCGGTATTAGCGCAAATGCAAAGAGAAATTCGCGCCAAACCTGCCGATCTGCGACTGGCTTCTTTGCGCGAAAGTCTCAAAGAAAAATTGATTCGTATGGGGGTCGTCCGCGGACTCGAAGTCGCAGACGATTTGAAGACGGCGTTGCTTTCGTTTTAATTATTTGCAGAACGCCAAGTTTTTAACTGCTTTTTGTACTTTCTTGTATTTTTGAGATCGCGCCTGAGGGCGCAATACATCCCAATAAGATTTGCGAGAGAAAAGCGCGTCTTGCGAAGCCATTTGTTTATCTAACATGGAAAGACCACAGCGGAATGTTGTTGCTGGAGAATCGGCGTCGCCACGGCGGCAACCTTCTGCGTAAACCTGTTCACGACCCTTGTGAAGTTGTAAAAGACCTTTCAAAGTTCCATTCGGACCGCGCGCCGTAACGGATTTCGTGCATGAGCTTTCAAGATGCACCATCGTATTGATGATCATTACCCACACCATCTCTTTTCCATTATCATTCAACGAGTTGAACGCCGGGCAAGCCGCGAGTAAGTCGGGAGTGGCGTGATAAAGGTTTTCATAGCGCTCTTTACGCATTTCTTCGGCGATGGTTCGACCCCAGGATCCTAAACCGTCTGAATCGATGAAATTGTCACATTGATCCGCAAAGGTCATGAGCTCTGTCACGTCGATCATGTCTTCGACTTTTTCTTGAGCGGTGATGGTGTTACGAATGTCGCGCAGTTGCGCTTGGGCGCTTTTCTGACTTGTAGAGCAGGAAGTGCAGGTTCCGGCTTGGAATTGCGATGTGCTTGAGTGTTTCGTCGCTTCAGCTTTTGCCGCAAGCATCATGAAAACAAAAGAAAAAATAAATGTCGCAGTTTTCATAGGCATCTCCATATCTACAGCTAAAGCAAACATGGTGCCTAAATCTCAAAATAAAATGGGAAGGCATACACGCCTTCCCATTGTCGAACTCACTAACAGTTGGTTGCCGAAAAAAGCGACCGTCTCAGAGTGAGACTAGTCTTGATACTTCTTTTTTCCGGGGCGGAAACGCTTGATGCCCGGGTGATCACGGCGTTCGCCACGGTCACCACCACGATCACTGCGCTCGCTGCGTTCAGCGCGCTCAGAACGCTCTGTACGCTTCGTCGCATGACGTGGACCAGAAGCTTCTGCACGAGGACGGTAGCCAGTCACGGGATTGATTTCCGCACGTTCTTGGCGTTCTGCGCGAGGAGCAAAGCTACGCTCTGTGCGTTCGCCACGTTCTGCACGGTCACCACCGCGATCACTGCGTTCGTTACGATCACCACGATCGCTGCGCTCAAAGCGACGGCCACCGCCACCGCTGCTGTAGCCACCACGACGGTAACCACCACCACCACTGCGGCCACCGCTATCGCTGCGACCACGAGTGAAACGATTGTCGTTAGGATCACGAGGCAATAATTCGCGAGGAATGCGATCGCCCATGTAATCGAGCATCTGGTCTTTCTTCACGAACACTTTCGGGAAGTAAGCCACGATGAAGCGAGCCAAAAGCTCTTCTTTTGAGAAGTTTTGCAAGTTGATGTCTTCGCTTTGGATCAAGTCTTGGATCAAGTCATTAGCAAGTTGAAGCTCGGCGCCTTCCGCAGGCATTGTGCTGACGCGATCTAAAACGTCTTTGATTTTTAAGCCCGCAACTTCATCGGCAGAAGGAACAACGCCCTTAGTAAGAACCGCTTTCGTCGTGTTCATCACGCGGCGAAGAAGATTCAATTGCTCAGGGTTCACTAAAGTGATCGCCGTTCCTTTTTGTCCGTTACGGCCGGTACGACCGATACGGTGAACATAAGATTCCGCATCCCAAGGTAAAGAGTGATTGATTACGTGAGTTAGATCTTTGATATCCAAACCACGAGCCGCTACGTCAGTAGCCACGATCACTTTTACTTGGCGTTGCTTGAACTTTTTCAAAGTCGCTTCACGCTCTTGTTGGGATTTATCACCGTGCAAAGAATCTGCAGGGAATCCACGTTGAGTCAAAATATCTGCTAGCTCTGCCACTTCCATTTTCGTTTGGCAGAAGATGATGCCGTAGAATTCAGGCAATGTTTGCAGCAAGCGGCCAATGACTTCCGTTTTCGCAGAGTCTTTCACCGTGTAGTAAACTTGCTCGATAGTGTCAGCAGTGCCCGTGGATTTATTGATTTGAACCGTTTCTGGGCTTTCCAAATACGTTTCAGCAATACGACGAACATCGCCGCTCATAGTGGCAGAGAACAACCAAGTACGGCAGGCCGCACGGTGAGAGCTTTCGCCCTCAGAGTGTGTGGCTTTCAAGATGAACTCAAGGTCATCTTTGAAACCCATGTTCAACATTTCATCGGCCTCATCAAGCACGACCGTTTTTACGTTTTGAAGTTTGATAATTTTTTGCTCTAGGAAATCCACAAGACGGCCGGGTGTTGCCACCACGATGTGCGCGCCTCTTTTAATTCCTTCGATTTGAGTGCGGTAGCTAGAACCACCGTAAATCGTCACAACACGAAGGCCTTTTTTCTTACCTAGCAAAGTCAATTGCTCGGCGACTTGAAGAGCCAACTCACGTGTGGGGCTCATCACTAAAGCTTGAGTGTCTTTTGTGGAAGCATCGATAGACTCTACAAGAGGGATACCGAATGCGGCTGTTTTTCCTGTGCCTGTTGATGCAAGACCGATGAAGTCTTGAGCTCCTGCTAGGAGGATAGGCAAAGCTTGGCGTTGGATTGGGGTCGGTGTCGTAAAGCCCATGTCCAGCATAGCGGCCATCACCGGCGCGCTCAGACCAAAGCTTTCGAAACTATCGACAGTTGTCAATGGAGTCATTAAAGGGAACCTTTCAGAATAAGTGGCCCCGAAGATAAACGATCTTGAGGTCAAAAGCTCCCTATTTCTTGGCTTTTTACATGAAATGTACTATTTGCACAAAGCGAGTGATTTTACGATAGACTGAATTGCGCTGATCTTCTGATAACTTCCGCCTCTCTTGATCACCGCCCAATACACTCCTGAGCTTAGGACGATGGCCCCCTTATTTTTTACCTGCTTGGCCATAATTCCGACACCACAATCCAGATTCAGATAGGGGTCCAAGATGGTTTTCTTAGGGTCCGTGGCCGAGAGGTACTTATCCTTCGACCAATCAAATTCACACCAGGGGGACCACTGGATGTCCTGGTAAGAGAGCTGCAGAAGCCCCTCGGAATACACCGGTTTTCCCGTGACGGGATCAGTTCCCATCGTGGTTTCCTGCATGCGCGAAGTAGGACTGTAAGCGCTCTCATATTTCGTGATAGCGACAAAGATCTGCGCCCACACGTTGGCGCGCTCATCGTTGTCGAGCTTGTAGTAGGTCGGGCAGAAGTCCTCGATATCATCGGCTCCCGCAAGCAGGGTGTTCCAGTCCGTGCCGATGATTTTTTGTAAGTGCTGGGACCACAGTGTGCGTTGCGGGTAGCTCGTGCTTTCCCAGGCGAGGGCCTGCATTTTGTAAGAGGGGACTTCAGGTTCAGCCGGTGTCGTTGGGGTTGTTGGTTCTTCAGTGTCTGGCGTTTCGGGAGCTGGCTCTGCGACCCCTGAACTTTGGTTTGAATCTCCTAAGTGAGTTACGGGAAATTGCCCTGATTGTGAACATCCGATCGACAGGACCAGAGTTGAAAACAGTGTCGTCGCGAGTATATGGTGTCTGAAGCTTTTGTAGATCGTGGTTGCCATCTTAGAAGCCCTCCGCAGGGTTTAAAAAGCAACACGAAGACCATGTGAGGGCGCTCTACATTTCGCGAAGTGCTTGAAATTCTTGAAGCTTCCTTGCGCGATTTTTCCCCGAAGTTTATTTTTTTGTGTACACTCTTGAAAGTGCACACAAACTAAGCAAAATATTTAAAAATTTTTAGCGCACTTTCGCCATTTTCGAGATATAAATCCGCGCGGACGTGCAGGATGTGCAGCGAGCTCTGCTCGCAAGCTGGACTCGCTCCAACGCGAACTAGATAGGAAAAAAGAATGATTCACTTATCAAACATTTCTAAGCAACACGGTAACAAGATCCTTTATCGCAACGGCTCTTTCCAAATCAACGCCGGCGAAAAAATTGGATTGGTGGGACCGAATGGGGCGGGTAAGACCACCATCTTCCGTATCATCACGGGTGAAGAGGGTGTGGATGGTGGAACGATTTCTAAATCCGATCGCACTGTTATTGGCTATTTCTCACAAAACATCGAAGAGATGAAAGGTCGCTCCGCTTTAGAAGAAGTGAAATCCGCCGTTGGCAACATCGGAGATATGCAAGCGCGCATGCAAGAGTGCGAGACGAAACTAGCGGACCCGGAACTGGATGCAGACGAGATGACAAAAATTCTTGAGGAGTACGGTGAGCTTCAAGCGGAGTTTGAACGCTTGGGTGGTTACGATCTTGAGTCTCGGGCAGCAGAAATTTTAACTGGTTTGGGCATTGGCCCTGATGACTACCACCGTCCGACGGACAGCTTTTCAGGCGGTTGGAAGATGCGTATCGCTTTGGCGAAAATCCTGGCTTTGAATCCTGAAGTTCTTTTGATGGACGAGCCGACGAATCACTTGGATGTTGAATCTATTATCTGGCTTGAAGAGTGGTTGAGCAATTTCCCGGGCGCGATTTTGATGACAAGCCATGATCGCGATTTCATGAATCGCCTGGTCACTAAAATTGTTGAGATCGCGAATAAAACAATCACCGTCTATGGCGGTAACTACGATTTCTACGAAAAAGAACGCGAGATCCGTTTGCAACAATTGATCGCTGCGGCGAAACGCCAAGAAGACATGTTGGCAAAAGAAGAAGAGTTCATTGCTCGCTTCGCCGCTCGTGCATCTCACGCCGCTCAAGTACAGTCGCGTGTGAAGAAGTTAGAAAAAATTGATCGCATTGAAATTCCACCTGAAGAAGCAGAAATCAAATTTGAATGGCCGGTACCTCCTCGCGGTGGTGATGAGGTCGTGAAGTTTGAAGGGCTTTCTAAAATCTGGAAGCGGGATGATGGTAAAGAGAAATTAGTCTTCTCTGGCGCGAATGCTTTAGTGAAGCGTATGGACCGCATTGCGGTTGTCGGCGTGAACGGGGCGGGTAAGTCGACGCTTCTAAAAATTATCGCAGGCCATGCAGAGCCTACAAATGGCGCCGTCAATATCGGAGCTTCCATCAATGTCGGTTATTTCAGTCAGAACTCTTTGGATGTTCTAGATCCGAAGTCGACGATCTTAGATGAAGTTCATGCGCGTATGCCAAACGCAGGATTAGGTTTTGTTAGAAGTCTGTTGGGCGCGTTCAAATTTTCGGGTGAAGAGGCTGAAAAGAAAATCTCCATTCTTTCAGGTGGTGAAAAGTCACGCGTTGTTCTGGCGACAATCTTAGCTCAGCCCGTGAATCTTTTGATTCTGGATGAGCCGACGAATCACTTGGACATCAAGTCTCGTGAGGTTTTATTGGAAGCAATCAAGAACTTTCCGGGTACTGTGATGATCGTAAGCCATGATCGCCACTTCTTAAGAGAAATCACGACACGCGTTTTTGAAGTGGATAAAAACCAAATCCGTATCTACGAAGGTAATTACGAATATTACACTCGCAAAAAACAACAAGAGGCCCTGGCATAATGAAGGGCCGCATCCTGGATCTTCGCACATTTAAAATTCCACTGGGAAAGTTAGCTCCCTTGGAAACTTTTAAAACGCGACAGGGTGCCTCACTTTCCTATCGTATGTATCCTGCCTGGTGCGAGGACTTGATTGTTCTGTATCACGGTGTTGGAAGCGACAGTCGCTATATGTGCGTACTGGCTTCGGCTTTAGCGCAATCCGGTGTTGCGAATGTCGTGACTCCGGATTTTCGTGGGCATGGTGCGAGTCTGGGCATTTCCGATATTATTCCTGAAAATCAACTTGAGATCGATCTTGAAGAGTTGATCATTCACATGAAAATGCAACGGGCAATTTCGCGAATCACCTTGGCGGGTCATTCCCTCGGTGGCGGTTTTACGTTGCGAGTAGCGACTTCGGAGTTGCGTAAGCAGTTTGCTAAATTTGTAGCGTTGGCGCCACGTCTACCAGCTCATTTGCAGGCTTTCTATCCCAGTTACGGTGGTTGGATCACTCCGAATGAGGATGGAAGTTTTGTCGTCAATATGCCCGAAGCCATGCGCAGCGGTCAGGAAAAGATCACGTATTCAAAAGAATTTCTTAAAGCGGCATCGCCAGCTGATGACTTAATGGAAAAGCTAGTGAAGCTTTCTCCGCCGTTGAAGGTTTTTACCGGCGCAGATGATGAAGTCGATATTCCCGAAAGACATTTGGAGCTCTTTACTAAAGCAAATATTCCAGTTGAGATCCTCCCAGGCCTGAATCATCTTACTATCGTCTCAAAGCCAGACAGCTATCTATCGCGGTTTTAATTTTTCTTATTTTAGAGTTCCAAGATGAGGCGGGAAAATTAAAACTGTTTTTCTCTGCTTCCAGAATCAGGAACTCCCATCAAGCTTCACGAAAGTCCTGCCGAAGAGTTCTACAGAATAACCAAATTATTGAACGTAGGTGGTGGTTATGAATTCAGAGGTAGGGGCCTTTGCCCTGCGCCAGGTCTTAGCGTCGACCGCTGTGGTCGGCCCGATCTTGATTCTGATCGGGCTGTGTTATTATCTCTTTAAACAGGATAAAAGAAGCGTATTGCTTTATCTGTGCGCCGGAGTGGTTTGCACGGTGGTGGGCGCGATCTGCTTGTATTCGGAGTTCAGAGCCGAATCTGGTGCCGCTCCTGAGGTGCAGCGAGCGGCAAAATAGCAACCTACTGGGTTTTAATTTCCGTCCAGGCATCTTCAAAGAGTTTATTCTTCTCTCCGAGATCTTGGATGCGTTCCAGATTTTTCAAAGTAGCCGCTTTCGGGAAGAGGGCTTCGTTGTTTTGCAACTCTTTTGGAAGATCCGATTGAGTTTTGCTCAGAACGGGTCCTCCCAAAATCGTTTTTACCTTATTGATTTCTGCTTCATGACTTAAAAGAAAATCGATCAGCTTATGGGCTGCTTCAATGTGTTTTGCACCCTTGGCGATCACTAAATTGTCGATAGCCACGGTCGCACCTTCTGCCGGAATGATGTATTCAATTTTTCCTGGCGCGCGGGCAGCGGCTTGCAAAGCATCTGATGAGTACGCTTGGGCTGCCGCCACTTCTTTATTCCCTAAAATGTCTATCGTGTCGGACGAGAACATCTTTACGTTCTTCTTTGCCTCAAGCAAAGTGGCCTTGGCTTTGGCAATTTGTGAGGGATCAGTGGTGTTCACGCTGAAGCCATGAAGCTTAAGAGCGGCCCCCATGGTTTCGCGAACATCGTCCAACAACGCCATTTTACCTTTCAGCTGATTGTTCGTAAGAAGATCCTTCCAGCTATTCATCGGTCCTTTGTAAAGCTCACGGTTGACCGCAATGCCCACCGTCGTCCAAATGTAGGGTACGGAGAATTCGTTCTTAGGATCGAAATCCTGTTTTAAGAATTGTTCGGCGATAAGCGCTTTGTTGGGAAGAAGTTCCGCTTTTAAGGGCTCAAGCAGGTTCATCTTACGCATGATATCGACCATGTAGTCGGAGGGAACGGCCACATCAATCCCTGATGAACCCATTTGCATCTTTGCTAAAAGCTCCTCATTTGAGGAATAGTTGGAAATGTTGATCTTGATACCGGTTTGTTGTTCAAACTGCGCCTGCATTTCCGGAGAAAGATAGTTGCCCCAAATTGAGAGGTTCACCACTTTGCTTGAAGTGTCTTGAGCCTCTTTTTTCGTACAACCCGCCAGCAAAGCGAAAAGAACAGAGATCGCGATCAATATTCTCGACATTTTTTTAAATCCTTCTTATTGTTAAAACAATGTTAGAGCTTCTGAATATCGGTAAAAGTTTTTCCAGTCAAACGGCGTTAAAGGGAATCAACCTTTCCATCGCAGAAGGAGAGTTTTTCTCTTTGTTGGGGCCGAGTGGTTGTGGAAAAACGACTCTCTTACGAATCATCGCCGGACTTGAGAAAGCCACGTCCGGGCACATTCTTTTGGATGGCCAGCGCGTTGATACACTTCCGGCTCAGAAACGCCCCTTCAACATGGTTTTTCAACGACATGCTTTATTTCCGCATCTTTCCGTGAGTGAAAACATCGCTTTCGGACTGAAGCTGAAAGGGCTGAGTAAAGACCTTATCGAAAGCAAAGTCGCCGAAGTTCTAGCTCTGGTTGATATGACGTCGTTTCGGGATCGGAAGCCCGAAACTCTTTCCGGCGGGCAAAGTCAGCGCGTGGCGGTGGCGCGGGCTCTGGTGAACGAACCGCGAGTCTTGTTGCTGGATGAACCTCTGTCAGCGTTAGATCTAAAAATGCGCGAGCACATGCAAAAAGAACTTCGAGCCTTGCAAAGAAAGCTGGGATTGACCTTTATCTGCGTCACCCACGATCAGGAAGAGGCGCTGGCCCTTTCGGATCGCATCGGCATTATGAACCACGGGGTTTTAGAGCAAGTCAGTTCGCCACGTGAAATCTATGAAAATCCAGAAAGCATTTTTGCTTCTCACTTTATTGAGTCTACTAGCTGCCTCAAAGGGGAGCTCATCGAAGTCAGCCAGGACTTGGCGACGATTCGTTTGGGTGATGGCAGTCTTATTAAAAGCAAAATCGGTGTGCCACCGGATCAACTGCGCGTCGGCATGAACCTAGACGCCTACGTGCGAAAGGCCATGGTGTTTGGAGAACGAAGCAAATGAGGCTTCGCGATTTTTTTCTTCTTCCGGCACTTTTGTGGTTCCTTACTTTTATTCTAGCTCCTCTGATGATTGTCGCTGTTGTCAGTTTTGCCACTCGCGGGACTTACGGGGGCATTGAGTGGACTTGGACGCTTCAGAACTATGCGCGCATTTTCAACGGTCCTTACTTGGGAATCTTTTTTGAAAGTGTGGTGCTGGCGTCGCTGACGACCTTACTGTGTCTGGTCTTAGGAATGCTTGTCGCTTGGGCCATGGCGACGTCACCGGCTCCTCTTCGTTCGCTTTATGTGATGGCGATGGCTCTGCCTTTCTTAACCAATCTGGTGATTCGTATTTATGCGATTCGCTTGTTTGTAGGGGTGGAAGGACCTTTGCAAAGTGCGCTGATTTTTTTCGGCGTTCCGTTTGATCCTTATGCTTTGACCCAGAATAAATTTTTAGTCCTTTACGGCATGGTGACCACTTATCTGCCTTTTATGGTTCTGCCTCTTTATGGCGCTTTTGAAAAATTGGATTTCACTTTGGTGGAGGCTTCTGAAGACTTAGGAGCGGGGCCGTGGCGCACGCTTTTTCAGGTGATTCTTCCGAACTTAAAGAAAGCTTTGTGGAGCGGGTCCCTTCTGGTGTTTATTCCTTCGCTCGGAGAGTATGTCATTCCTGATCTTTTAGGTGGGGCAAAGAACATGCTCTTCGGAAATCTTATCACCGAGCAGTTTTTAAAATCCCGGGATTGGCCTTTTGGTTCAGCTCTTTCTGTGCTGCTGATGATTCTTTTGCTTGGAGTCGTTTTCGTTGTTCAAAGAAAAGGAAGGGCGCGTGAGTAAAGAAGGAGCTCGCCCTGCGGCGCCGGTCTTGGCAAAAGTAGTTTTGGGACTCGTGCTGGCGGCGCTTTATATTCCGATTGTGGTGATGCTGTTCAGTGCTTTTTTAGATAAAACAGCAGACGAAGTTCATTTCACTGTCCGCTGGTTTAGAGAGGTGCTTCAGGATGCCGCTTTGATGCAGGCTTTGATGAACAGTCTTCTGATAGGTGTCGCTTCAAGTTGTGTGGCGACCGTTCTGGGAACTTTAGGCGCTTTGGGATTACGTCGTAATCAAAAATCCTGGCGTCACAGTGTGGAAGCTCTTTCGGTGGTTTCCCTGATCTTTCCAGAGATCGTATTTGCGCTGTCATTGCTTTCTTGGTTTTTCGTTTTGCAGTTGGAGCTGGGCAGAACCACGGTGATTTTAGCTCACGTGAGTTTTTCAATTTCCTATGTGATGATGACGGTGAATGCGCGTTTAGTTAATTTGGAGGCGTCTTTAGAAGATGCTGCCCGCGACTTAGGGGCGAGTTCCTGGCAAATCCAACGGCGTGTCCTATTGCCGCTTTTAAAGCCTGCAATCTTGGGTGGTTTTATTTTAAGCTTCTTGCTTTCGTTTGATGATTTTCTTATCACTTATTTTGTGAACGGTGTCGGGCAAGACACTTTGCCGGTGAAGCTTTATACGGCCATGAAAATGGGCGTCTCGCCCAAGCTCAATGCTTTATCCAGCATTATGTTTTTAATGACTTTGTCAGTGCTGATTTTCTTCTTCCGTTCTGCTTCTTTCCGTGTTCTCTTTGAAGAAAGCCGGGGGAAGAATGGATCAAACTCAGAAGAAAAAAATCTTTAGCTGGGCGCTTTATGACTGGGCCAACAGTGCTTATTCCACGACGGTCATGGCCGGTTTTTTTCCGATCTTTTTTAAGTCTTACTGGAGTCATGGCACCGACGCCGTCGTTACAACCGCACGTTTAGGCACGGCCATCTCAGTTTCAAGTTTGGCGATTGCTTTATTGAGCCCCACATTGGGCGTGATCGCCGATCTGAAAGGCTTTAAGAAACTGTTCTGTATGATCTTTACGGTTGTCGGGGTGCTTTCCTGTGCTGCGATGGGCTTTATTCCCATGGGCGATTGGTTAGCTGCGATAATCGCTTATGGCGTGGCGATGGCAGCATTCAACGCAGCCAGCGTCTTCTATGATTCGCTTCTTCCCTATGTCGCCCAAGGGCGCACGATGGATTATGCTTCTTCGTTAGGTTATGCGATGGGATACCTAGGGGGAGGAGTTCTCTTCCTCGTCAACGTGCTCATGTATCTTTTTCCAGCCACGTTCGGAATCCCTGACGGTGTGACAGCCGTGAAAATCTCTTTTGTGATGGTGGCAGTGTGGTGGCTTGTTTTCTCGTTGCCATTAGCTAAGAATGTCCCTGAGCCGCATGTGCAGATTTCTCCGCACAATATATGGCGTCTGACTCAGGAAAGTATAAAAACTCTACGTCGAACCTTTAAAGCACTCTTGCACGAAAAAAATCTTCTTATTTTCATGATTGCTTACTGGCTTTATATCGACGGTGTTTACACGGTGATGACCATGGCCGTGGATTATGGAATTTCAATCGGATTTGAAGCTAAAGACCTGATTGCCGCTTTGTTGATCACACAGTTTATTGGATTTCCATGTGCGTATTTCTTTGGGACTTTCACGAAGCGCTGGGGAACGAAAGCTCCGATTCTGGCGTGTATTGTGATTTACGCCTTTACGGTGATCGCTGCGACTTGGATGTCCCAAGCATGGCATTTCTATTTGCTTGCGACGGTGATTGGAATGGTTCAAGGGGGTGTGCAATCGCTCAGCCGTTCGATGTTTGGTCGAATGATCAAACCTGAAGAAAGTGGAGAATACTTTGGCCTCTTCAATCTCGTGGGCCGTTTTGCCTCCATCCTGGGGCCATTAGTGGTGGCTGTCGGCGTGACCGTGACGGGGAATTCTCGTATGGGCATGATGGGGCTTTTGGTGCTATTCGTTCTTGGTGGAGGCCTTCTCGCATTAGTGCGGGAACCAGCTCGCGAAAGTGCCTAAAAGAGTGAATCTTTTTTAAGCCGAAGAGCCAAAGTTAGCATGCTTCCAAGAAGTGATAGACTTTGGCCTTTGAAAGCCCGATAAACCTCCGATATGACTTACAATCCTCGCGATCACTATTTCAAAAAAGCCAAGCAAGAAAACTTCGCGGCACGTTCCGTATTTAAACTGGAAGAGATCGACAAGAAATACAAAATCTTTAAGCCCGGCCAAACCGTTTTGGATTTAGGTGCGTCGCCGGGCTCTTGGTCTCAATACGCTTCCAAGATGGTCGGCGAAAAAGGCAAAGTCTTGGGCGTGGATTTAAGCCCGGTCACGGTGAAACTTAAAAACGCCGTTTTTATTCAAGCTGACCTTCGCGATTTGAACCTGGAGGATATTTTTAAAGAGCATGGCTTCGAACCTCCGTTCGATTTAGTGATGTCGGATATGGCTCCCAAAACAACCGGCATTCGCATGACAGATCAGGCCCGCTCGATGGAGCTTTGCGAACTTGCGTTGGATGTGGCTCGACGTTTTCTTAAAAAAGACGGCCATTTTATTTGCAAACTCTTTCACAGTGATGACTTCACCAAACTTCGTGACGAAATAAAAAAATCTTTCGTGAAGTGTGAAGCGGTGAAACCGGACTCTACGCGAAAGATTTCTAAAGAGATCTTTCTTGTCGGTATCAGTAAAAAATGATTCACATTATTTTTGAGAACGAAAATTTCGTTGTCTGTGACAAAGAAAGCGGAGTGCTCACGACTCCCAGCCGCTTTGAAGAAGACGATGAACGTCTTTGCCTTGGAACGGCCCTGCAAAAAAAGTTAGACAAACAGATTTTTCCTATACACCGATTGGATTTTGAAGTTTCAGGTCTTGTTATGTACGCGAAAAATCCAGAGGCTCATCGCAAAGCCAACGCATGGTTTGAGCAAAAACAAGTGCAGAAAACATATCGTGCGCTTACAAGTAAGCAAGGGTTTGAACATATTCCTGCAAATGTTCCGAACAGCCGTGAGTGCTTTCAAATCCGACCGGGGCAGAGGTTTGAATGGAAATCACGTATACTTCGTGGCAAGCGTCGAGCTTTTGAGAGCCCTCAAGGGAAGCCAAGTTTGACAATCGCCATTTTTCTAGACGAGACCGCAAATGCCCACCTGGCTTGGGATTTAAGCCCGGTTACGGGGCGTTCCCATCAGCTTCGTTTTGATTTAAGTCGTCACGGATTCCCCATATTAGGGGATTCACTCTACGGTTCGACGGTTTTTTTTGGCGAAAATAAAATTGCACTTCGCTCATATAAAATCGATTTTTCGAGTGCAAAAGGCGCATCAATGCTCGGACTTCCTAGGGTCATCGAAGTGTCATCGTTGTGAGTTTTCGCGGACTTTGCAAAACGTCATATATGTGCACTCATATAAAATAAGTTTGATTATTAAATATGAGTCTCGTTAAATGAACTCATGAACAATGCACCGCTGTCGTCGTATCATTCTGAAGTTGCTGAAGTCATGGATTGTATACGCTTTATTTTTAAAGCTTTAAGGGTCGCTTCTAGCCAATCAGAAAAAGATCTTGGACTAAGTGCTGCCCAAATTTTTGTTCTAAAAAAACTCCAAGCTGAACCTGGTCTTTCCATCAATGATCTTGCGTCTCGCACTACCACTCATCAAAGTTCTGTTTCTGTCGTAGTAAAAAAATTAGAAGAACAAGGTTTCGTGTCTCGTACAACCTCCAAAGAGGATTCTCGTCGTGTGGTGGTGTCATTGACTCCTGCGGGAGAGCAGAAACTGCGTGAGGTGCCTCGCACAGTTCAAGAAGAGATGATTGAATGTCTTCACAAAATGGGTCCTGAGAAAACAAAGCAACTAGCCTCTTTGATGAAGGAATTTGTCAAAGCTGCTGGTTTTGTCGAGGGCGGCTACACTCCCATGATTGGTGAAAAGTAAGAACACACTTCCTGCTTATATCTCTCTTTTAATTTGTTCTAAGTAAGTTTTGATGAAGGCGATGCGATGTTCGCCTTCTTTTTTGGCGGTCGGTGTATTCAAGTGATCGACTAATTTAAAAAGCTTTTGGAAGAAGTGATCAATGCCGTAGCTTTTGTCATCCAAACTGCGGGATTCAGCCCAGGGATCTTCTTCTGCATAAAAGGGTCTGCTCATCATCGTCGAGGTGGCAAAGCATCTAGCAATGCCAATGGCCCCTAAGCTGTCCAGTCTGTCTGCATCCTGAACAATCTGCGCTTCTAATGTTGTCGCCTTGATATTTGCGCTATAGCTGTGGGCTTCAATGGCATGGCGAATGGCTTCATAATACTTCTCTGGATATCCGACGGACTTCAAGTACTCGATGGCTGCTTCAGCGGAAAGCTGTGAAGCATAGGGGCGGCGAGGATCGCCCTTAGGGACATTGATATAGTCATGAAAGAAAGCCGCTGGTAAAACCACGTTCCAGTCCGCTTTTTCATGAAGGCATAAGTTCTTCGCGGTGTTCACCACGCGCATGATATGAAGGTAATCGTGAGCAGGATCCGTGGGAGGATACAAGACTCGCGCCTTATTGCTAAAGAGCTGAAACCATTTTTTTTCGTCGTGAACGGTGGGGGTGTGGTTTTCCATGACTCCCATCTTAAACCGCTCACTCTGCTTCTGGCAAATTGATCAAAGTCTCTTTGTGATGAGCGGGTTCCCAGAGTTCAATCCTATTCCCTTCAGGGTCATAGACCCAGGCAAAAAGCCCATGCTCGGTTTCTTCTATGCGATCATCAATGCGCACGCCGTTTTCTGCCATGGAGGTCAGAAGAGCGGCCAGATTGTCGACCTGGAAATTAAAGAGGTTGCGGGTGTTGGAAGGAGAGAAATAGCTGGTGTCGTAAGGAAAAAAGCTGACCGGCTCGGAGTTCGCTAAAAGACGCTCACTCGGAATGACGAAGGCTCCGTCAGAGTCCTGCATCAGGCCTAGGTTTTGTTGATACCAAGAATAAAGGTTTTGGGGGACGCCATTGATTCTCATGGGCCCATTTTGCTTTGGTCTCCTAGGAAATCAAGAAATCCCCGGAACTGTGCAAGGAATCAGTGATTGGCCGGCTGACGCAGAACCTTGCACCAATCGGGATGTTTTTTCGTTCCACCGTCATAAGTGTAGGCCAGGTTGTTCTTTAGCAGAATCTCTTTCAGGGAACGACCATCTACTATGACATCCGCCAGAATGCGAAAGTACTTATCGCGCTGGACATTGTGCAGTTCAACGGTCTTGGCATTTCTTAAAGTACTAGCCACCAAATTGCGGGCAATCTTACCTGCCTCTTTTTCGCAGCCATTTTTTGTTTTTACCTCGGGCGTATCGATTCCCGAAACGCGAACTGAAATGTTTTTACCGATCAATGCCGGCACGTTTGGAATATTCACCGTCAAGGTATCACCATCGTAGTTCTTTAAAACCTTCACACAGCGAAAGGTGGTGTCATCATGTTGGCACACTTGAGCCTGGAGGGTGAAGGGAAGGGACGTGATGGCAAAACAGAAGATAAGTCGAAGGTGAAATCTCATGATTTAAGCTTATCTTCTGTTTTGTTGCTCGTCAAACTAAGGGGTGCTGTGCAAAGACGCCAAGCTTGATATACGGGATTGAGTTCGAATTTTCTTAGTCAGCATGCGGTCCTTCGTCGCACTTTGCTCCAGATACCTTTTTATATCTTCGGGGCGCAGAGATTTCTCTGAGCGTGCCAGTAAAGAAGCCACCAGGCCGCTCACCCACGCTGTTGCTTGTGAAGTCCCCGTCATAAATCCATAGCGGCCGCCGGGGAGGGATGAAAAAACGTTCTTACCTGGCGCCGCTATGTCGACAGACTTGGAACCATAGTTACTGCTCGCTAAAAGACGCTTACGAGAATCGACGGCGGCAACAGAAATAATGTTGCTTAATCGGTAGCCCGCTGGATAGTAGCCGACGCGGTCGGTGTCGCGCCCTTCATTGCCGGCCGCCGCTACAAAAACGATTCCCTGTTTTTGAGCGTCACGAATAGCAGCTTCTTCCAGCGGGCTTCTTGAGTCGCCACCACCTGAATAGTTAATAATGTCCGCTTTCATTTTCGTTGCATACCGAATGGCTTTCACCGTCGCTAGCAAGTTGTCATCCCCTGACTGAAGCGGGTCGTAGTATTTCAGAATCATGAATTTCACTTTTTGAGTTTTCGCTTTTTGCAGGATAATTCCCGCGACGTGGGTGCCGTGCCCGTGATTGTCTGAGATATCACTATTGTTTGAAACAAAGTTCCATCCATGGAGGTCATCGGCATATCCATTGCCATCATCATCTAAAGTATTTTTCTGATCGTTCGGATTCACCCACAAGTGATCCCGAATAAGGGGATGATTTATGTCGACCCCAGTATCAATGATCGCTACGACAATGTCGCGATCCTTAGGTGCAGTCGTGTCTGCTTGCGCTTGAACAGCGAGGTTTGCAAAAAGAAGAAGCACTAAAAGTTTCTTTGGAAGTGTTGTCGTCATCATGACTGACGTACAAAGCAAAGTGAAAGCCAACTCTGCGTGCGTTGATTTCGATTTCGTTTTGAAATTCGCTGCGAGTGTTTAGATTTTTCAGAACACCCCGAAATTTACGGCGTGTGATCAGAAAATTCCAGTCACCAGAATTCTCTGGGCAACTGTCTAAAGTTTGGACAGGGATTCTTGAGTCTTTTTAAGAAGCTAGGCGGGGAGGGAAAAAGAAAAGGATCCTTGCGGATCCTTTTTAGTCTCAGTTAGATTCCTTATTATGCGACCCGTTTCATTCCGGGGGCTTTTGCTAACGAGTATTTGTTGCGGCCTGTTTGCTTGGATTCGTACAGGGCTTCATCGGCACGCTTGTACCAGCTATCCGCCGATTCTCCCGCGGTGATTTCTGCAATCCCCATAGAGATGGTGAAACGAATCTCAAGTTTATCTTGCACAAAGACTTCTTTGCGGATGCGGTTCATGGCCTCTTCTGCCATCTTGATCGCGGCTTCCGTATTACAACCCGGAAGAATCACGGCGAACTCTTCACCGCCTAGACGGGCGATAAAATCTTCTTCGCGAGAAAAGCTTTCTTGCAGCAGGCGAACGCATTCTTTTAGCACGAAATCGCCAATATCGTGTCCGTAGGCATCGTTGATCTTTTTAAAGAAGTCGATGTCCAAAAGAATCAGTGTCATCGGGTCTTTGTCGATGTCATGCAATTGCAGATAGCGGCGTACTTGCTCATCGTAACTGCGACGGTTGTGAGCTCCCGTCATGTGATCCCGGCGCATGGTCTGATTGGCTTCCATCAATTGCTTTTTGACCGTGGTTAGATTCTTTTTAATGGATTCCATGCGTTTAGAGCGGCGTTCGTTCGTTGAATTCTGATGCTTCAAATAGAAGTTAATGAATTCTCTGGAGCGCGCGCGCAGCTCTTCAATAGAGTTTGATTCAACGGCTTCACGCAAGCCCTCAAGGCTTTGATTGATATCTGCTTGCGAAGCATCTTCGACTTGGGCTTCTTCGCTTAAGTGATCCGCGAAATCCCAGATGATGCGTTTAAAATCGTCAAACGTGTTTTGCACGTAAGTGTATTCATCAATGCGGTAGCTAGAGATAAACTGACGAAGGCGGAACAGAGTTTTTTCTGTTGCTTCTGTATCGGCTTGTACTAGCTCTTTAGCGAACGTATCCAATTTCGCGCGCACCTTGCGCACCGAATGATTTTGAATTTCAAAGAGGTGCTTGTTGTAAACATCAAGGATGTAGAGCAACGTTGCGCGATCCTCGGTCAAAGAGGGACCTGCAGAGGCCGCTCCTTTTTCGTGGGATGAAGTGCCCCAGTCCATATCAAACTGCTCAACAAGTTTTTTCATCCATTGTTTCAAACGTAGCCTCCTGGCGACTAAACAACCACCTTTCTCATCGGAATTATAGGGTCTTGATTGAAGGTCCCCCGCCGATTTTTAATCGAGAGTCCTGTTTCAGACTGAGACAATCAACACAATTGCCACTCCTCAAGAGTGATTTTCAGAACGCATTGTTGTTTTTATGCACAACTTCCTGACACTGCCTGCGACGCCTTCTGAATGGGACTATCATCGAAGTCATCAAGGAGATTTGTCATGGCTGTAAGTGCAAAAGTCAGCGGACCAGATTTCTCTAAGGGAGTTTCTGAAGAAATACTTAAAGACAATGAAAGCCTGCTTGGTCATATCGGTGATGAACCGGTTCTTTTAGTTCGTCACGAAGGCGATTATTTCGCGGTGGGTGCAAAGTGCTCTCACTATGGAGGCCCCTTAGAGGCCGGCATCGTGACAGGTGATAAAGTCATGTGTCCGTGGCATCACTCTTGTTTTGATTTAAGAACGGGGGAAGCTTTAAAAGCGCCGGCTTTAAGTCCCATTCCAGCTTGGCATGTTGAAGTCCGCGATAACAAAGTTTACGTCACCGATAAGAAAAGCCCTGTGATAACTCCACGTAAAGGCACAGAAACTCAACAGTATGTCATTGTCGGCGCCGGGGCTGCGGGGACTGCGGCTGCTGTGATGTTAAGAAGAAAAGGTTTCTTGGGAAGCATCACGCTGATCGGTGAAGACAAAGAACTTCCGTATGACCGTCCTAATCTTTCAAAAGATTTTTTGGCGGGGAATGCCCCTGAAGAATGGATTCCTCTTTTTACCGAAGATTTTTACAAACAAAATCGCATTCGTCTTGAATTGGGTGTCAAAGTTGAAAAAATTGATACGCATAGAAACTCTGTATTTATCTCGAATGGAAAATCTTTGAAATATGATCGCTGTTTACTCGCGACCGGAGGGACTCCTCGAAAGCCGCGCATTCCTGGAATTGATAAAGGGCATGTGTATTTGCTGCGAACATTGAAAGACAGTCGGCGCATTATCGCGCGCACGTCGTGGGCCTCTAGGGTCGTTATCATCGGGGCGGGTTTTATTGGGCTCGAAGTCGCGGCCTCTTTGCGCTTACGAGGGATGGAAGTTCATGTTGTGGCTCCAGAGGAAATGCCACTGATGAATGTCGTGGGCGTTCACGTCGGAAGTTATCTTAAAAAATTGCATGAACAGCATGGAGTGAAATTTCATCTAGGACACGGAATTAAGGAAATTCGCGATCGCAGCGTGGTGTTAGATAACAAGCAAAGCATTGATGCTGACTTCGTTGTAGTAGGAGCCGGAATACAACCAAACACGGAACTAGCCGAACAAGCGGGCTGCTTTACAGACAACGGAATTTTAGTAAATGAATATCTAGAAACCAGTATGCCCGGCATATTTGCTGCCGGAGATATCGCCCGTTGGCCCGATCCTCGCAGTCAAAGGCCGATTCGAGTCGAACACTGGGAGGTCGCTGAGCGCCAAGGGCAAGTGGCAGCGCTAAATATGATGGGTGATAAAGTGCGCTTCCAAGATGTGCCGTTCTTCTGGACAACACATTATGGACTGACCTTGTGTTACATTGGACATTCGGATCGTTTTGATCGCATGGATGTTTTGGGCGACATGGAGCAAGTGGATTTTGCCGTCGCCTATTACGAAGATCGAAGAATTGCGGCCTTGCTTACGGTGGGGCGTGATCAGGAAAATCTGAAAGTGGAAGAAGCGCTTTCGCATTTAGATGATGAAAAGGTACACGAAATCTTGGCTGAGTACGAACATCGTTTTGAACGGATTCAATCTTCGCCCGGGTTTATGGAGCCCTCACCCTGATGCGAGACTTCACGGGTGACTTTGTTAATCCACGTATTCGGGAAAAAACTTGAATAGGTCAGTTCTTTATTACAGACATCTGTCGCGGCGACCAGGGGTTGCCAATCTTCAGTATTTTCGTAACGAACGGGCACGTAAAGATCGACTTGAACAATAGAGACATCCTTCTTCGTCCAGCTGCAAATATTTTGCGCCAAACGCCAATACACCATCGCATCACACTTCGTGCGGGTGATAAGCCAAGGCGGTTGAAGTGGCATTTCTTCTTTTTCCTTATTCTTTTTCCATAATGTCAGATAAGGCTGACACTGAGTCCGACCGTCATACATGATCATAGCGTACATGCGTCCTTCGCCGGTGAGGGCAGCATCACCGGGAATTAAGTACTGCGGAATCTGCAAAAGAATAAAGAATGTGGTTAAAAGTTTAGCTTCTGCTGAAGAGAAAACTCTTTGGAATGTTTCTTTAAAACCCAGGGCCGGGGCCGTGGATCGAACAACTAACAAAATCCCCAACAATGTCAGCATCACCGTCGGATAAAAGAAGCGAGTGAGATGCCAAGAATAAAGATGGAATAAAACCAACTGAGCAAAAATAAAATAGAACCAGCGATTCTTTTTACTGAATAAGAAGAAAATGAAAGCAAGTTCAAGGACTAAGACATACCATACGCCGATTTTATTGATGATCGGAGGCAGCAGTCGCTCGTTGATGGCTTCCGCGTTGAGCCATGTTGGATTCAGTTTTAAAAGTCCCGCTGTAAAATAAATAACGAAAAAACTAAATGTCAGGGCGTACGGTCGACCGGGAATAAGTAAAAAACAGACCGTTATAAGAGTCGGAAGATAATGGTAGTTTCCGGTCAGGCGATAGTCTTGAAGAATGATCAGGCACTTAATCGCAACCAGCACCCAAAGAGCGATAATGCCCCAACGAAAATTCTTGCGCAGCCAGAAGTACATCGCCACTAAAGCTGTAAGACCGTAGATGGCTAAAATAATTCCTAAGACGACGGAAGACGGTTTAAAGTCAGCACACGCCGAAAAAAGCGGCCAGCACACCGAGGGGTTCGAGGGAGAAAGAACCCATTGCACGGGCCTTTCTGTGAGCCAGAAAAATAAAGTGAGCAGATGTTCGAAGCTTAAAATCACTCCGACAAAAAGCAACTGAGGATAGGTTTTTAATTCTTGAAGTAACGACCTCATAGCTGCTCTTTCATACCCAATGCCAAGGCCGTTTCATGAGAGAAGGGGAGCCGCGTATTTTTATCGAACAAAGCGCCGTCCAGTTGAGCCCCATAAAGCAAGGCTTGAGAAAGATCTGTGCCGAGAAGTTTACTTCCGCGCAAATCTGCAAAACTTAAGTGAGCTTTAGAAAGATTTCGATTCGAAAGATTGGCTTCACGCAAGCTGACAAAAGGAGCATACAGACGCTCTTGCAAAATAACTTCCGAAGCAGGGAAGAGGGGTTGCACCCCGGGATTTAAAATAGGAAAAGCAGGAGTGAATACCTGCTCTTCTGATGGAAAATAAAGTCTATTTACTTTGGGAGGAGGGAACATGCGCTGACCTAAATAGGTCAGCTGCAAAAGTCCCACGAAGGTGATTAATCCTGAGTAGTAAAAAGCCAGGCGTTTCATTAGAAACCGTCGCCATCTCCGTCGCAGGAGCTTGGAACTGAGAATGTTCCCACCGTCACTGTACTACCGTTCACACATTGAGAAATTGTCGCGCTACTACAGCTGCTGGATCCGACCCAGGCTCTTCCGTGCAGATTTCCACCACAGGAAGCATAACCCGCATTTACCGCTACGTTATTGACGGCTGTAATGCGTCCGTAAGAATCGACATAGAATTGCGGAACGTAAGAACCGTTACCATACCAACCTGCACCGACACCTGTATTATTGAGTCCGATGGAAACACCACCAGAGGAGCCGCCGCCCCACATGCCTGGGCCTACGCTTACGCTCGTGATAGTACCACCAGAGTTATTATCTGCTTGCGGAACCCATTGTCCGCCGTCCCACTTCAGCACTTGGCCTACGCCCGGATTGACGTTAGCAACCCAACGACCTTGTACACGCTGAACTGTCGTACCGCTCTGACCACCGACGACGTCACCGGCTAAAGCGCCATAGAACCCAGCAGCGTTACCAGGAATATTTCCAGTTACTTTTGAGCCCGAGACAGAAGCTATTTTTGCGTCAGTGACATTTCCGTCAGCGATCTTCGCTGTCGTCACGTTGGCATCGGCAATTTTTGCCGTCGTCACGTTGCCATCAGCGATCTTCGCCGTAGTTACAGCGGAGTTTGCAATTTTAGCTGTCGTTACATTGCTATCAGCAATTTTTGCCGTCGTTACATTTTGATCAGCAATTTTATCTGTGGTGACATTTCCATCTGCAATTTTAGCGGTGGTCACGTTCTGATCAGCGATTTTCGCCGTCGTAATATTACTATCCGCAATCTTCGCTGTTGTCACCGCACTGTTTGCTAAATCGGCTGTCGCAATACTTCCATCCAAGATTTTTGCAGAGTTCACAGCACCATCAACGATTTTGATTGTACTGATAGCACCGTTTGCAATTTTATTAAATGTAATCGCACCGTCGGCGATTTTACCGTTCGTTACCGAGTTATTCATTAGTTTATCACTGGTAACGGCTTCGTCCGCCAGCTTATCGGTTGTCACGGCGTTATTTAAGATTTTTCCGCCAGAGATCGCATTATCAGCAATGTCTGCGGCTCCCACAGAACCGTCTTCGATATTGCTTGAGCCGACTCCCGTGTTTCCAGTCACCACATTTTGCCAAGTTCCTCCAATAGAAACTTGAACTGTCTGCGTGGCTTCATCGTAGCGCATAAGACCGTCACGCACGGGCGCTGTCGCTGTACCATCAGAAGATGGAATACCGATAGAGCCTGTTGTCGGAGAGCTTGCACTTGGATTTAAAAGCGCAAGAAGTCCGTCGAAGTTAGCAGGTAATAAAAGAGTCTCAACACGATTTTGCGTCACGTTGGCGGAAGCTTGAATAAAGTCAGCGGCTTTCTTTCCTTCTAACGCCACGGCATTTTCAGATTCCATAGCATAAGGAACCGAGCGCAAATCAAAGTCCGGAGACAGAGCAACGGTTTCAGAACCCACCGTAAATGTTACGCGCACTTTTCTAGAGTCACCGGCATTGGGTGCATAACTGGTCTGACCACCAGCGCAGCTTGCAAGACCGGCAATCGTTCCTGAGTTTTTAAGAATTTTATGAAGTGGCAAAGTATGGCCCGAAGGTACTACTGTCGCACCAGCCTCACCAGCTCCGATAGCAAAGTTGATAACACCTTTACTATTCGTCATGTTGACGACCCGGTTTTCTTCAAACAGCACGCAGGCTTCTGCGCCCGGTGAAAGAACCTTGATGTTGAAGTGGACGTTAGAGTCTTCTAATGGAAGACCATCCGGCTGAATTATGCGACCTTGAATTGTCAGGCCTTGAGGAACCTCTGACACAGACATCTGTGCCCAAGCGGGTACCGCTAGTAGAAGTGCCGAAGTTATTTCCAGAGTGCTTCTAATCGAGAGCATACCAAATTCCTTGTTAAAGTTACGTACAGAACAAAGAACAACAAATTATCTCGTTACCAAAACATATCGGATAAACTGGCCGAAAAGATAAGTGGACTCTTAGAAAATTACAAAATTTTATCGGAATCGTTTTAAACTGAGACACTTATTTGCGCGAAGACTCTTTTATATTAGCCTGGCAGCTTTGCGAAAGCTCATTGAACTTGGCTTTCAAACAAGAAAAGTAGCGACGTTGCTCAGAACAGAACTTTTGAATATCTGAGGAGCAGTCTGCTCTAAATTTATCTTGAACAGCACCGACCTGATTGGCGCAAGCGCGCGATATCTTTTCTTTATTAGATCGCAAACACGCTAATGGATGTTCCGCC
Source organism: Bdellovibrio bacteriovorus (assembly GCF_001592745.1). Classification (NCBI taxonomy): domain Bacteria; kingdom Pseudomonadati; phylum Bdellovibrionota; class Bdellovibrionia; order Bdellovibrionales; family Pseudobdellovibrionaceae; genus Bdellovibrio; species Bdellovibrio bacteriovorus. The sequence continues at coordinate 490,529 of NZ_LUKD01000008.1, forward strand.
ATAAAACGATTGCCGGTGCAAAGCTCTTTATAGTCCTCTTCGCAAGCAGGTGTTTTCTTTAAGAGTGTTTTCACCACATCGTCGGGACGAAGTGGTTTGCGCGAGTCATAATTTGGATCGAACTCTTTCGGAGGTATAAGGGCCTCCATACCCAGAGATGTCTGAGTATCATTGCCAGCTAATTTCGCCGCAGGCACGGGAGTTGGCGTCACAGGAGGCGGTGGTGGCGGAACTTGAGCCGTAGGTGACAGCTTGATCATGGTCGAAGTTGGGGCCACGGCCCCTTGTTCTGCACTTTGTTCAACTGGTTTGGGATTTGAAGACGCAAGATTCGGTTGAACCATGCGCACGGTTACTAGAGCCGTTGTCACAGAAACAACCACAGTTCCCAATATAATAAGGAGGACGTTCCGGATATTCATATCATTATAATACTTCGGCTGATCTTCAGAAGAACTAAAGTCGCATATAGAAGAGTTGAAAATCTGTCATTTAAGAAATCCCGGACCGGGGCCGATAATAATATATAGATATTTTGGAGGCAGGTATGGTTTGGTACGTCTTGACGCCTTTACTTACGCTTCTGCTCACAGGTTGCGGAATCGAAGCCAGTCTGGAAAATCTTGCGGGACTCAGTGGTCCAAAACTTCCACCAGGCATCGTATTGCCGGAACGTCCTATTGCGGGCGTTATCACGGATCCATCAAAAGCCGATTTTGAAAATACCGAGGTCTTAGTGGGCTCACATGGTATTTCTGACGGAAGCTCTCAGCTGCTAGTTGTTGTGCGTTTAATGAACTCAGACAACACCGTGGTGCAAGGGTATCGCCCTGATTATTCCGTGACCAAAGGTACTGGCGTTGTGAAAGCAGACTGTAGTTTGAGTGATAGTTATGGAGTTTCTATCTGCGCGATCAAAGCCACAGACTCTGGCGTAAAATCCATTCGCTACGAAAACCTGGCCGATTTCCATCCCGAAAAGGATGTTGTGTTTAATGCTCCCGCAAAAGAAACAACAACCGTCGGCGTTGGTGGCGGTGGGGGCGGCGGAACTCATGAAGCCTCTAACCCCAAAGGCTGGCGTATGACAGCCACAGTGGGAGCACAATACGACAAAGTGATAGCTCAGAAAAACGGCTATAAACTTTTAATGGGACCTGTGGGCGCAACGGTTGAGTAAGCCGCGCCTTAGTTTTTAAGGACCAAGAGTCCGTCTTTTCCTGATGTTGAAATGAAAAGATGGTTTTTGAAATAGACGGGAGAGCCAGAAAACGGGCTCTCCATTTTTATTTCTTGTAAAACCTTCCCCGAATGAAGGTCATGCACGCATAACGCTTTTTCTTCACAAAGAAAGACGGCCACTTCCTGTTGAGTATAACTGATAACAAGAGGACTTGATTGTGCGCGCGATTTGAGTCCCTTGATTTCAGAGGACCAAACGATCTTCCCTGAAGGACCATGTACGACGAAGTTTTTATTAAAACCCGTGACTGCAATCAGAGTTCCGTCTTTATTTATAGAAGGGCAGCTCATCGCCGAGCCGTCTAAAGGCAAACGATATTGCAGAAGACCTGTTGTAGTATTAAGCGAATACAAAAAACCATCCCAGGACGTAAAGTAAGCACTTCCTCCATGAATGGCTGCGGCACATTTAATATCGTCATTGGTTGCAAAAGACCATTTTGGTTTTCCATTTTTTAGGTCATAGGCAACCATCGCGCCGGTGTTAGATCCCATCAAAATCTGAGCGTTAGGAACATCCAGGGTCGGAGATGAATGCGGATGATTTCCAATTAACGGAGACGTCCAAGTCCATTTTCCAGTTTTTGCCTCGAGAGCGAGTAAAAATCCTTCGGGTTCTGGAAGTTCGATCCCCACATAAAGAATTCCATTATGCATAAACGGTGAAGATCCGACGGTTGTGCCTGCCTTTGTGATCCAGCGAAGTTTTCCATTTTCTTTGTTCAGGGCATAGACGTAACCAGCATAATCTCCGATATAGACACTGTCTTTATCCGTCAATGGAGTGGAGTGCATGCCGCGAGGACTGACTCCACTATAAAACTGCCAGCGCAGTCGTCCCTGCCAATCATAAGTTCTTAAAAAACCTGTATCATCAGCAACATAAAATCCCTGTTCATCTGCCGCCGGAGAACTTTTGCTCGCGCGATGAATGCCATTATTAACTTCGGCGACTTGCCACAGAATTTGAAACGGAGTGAAGCCCGAAGCATCCACCTCGTGATGGCCTGACCGGCGGTTGTCGCGGCGATAGGTTGATAAACTTTCTTTTTTGTCTTCTGTACTTAAATCATACTGAAGGACCTCTGCTTGCTTCGGCTCTTTCGACTTCTGAAGGCGAAGACCGCTATCAAGCATCGACCAGGTTTTAAGTTCAGCCCGTGCTAAAAGAACCAGAACGACGATACTGTAAATAGCGAAAACATATTTCATCATAAGATTTCCGCCCAAAGAATTTCAGCTCTGGATTTAGAGCAAACGTCAGGAATGAAAAGGCGTGTTTTAAAAACATCTCCCGTAGTTCTTCTTGAGGAAAGCCAGAAGTCCATTTTTTCCGAGCGGTCTTTACAGACGAGTTGAATCTGCGACAGGAACACCAAAGGATCACACTGCGTTCGTGTTGATGGCGCTTTTACAAAAGGATCGTAAGTTTCCTCTGAAAAGGGGGCGTGGCGAATCAAGAGCGTGTCGCATTCCATTCGGGCATCAAGCATATTTAGCGAAAGAATTCGAGGTGCTCCGCTGGCGGCGGGGTCTCCCGCTAAAAGGCTCGGGACGATTTGCAGAAGCGCCAAAATTAAAATAGGAATCAGCGTGCTCTTTTTTTGCCAAAGACGGGAATCAATAACGGCTTGCCATCTCTCTTTATAAAGAGGGATTAATATGAAAATTCCTAAAAGCAAGAACATGGTCAAGGGATAGAAGTACCCGACGATATGCCATGAAAAGGCATGAAAAAGAATAAATTGGAAAAGGATAAGCCCTCGAATCCATCTTTTTTTGCTAAAAAATCCAAATACAAAAATGCACTCTAAGATAACGGCATAAATAAGACTGATATGTTCAATTGATGACGGAAGAAAGCTAGGCGTGATGAGGGCGGTTCCACTGAGCCATTCCGGATCAAACTTCAAAATGCCGGCACCCCAATAGAAGATCCCAATGAAAAAGGGGATGGTGATGTTTTTTGTCGGAAGAAACAAAAAGGCAAGATGGGTGAAGAATACCATATAGTGATAGTTGCCCATCAAGCCATAAGATAAGCTTGTGAAGTAGACCTTTAAAGCCAGTAACCCCATCAATCCAAAATACGCATATTTCAATCGGCGGAATAAGAAAAGTCCGGCGACTCCCAGTGAAGCCACTGCATACACTTCTAAAAATAAAGAAGCCTGCGCGGTCGAAGAAAAACGTATCACATCGCAAGCAGGGAAAAACGGCCAGCATAATGAAGCTGAAATCGGGGAGGCCTTCGTGACCAGATCCAAAGATCGGTCCATCCAAAAGTACGCGCTCAATAGATGAGTCAGCGCTAATAAAGCACCATAGACTTGCAAGGCGCGGGAGCTTTTTATTTCTTCAAGTTGAGACTGAAAATACCTCATGGGGTCTCCTTCACTTGAAGCTTCCATTTTTGCAGTTTTTCTAAAGAAAGGTGTTTTGCTGTTTCAGAATCCACGGTGCAATTTTGAAATGAACTTGCGACGAAATCGACGCGTCGAAGATCACTTTTAACAAAATGAGTATTAATAAAGACGGCACCTAAAAAGTGTGCTCCATCCATTTTTACATTTTCGAAAGTGACATTCTTTAGGCTGCAGTGGTTGCATTTAAACCCCGAAAGATCCGAGTGCCTAAAGTCCACGTTTTCGAACTCAACCTTCGTAGATCGAGTGCCGGCTAAATTTGTATCTTTCCAAGTCACGTTTTTAAAAGAAACTTGATACCAATTATTGAGAAGAAAAGAGCTGTTGGTAAATTGGGCGTTGATCACTTGAGCCAGACTTAAAGGCTTTTCGCTATAGTCGAAGCTGGGATGAGTTTTTCCACTGAGGGGCGACGCACTCAATGTTAGTCCAGAACTAGATTGCACAGCTGTTAGACTGAAAATGAAGACGGTCCAGAAATTGCGCCAATGTCTCATCATGGAACAATGATACCGATTTTTTAACCAGAAACAATGGAGAATTTTCAGTAGTATCCGATACGTATATATATGCATCATCTGGAACGTCTTGTTTTGCTACTAACAGTACCGCTGTTTCTGGCGAGTTGTATGAACGCCAGTCTAGAGGCTTTTAGTTCTCAGTTGAGAGCGACGGGCACTTTGCAACCTGCGTATAAACCTTCAGACATCGTTCCGATTCGCTGGGCCACGGCTCATGGCACCATGGAACCTGACTACCTAACATTAGAAATGTCCTCCGACGGTGGTTCTACTTGGACCATGATTGAATCGCGACTTGAAAACGACGGGGAATATGACTGGAACATTTCGACACTGACTCCCACAGTTTATAGCGTTCGTTTAACGGCCGTGATTCGCGCGTCGCAAGACATCGTTGAAGTCGGAAGTTTTCTTCTCGACAACCAAGTTCCTGTTGTTGGTGCCGATCAAACAATTGTGGTGACGGAAGATACACCTCAAAGCTTCACTTTGAATGCCCCGACTGAAAACGATCAGTACCGTATTGTCTTTGTCTCTAGTCCCACGCGCGGAACCTTGACGGGCTGTGTGGCAAATTCGAATGTACTCAACTGCCTCTATTCTCCTAATCTCAATAATGAGATTGATGATAGCTTTACATATAAAATAGTCGATCGTGCCGGCAACGAATCGGCCGTAGCGACAGTCACCCTCGATGTAACGCCGGTTAATGATATTCCGGTCATTCAAACTTTGGCTTGTCCAACGACGATTGGCGAAAACTACAACTATTCGTGCACGATCGCGGCGACGGATGTGGATCTTCCAAGTCCTTTGACGCTTACTTATCATCTGGATGGAACAACGACCTGCGGAGGTTGGTTGTCCATTGATGCCAACACGGGCGAAGTCAGTGGAACTCCAGGGGCTGCCGAAGTGGGAACGAACTGTCAGGTTGATGTTTACGCCGAGGACAACGTTGCCGGACAGAGCACTCGTTTCTCATGGAATATTTCGGTCACGAACTCGGCACCTATCATCAATGTTACTGGCGGACCTTACAGTCTTTTAGAAGACGCCGCTTTTGCCGTGATTATTCCAGGGGCAAATGTCTCTTCGATTGAAGAAAGTGGAAGCACTTACAGTTTAGTGACGCCGACGGCTTCTGGCGATCATTGCGTTGATCATGTGGCTTCTCCCGCAGCGTCTAATCTGACGATTGACGCCTCTACGGGCGAAGTGTCTTTCAGACCAGCTCCCGACTATCAAGGTGTCTGTTATATTCGTATTGCCTTAACGGACAGCTTTCCTTCCACGGGTTACACGGAAGTCGCGTTGACAGTAACAAATGTTCAGGATGCGCCGGTCGTTGCTACAAATCTAACTCCATGTTCGGCGTCTGCGACTGAAGACGTGGCTTATTCTTGTACGGTTGCGATCACGGATCCTGATCCAGAAAATCTCACAGTGATTCGTGATGGCTCCGACGATTGCGTTTGGTTGACTGAAACTCCGTCCTCGGATGGCCGAACAGTCACTATCTCGGGAACGCCCGATAATAGCAACGTCGGAGGATGTCAGTTAGAAATACGCGCTACCGATCCGAATGCGGCTTCACATATGCAGTCCTTGGCAATCACTGTTGCGAACGCAGCGCCCACATTGACGATTGCGACACCCGATGTTCTGACCGAAGATGATGCAAGTTTTGCCAGCAGTGTTGTTGAAGTGCTTTCCGATGCTGACGTAAGTTCTTTGGATGAAGGACAAGGCGTATACTCTTTAGTTTATACAGGCCTTTCGGGTACAGCATGTAATGACACCAGTGTCGTTGCAACTCCGGCGTCAGATATTCTGATCAACACCACCACGGGCGCGGTGAGTATCAAACCTCGCGCACATTACTTCGGATCTTGTTTTGCAAAAATTCGCTTTAACGATGGCAACGGTGCTGGAAATTCCATCGTAGATCAAGAAATCGAGATCATTGTGAATCCGGTGAACGATGCTCCGACAATCACGAGTGTTCCCACAACGTGGGAAATTTTACTAGATCCTTCCGGCAATAAAGTCGAAAACGTCCCATTGACTCTCTCAGTGGGGCCGGCAAATGAGAGCGCCCAAACGGCCTCGCTTATTTGTACAAATTCAAATCCGACAAGACTTAACGTGAATTGTTCTGCAACGCGCGTGGGTGACGGCAGTGTCAATATCGTATTAACAGCGACTCCTGGTGTGGATTCATCTGCCGTTGTGACGGTGAAAGTAAAAGATGATGCGGGTGGCACGGATGAATCTACGGTCGCAACAATCAACGTTTCCTTGACCGATGCTGTCGTTCTTGCGCCGATTGCGGTAGATACACTGAACTATGATATTTGGTCCAAAGCCTCCACAGAATATAGTACGGCAGTTGCCAACTCCAGTCGTACTTTCGTTGTGCGTGTGAATCCTGGCGTTAAAGTTTATAGTAATGATCCTCAATATGCTGCAATGGTAACTGGAACTTCTTCAGGTGCATTATCGACGACAGCGCGTGTTCGACTCATCAATCAAGGAAGTATTATTGGCGCTAGTGGTGCAGGCGGTGCATCGGCGGCTTCCGGTGATCCGGGGCCCCTTCGTCAAGGACAAGACGGCGGCACAGCTTTCCAAGTTTACGCTCTTCACGCCAATGTTACGATCATCAACGAAGGCTTCATCTTCGGTGGCGGCGGCGGCGGTGGTCGCGGAGGAACTGATAACAACGACGGTGCTCAAGGACAAGGCGGCGCCGGTGAAGGACCCCTTGCTGCGGCTGTCGCAGGAAGTGCCGGAGCTTCAAGTGGAGGCGTCGGTGGTGGAGCTGCAACCGCAGTCGCTGTTGGGGTTACAGTTCATGACTACATTCCTTCAAATGGTGCTGCGCAAATCAATGCTTCCGCTGGCCAAGGTGGAAGCAGCTGTTTGATCGGATCTGCGTTAGGTAATGACCCGGGGCAGGCTAAATTCGGTCGTGGCGGTTTCGGTGCCGGCTTCGGTGGTGGCGCGGGAACATGTTCTCTCTCATACGGCGGCGGCGGCGGTGGTGGTTACTTCGGTGGCGGCGGTGGATCCGGTGGTCTTTCCGATGTCAGCGACGGGGCAAACGTGAACACCGACGTGAACGGTTATAACGGTGGTAATGGTGGTGCGGCGATTCAAGTGCCGAACTCGGTCGTGAATCCTGGCGACGTGAATATCGTGATTCTTCCTGAAGCAGGATCGCAGATCGCAGGTTGCGTGTGGAATGATATTTCTCAAAGATATCTGACGGGCGTAACAGGGGATAGTGATGTCAACACACGAACACTGACGTTTTCTTCAACCGCTGCACAAAGCGTGAATGCTCCAAGCAGTGTCCGTGTTTGGAATAACGGCCGCGGTAAAGCCTACCGCTAATAAAGCGAATTATAAGTTCAGTTTTCCTAAAGCCTGATCTAAGTTTTTAAAGGTCAGGCTCAATGCTTCTTCGTAAGCCTTCGTGACATCGGCACTTAACTTAAATCCAAAGGGATGTTTCATCTCAAAGCAGCTTGCTGCTTCGGCATTGAGTTTTGCCTTTTGGGGAATCGTCAAATGACTGACGATTTTCACACAGCCTTCTTTAAATTGACCGGTAGAGTAATCTTGGATTGTCAGCACTAAAGAATTAGCACCCGAAGTTTGAACTTTAATATTTTCTCGAGCTAAAGCATCCGTCACGGCACGAGCGACTTCAGCACGTAACTCTGTAGATTGAGTTTTCATTTCTTCAGCGCGGGCATCAATCACGCTGAGCGAAACGGTTCTTTTTGCAAGTCCGCTCATAGGGGACACTTGAATGTTCTCGGCCTTGATTGCCGGAACGTCCTTGATGGTTTTACCCGTCATGGCACAAGAGCTAAGAAATAAACAACCTAAAACAGCTAGGGAAAGTCTCATGATGAATTCCTTCTTTTAGGAATTATTATCGATTAAGACTTTCCCCGAAAGCAACGGAAGATTCTGCGCTTTAACAAAAAAATTACGTCGTAGCGCTGGCACCTCTTTGCGACGAGCGGAACTCGACATCCAAAGTGATGTTCGCTTTTAAAAGTTTCGAAACAGGACAACCGGATTTAGCTTCTTCCGCAATCGTTTGAAACGTCTTAGAATCAATGTCTGGAACTTCGGCGATAAGTTTTAATTTTGAAGAGGTGATTGTGAAACCTTCGCCTTCTTTTTGCACGGTCACAACCGCAGAAGTTTCCAGGCGATCCGCCGTGAACCCCTTTTTCATCAGGGCGCCACTTAAAGCCATTGTGAAACAACCAGCATGGGCCGCCCCAATCAATTCCTCAGGGTTCGTTCCCAACTCGGAGCCGAAACGAGTGTTGAACGTGTAGGGTGTGTTTCTTAACGCCCCACTTTCTGTCGTCAATTCGCCTTTTCCATTTTGAATATTGCCCTTCCATACTGCCGTGGCTTTTCTATCCATAAATTCCTCCTGGTTTTGTCGTATTCTATGTGCCCAATTTCCGGGCGTGAAGACTGTCGTCAAAATACAAAACAGCTTTAATACTTGGAGAAATTCCAAAGTTTTGATCCAATGAAGGCATGAGTCTTGATAAGTTCTTCCAGGGGTTGATACAAAAAGTCGAAGAGTCCGAAGATGTCGTGACGAATGCAGGAAAGGACGCTGAAGGGTTTTACAAGCCCACGCGCACGATTCTGCTTCGCCATTTGAACCTATTAAAGGACTTGCATGCTAAACCCTTGGCAAAGCCGATGGTTCTGGCTTCTTGGAAATATGCAGTTGAACATCTTCCGCCCGAGTGGCTGGTTCCAGATCCCGAAGATCGTGAGGCCCTCAAGAATCTTTTAGGCAGCGGTTGAGCCCGCTGGGAATATGTGTTGAAGCGCAAGTCGTTTGATGACATTCTTCTTTCGTGAATATGCAAAACATCCAAAAAATTTCTGTCGTCGGAAACGCAGGCGGAGGTAAGACCGCGCTCAGTCGTCGTCTTTCAGAAATTCATCATTTGCCTTTAACTCACGTGGACAGCATCCAATTTGTTGCAGGAATGAATATACGTCCGCACAAAGAATCTATTTTATTGCTGACGGAAGTTCAAAATAAAGACTCGTGGATCATCGATGGGTACGGACCATTGGATATCATCGAAAAACGATTTCGCGCTTCAGATCGTGTGATTTTTATCGATTTCCCGATATGGCGTCATTATTGGTGGTGCACGAAACGCCAAATTCAAAATCTTTGGTCGCGCCGAGAGGAATTGCCAGAAGGATGTAACGAAGCGACTTGGGCGCATACAAAAAAACTTTATAAAACCTTGTGGCAAGTGCACACCAAGATGCGGCCCGAGCTTTTAAGAATTTTTGCACGAGAGAATTTAAAAGAAAAAGTGATCTACGTCAGGACTCTCCGTGAGTGGAATGAGATCTTCACCCACGGAGTTTCTTAAGAATTAATCTTCGGAATTGTAAGTCACAGGTACAACCTGAGACTGAGAGTCTTCAAGAACAGTGTCACGAACCGCTCTGTTTTGAGGAGCGTAAAGAACCAGGCTTTCAGCGCCATAACCTTTGACCAAAGAAAGGCTTTGGCTTGTACCGCCAGCAAGTTCGATTTCCTCTGGCAGTTCTGCATAAGCTTGCGCCAAAGAGTTGACAGAAACTTTCTGCCATTTTGTATCTTGGTTTTCCAAATAGTCATCGTACTCGATCACGCCATTATCTTGGTGAGTGGTTGAGACTTTAATATTCAACTCTCCGGTTTCAGCTAAAGCGAGTGCGGAAACATCAGCTTCAATAATCGCTAACGTCGAGTTATCAAACACATACATCGCTTGCTGATCTAAAACCGCTGATGAGTAGTCTTCTTTCGCTTTCTCTGGATTTGCTGCAAAGTCGGCTTCAAACTTTTTACGAAGTTCGCGGGCTTGTGCGCCATCAAGAAGCAAAGTCGCAAATTGCTCGCCAGTCAGACCTGGAACGTCTTCGGCAGGAAGACCTGCAAGCTCCTGATCTGTGACGCCGTCTCCGTCAGCGTCGATTTGCACGTTCACTTCGCAGGTGTTCCAAGTCGTCATGCCTTCAAAAAGCTTGATCGCCACTTGCAATTTTTTGACACCGTCTTTTTCGATAATGCGGTATCCAGCTGATTGCATGTCACAGTTGCGGTTGTGAGCTAAATCGGGCTTTGGATCTTTCTTGCGTGAGTCGGAACCCAACAAGTTAAATAGGTAAGCATAACCTGTGTTGACGCCCTTATTCAGAATTTCAAGCGTCGCCACGCTGCCGGCAGCATCTGCCGCTGAAGTTGCGTGCACCGTCAAAGATTTTACGCTCACTTGCGAAATTTGACGAACCACTGCCAACGCTGGAAGTTTTAACGCCACAGTTTCTGAAGTTTTGAATTTCAAGAAGCCGTCCAATTCATCTGTTTGATTTTGCATCAAAGAGCCGATGATTTTTGCCGTCACAGTGATAGTTTTAGATTCACCCGCAGCCAACGTCACAGAAGGCGCACTCACTTTTAAAGCAGCAGATCCTGACCACTCTGGAGTCAAAGTCAAAGCCGCGTCGCTGATGTTTTTCAAAGTGATCTGACGGCTTAAAGTTTTTTGCTTTTCAACGTCCGTAATTCCCAAAGAAACCGTCGCGGGAATTGAAACCACTTGGGCTTTCAAAGACTCAGCTACTTGCACACGGCCGGCACCTTGGCGGCTGATTGTGTAGGTCTTTTTATTAGCATCAGAAATCACTTTCCCATGACCCAAAAGAACAGATTTCAATTCCGCCGGAGTCAAAGTGTTAAACTTCTGCTTTAGAAGAGCCATCACACCCGCCACATGAGGAGCGGCCATGGATGTTCCCGAGTTTGCAACGCCTTTCGCGCCTAAGCCCATGTCTGCGGAAATAATGTTTGAACCTGGCGATGAGATTTCAGGTTTAATTAGGCCATCTTCAGAACGGGGACCGCGAGAAGAAAACGGGGATGCGGTATCCGCCAACCACGGTTTTTCAATGATAGCTCCAGATTTTAAATCAACGATCACAGAGCCTTTTGCCATTTCGGCTTTTACTGCCGTTGCGCTTTTCTTCGTGATCATAATTCCAGGGATGTCGTAAGAGCCCTCGCCGCCCATAACGATCATCTCGCCATCGGCGTTGTTTGCTACGATCACGGCAATGGCGCCAGCACCGTGAGCTCTTTTGATTTTGTCAGCAAATGCGACAACACCACGATCGATGAGCGCGACTTTGCCTTTGATTTGTGCTTTCGTCGCTTCGTCGAAGTCTTTATCGGCCACGCCTAGAAAGATCAACTCTCCTTTAAGCGCTGGTACATCTGCCAAGGGCTTTGTGATCGCGCCTTCTAGGAATTCTTCTTTCAAAACTCCGCTGGAAGTCGTGAAGGCCGCTGCTGGAAATTGAACGTTTTGATTGGAATCATCAATCACGGAAGCCACGGAGATCGCATCATCAGAAACGCCAGGGGCGCCTACGATGTAGCTCTTATCTCCGTTGTTACCTGCTGCTGCGACTACAACTGTGCCACCAAGAACCGTATTTTTGATCGCATGATTGTACATGATGTGGGGGTTGCCATAACCGCTTCCCAAAGAAAGGTTCACAACGTCCAATTGATCATCGAAATTCAAATCTCCGTTAGGATCAACAGAGTATTCCAAAGCCGCAATGACGACTTCATCGCTGGTTGAACCTTTCGCTCCGAAAACTTTGATCGCATAAAGGTCCGCTTCAGGAGCAACGCCACTGTAAGTGTTTACATTATCACCGATCCCCGCGACAGTTCCCGCAACATGGGTTCCGTGACCACCTTCATCCAACGGATTGACGTCGGGACGAGGAATGCGTTTTTCATAGTTAGGAGAGCCAGAGTTGTATTCCGTTCCGACAAGGTCGATGCCGCCGACAACTTTTTTATTTGGGAATCCGGCATTGGCCACGGAAGGATTGTTTGCTTTATAGGCTTCTTCTGTTCCTTCACCCAAGAACATAGCGTGAGTATAGTCGATGCCGGTGTCAATGATGCCGACCTTCATGCCTTGACCGCGAATGTTCAGCGCGTGAGCGGCTTCACTGCCAATGAATTTAACAGAAGTGTTCGTTCCCAAGCGGCCCGCGACCTCAGTGGCTTGAATAATAGGACGAGAAAAATGACCTGATTTTTCCGTCATGACGACGTTAGGCAAAGACTTGATCGCATCAAAGGCTTTCGCAGGTGCCCAGATCGCAACACCGTTTAAAACAAGTCGGTAGCGAATAAGAACTCGAATGTCTGGAGAAATTGCGGCAAGTTCTTCGATAGTCGCTTTCTGTTCGGCTTCAATGGCCGCCAAAAGTCTTTTGTCAATTTGCAGTTTTCCATCCTTACGCTGAGCGGATTCAAGAAGCGCAGGATTTTGGAGTTTTAGGATGGCAATAAAAGGCTCTTCCACTTGTGGGCGAGTTGAGTAAAGTCCATCCAAAAATCCGTTATTAGAAATTTCTCCCGGAGCCGTTTTGGAGGCCGTACAACCCGCAATCCCCAATGAAAGAAGAAGCGTGATTAAAGACGATCTAGCTGCAAATGACTGAAGTTTCATGATTTCCCCCTGGCGACCGAAGGGCCATTTCGACCCCAAAAGGGCGGCATTCGGTCAGCCAAGCGGATATATCCAATAACCGTGCCGAAAGATACAAAAAAGCGAACCCGATTTTGAGGTCAGAACGGCTCTGGTTTCTAGAAATGATTGTTCCATACCTGGAACAATCTGTCCTTATTGTGTCCCGAACCCACAGTCAGTGAGGAGTGCTATATTGTACGTTAACGAAAGGATGTCCTTATGAAAAAACTTCTCTTCTCTCAGACTACAGAACAGCGTCATTGGGTGGGTGATGGATTTCCGGTTCGTTCAATCTTCTCCTACAATGACCGCGCAAAAGAAATGTCACCATTTCTTTTGATGGACTATGCAGGCCCTGCAAATTTTCCGGCATCTTCCAGTAAAGAACGTCGCGGTGTCGGCGAACACCCTCATCGCGGTTTTGAAACGGTCACAATAGTTTACGACGGTCAGGTGGAACATCGTGATTCAGCAGGTGGCGGCGGAATTATCGGCCCCGGCGATGTGCAATGGATGACAGCGGCTTCTGGATTGGTGCATGAAGAATTTCATGGTCCCGACTTCGCGAAACAAGGTGGACGCTTTGAAATGGTTCAGCTTTGGGTGAACCTGCCTCGTGCTTACAAAATGTCTTCTCCTCGTTACCAAGGAATTGTCTCAAAAAACATTCCTTCGGTGGAGTTGGCGGATGGGGCCGGGGTTGCGCGAATCATCGCTGGAAATTTTGACGGGCATAAAGGCCCTGCTATGACGTTTACATCGATCAATCTTTGGGATCTTAGATTGAAAGCAGGGCATACGACAGAATTCAAAGTGCCTGCAGGACACACGGCTTCGGTCTTTGTCCTTAGCGGGAAAGTGCGTTTAGGAACAGGTGAGGTTTTGCAAGAAGCCTCGCTAGCCGCTCTTGATCCGGTTGGAGATGTTTTCTCTTTAGCCGTGGAAAGTGACGCGAAGGTTCTTTTCATGGGTGGTGAAGCCATTCATGAACCCGTTGTCGGTTACGGACCTTTTGTGATGAACTCGAAAGCCGAGATCATGCAAGCTATCACCGATTATCAACTAGGTCGCATGGGTCAGTTGGCTCAAGAAGTTGTACGATAAATTTATATAGAGCGTTTCAGGGAACGTTTTGGACGGCCCGAGGATTCTTTGAGTCCTCGGGTTTTTTCTTTTAAGCGCATTGGTTGAGTTTGAAGCTCCGGACAGTGTCGAAAGATTTTACGCCGGGTCACCTTTTTCTAAGATAAAAACCCATGCTAGAGCTCTCGCGGGTTTGCGGGTAAAGTCCCTCTACCTATTGGGGGCTCTATGCGTAACTTCGCGATATTTGTTTTTCTTCTTATAGCATCATCATCGGCCTTTGCAGATTTGGCGGAAAGTTTTGAAAAGATCAAGTCTCATGCGCGCCATTATCGTGATCCCGGTGCTGTGTGTGAAGAAGTGGCGCAAATCGAATTCTCAGAGCTTTATCCTGTGCCTCAATACGAAGTGATTGTCGGTGTTGCTTACAACGTCAAAGGCCGCACGGTGGGCGAGCTTGATATGGTTTTGATGGATAAGAACACGCAGAAAGTGGCGATGGTCGGTGAAGTGAAATGCTACACGGATCTCAAAAACGGTCTTAAGAAAGCCAAGCAACAAAGAAAACGCTTCTTGACGGTGTTAGGCTCGGGGCAAAAAATCGACTTCGTGAATACTTCGAGTGGAGAAAAATACGATTACGAACAATTCCAGTACGTGACTCAATTTATTTCTGTCTCTCAAAAAGGCGGTAAAGCTGTCGGTTTTGATTACGAGCTTGAGCACACTTTGGACGAAATGTCTCAGTTGCGCGATCAAGTGATTCACTGTCAAAAAGACGGTCTTTGCCCTCGTCCTCAATAAAATTATTTAAGCTTTTGAAACTCACTTGTCAGTACGTCTCTAAACCATTGCTTCAGAGGATCCTTGTGCGTGATACCATGCCAGATCATTTGAAGCGTGATTTTAGGCATCTCCACAGGTGGTTTTTGAATGTGGATCGGAAAGTATTCTTTGTATTTTTCTAATAACACTGTGGGCGCCGTGAGTACGATGTCTGTGTTTGCTAGCGTCCATGCGAGTCCGGTAAAACTGTACGAACCCAGGACTATGTTTCGTTCTTGAATTTTAGTGCCGACTTTTCTTTTCAATCCGTCTTTAAAATCCCCCTGAAGAGTGATCAAAGCATGATCGCATTGATAAAACTGAGACGGCGAAAGCTCTCCGCGAATAAATCCGTGGCCTTTTCTGAAGGCTGTTGAAAATCCGCCTTCCCAGAGTTTTTTTTGATAAAAGCCTTCGGGCAGATCTTTATAAAATCCAGCAATGGCAAAGTCGTAAGTCCCTCTTTCCAAATCTTTGACGGGGAGTTCTCCGCCGGTGGGCCTGATGGAGATTTGCAGGAGGGGAGCTTCTTTTTTCAAGCGTTTCAACAAAGCAGGCATGATCATCACCTCTACGAGGTCCGTTGTGGCGATGGTGATGCGTCCTTTCGCTTTGACAGGATCAAAGCGTTCTAATTTTTGCGAAAGATCCCGAGCTTGTTTTACGAATTCCTCGACGGACGGCCGTAATTTTTTTGCTGTCTCGGTTGCTGCCATGCCTTTAGAGACTCTAACGAACAAAGCGTCATCAAAATGGGCGCGAAGTCTTGCAAGCGCGTGACTGACGGCAGACTGACTCATATGAAGTTCTTTAGCTGTTTGTGAAACATTCAGCGTTCGGTAAAGGCTTTCGGCAATAAAGAACAAATTGGTGTCTAGGTTTGGTTTCATAAAACTCCCTAGTATGAATATATCAGATAGCTAATATGAAAGCTATGAATTGGATTTATATAGAGTCTGAAGGCATTATATGTGTATCGGAGGCTTTATGAGCTATATCGCTTTACTTGCATTCATTTTTAATTTTCAGACAGCAGAGGCTGCCACAAAAGGAGACGCCGTTATGAAAAAGGCTCTTATCGTTATTACGAATCATGATCAAAAAGGTGACACGAAACAACAAACCGGATGGTTTCTATCAGAGGTAACACATATTTATTATCCCCTGGTGGCAGCGGGATATAAAGTCGATTTCGCAAGTCCTCGAGGTGGTGTCGCCCCTATGGATGAATCAAGCCGCGACCTCAAAGATGCAGATAACAAACGCTTCGTTGAAAACAAAGAGCTGATGGCTCAAACACAGAATACACTGGCATTAGCCAACGTAAATCCTAAGGACTATCAAATCGTTCACTTTGCCGGGGGCCATGGTGCTATGTGGGATTTCCCTGGAAACGAGGCGGTCAATAAGGTGGCAGCGGGAGTTTATGACAACGGCGGGATTGTCGCAGCAGTCTGCCATGGGCCTGCAGCTTTAGTGGATGTCAAGTTGGCGAATGGGAAGTACCTCGTGGAGGGAAAAGATGTCAGTGCCTTTACGGATGCGGAAGAAGCCGAAGTGGGGCTAGCGAAAACGGTTCCGTTTTTACTTGAGTCGAAGCTGCGCAGTCGTGGGGCGAAGATGCATCCCGCGAAGAACTGGTCGGATCAAAGCAGTGTTTCTGAAAGATTGGTAACCGGTCAGAATCCTCAGTCTGGTCACAGTGTTGCTAAGAAGATTGTCGAATTAGCAAAAACTCTGAAGTAAGAAAAAAAAGCCCGCCTAAAAAGCGGGCTTTTTAATTTACTATTTTTGTAAAAGTTCTTCTAACTTATCAAAAGATCCTGTCCAGCCCATGGTCATACTTGGTTTGTGCTGAACAAAGATGGCTATCTCTTCCGGAGTGGCGTTCTGCGGTTCCCACGTTACTGTCACACGAGTTTCCTCAGGTCCCTCTTCCGCCAACTGAATTGTCGTAAGCATGATTTGTGGCCATACCGGCAAAGCGGGGTGGTGAGATCTATTTTCTTTTTCATCCACAAAAGCTGTCGTGTAAACGATGCGATGAGGTTTCTCGATCTCAAGATACTTGATGTGGTTGTACATCTTGATATCTCCATTGGTCATCATGCTAAAAGTTGTAGAGCCCGGCTTGATTTCTGATCGAATGTACTCCATCGAAAATCCTGTCGGCGCCAACCATTTTGAAAAGTGTTGAGGATTCGTCCACATCTCAAACATGGTGTTGATGTCGGTTTCGAACGTGCGATTGATAACGAACTTTTCTTTGTGATCGATCTCGTCAGAAAGATATTCTGCCAAGCGGTCCCAAGTGGAATTTCCGCTCGCCTGTTTAATAAACTTGCGAGTTTGCTCTGCCGCTTCTGGTGTAGGCAGTGTCATCGTCATATCCATTTTCGTCTTGCCATTATTCAGTTCTGAAAAAAGAACGGTCACGCGAAAGAGGGGAGGGCGATCATCATTGCCTCCATGGTCATAAACGAGCTTCGCGTGTTTTTCCACCTCGTGATAGAGGGTTTTATTTTCCCAGTTCGTGCCATCAGGTCCGTGCATGGTGTAGGCCCAGTGCCCGCCCGGTTTTAAATCTTTACTGTGTGTCGTGATCGTGAAGCCTCGAGGGCCCCACCATTTCGCGACTTTTTTGGGATCTGTCCATGCATCCCACACCAATTTTACGGGAGCGTCATAGATGCGGATGATTTTAAGTTCGTTGGATTTATTTTTTGCGCCCATTTTTCTTTCCTTTCGATTTCTTTTTAGCCGTTACCGATTTTAAGTATTCATCTAAGCGATCAAAACTTTCTTCCCAGAAGACACGGTACTGTTCCATCCAGTCGGAGGCGGTCTTCAAGGCTTCGCCATTCAATTTGCAAGGGCGGTACTGAGCCTCTTTGGATTTTGTGATCAGACCTGCTTTTTCTAAAACCTTTAAGTGCTTCGTGATCGCAGGCAGACTCATCTCTTTTAAAAAAGGTTCTGCGAGATCGGATACGTTCGCTTCGCCTTTTGATAGACGAGCAAGCATCGCTCGCCGTGTGGGATCCGCAAGGGCCGAGAATGTTTGACTGAGTTGATCTTGCATAATTTACCTTTCGGTTAATTAACTAATAAGTTAAATATAATCGCAACATAATACTTTGTCAATGGGGGCCTAAGCATTCGAAATAAAACGGAATTTCATGGATTAACAGCATTGTAACGAAGTCCCGAACTGGCGCGTGCTCTTTCAAGATTCGGTCAAAGAAATCGCGAGTCGCTCTTCAGTTCGATAAAAACTGTGTCGAGAAGTAGGGGGTTCTAAACAACTAACAAGGTGAACATATGATGAAATGCGGTACGTTTAGTGTCATAGCGGTTTCTCTATTAACAGCTTTTTTAGTCGGCTGTAATGCGCCTGAAAGTGACGACAGTGGTTCAACGGCTCCAGACCTCAGTGTCTCTTGGCTATCTGGAAAAGCCTTTGAAACAGCCTGCTTAGCCGGGAACGACCCCGTGACGGGCGCAGATCATTATCAAGCGCAGATTGAATTTGATGGGACAGATTTTAATTATACCGAGCTTTGGTATACGGGTACGTGTACAGGTGCTAACTACACCGTCGTGTACTTAACGGGAGGAACCGTTGCTATTTCGGGATCGGGAACTACACGCAATATCGACTTCCAACTTGATGATCTCTTTATCATGCCTATGGTGACGGCAGCGCAGACAGCTTACAATAGTGACTGTGGAGGATCCAGTCCCTGGGCTGGCAATGCTGCTAACGGCAACAACGGTGTCGCGGAATCCGCCTTCATGATGACGTGTATGAACAAAGACTTTCCAAGTCTCGCGAACAAAACAGTGTCTAACATTATCAGTTTATCAGGCACGAGTCTGACTGTGGGCTTGGGCGATTCAGGAATGCCGGGAGTTCTTTCCGGTGGAACTGTTCCCGCATCAGCGACGGTGCAGTTGGTTCTTCAGTAAATAGTTTCAATCCATTTTAAATTCCGAATAACCACTGAATAGGTTTGAAAAAGTGGTGTTGTTCGTGGATGCAGTAAACCAAAAGCCGCTAGAGATAGCGGTTTTTTTTGTATCAGTTCACTGCCACGGTGGCAGTGAAGCAATCAATAGTTCAGGCTTATTCTGCTTTTTCGGCGCCTGCAGGCTCTTAGTAAGTAAAGCGGCCCACTGTCATTGAAAAAGATGGGCAGTTTCGTCTTCATTCGAAGGCCAAGGCATAGCAAAAATGATTTAAGTATTACGGAACGCAAAAATCTTCTCTGAAGGCGACCTTACGTACGGAACTTAAGGGAATATCCACGACTCCTTCGAGTACGGGTTCTCCCGCACTTGTAGAGTTTAGGACTGATTTCGGACGCAGGCTGTAATAGATACGAAGGCTGGTCTCTGGATTGACTGCGGAGTTTCCACAGGCAGACCCAATACATGAAAATGAAGTGACCGCTTCATACTCACAATTTTTTTTACAGTAACGTCCTGTAGTATCGTAGACTCTTTTGCCACTGATGAGGACATCCCGTTCATCATACAGTGAAAAGGGCTTTATAACATTCGGAGCGCAGTTCTTTTTACCGCAAACACAGTGAGCAATCGCCTTATTTAAACGCACAGATCTAAAAAGAGACCTAGCATTAGCTGCGTTGGACACGACGATTTTTTCGAGGCCTCGTATATGTTCAATTTTGGAACTTCCCTGAGCGAAACCTGGGATCACAAACATCGTCGTCAATAAAAGTTTTTGAAAGAGGCTGATTCGGATCATTTCAACTTATCGGAGAATATGTCCAAATCTTAATGTCACTTCAAAAATAGGTGTTCTGAAGAATGTAGAACGACGAGCTAATCGGAAAGACTGACAGTCTCGACCTTTTTAGTCATGGGAGTGAATCCGATGTTAAGAACGTACACCTCGTCTTTCGGAACGTTGAGGCGGCTTAAATACTCGTGACATTCCTGTACGAATTCGACGGCCTTGGTTTGTATGTAATCCATGTCTTCGCTAGAGCAGGCAATGACCATATTGCTCCAAAAGCGCTCATGTGGAGGCCGCTTTGTGAAAGAGTCTTGGGCTTTCTGTAAATACTCTGTAGCCGTCTTTATCATGATAGTGCGGCTTGTTTCGTCGGCGACTTTAATACAGTTTTTATTTGTAGAGATGATTTTGTTGAACTGATTTCTCTTAAGCTCATTAATGTTAAGAAGGTCGTTCAGGGCTTTTTGCGCTTCCTCCGGCGATATTCCTATGCGTGCGGAGATCCACTCGGCATTATCATTAAAATCTTCTGTCGAGGTTAATTCGAGAATAACATAGTGATACCACGAAGAAGCTATGGACGTCAGCTCGTTCGTGGCCACGCAAAAATTAGAGAAGGGTGGCAGCGGGCTTTCTAATATCTCCAAAAAATCAGCATCGCCTTCAAGGGCGATCTTTAGTTTCGCGATCGTCTTTTTGGAAAGTTTTCTTTTGCCACGCAACGTCTCGTTGAGTGTCGATGCCGACAATCCTATTTTAGTGGCAAAGGCCCGTTGTGAAAATCGTGGATTTTTTTTCTTTTTGTTTTCGATGACCTGAACCAGATATTCTTTGATGTCGTACTGCAAGAGTTGTTTCCACTTACTCATTCTGTGTCTCCCAAGATGCCCACACCAAAATTCTTATAGCTTTTCAGGGTGATTTTCCAGAGACGACGGGCAGTAATTGTTCTGCCTTTTTTTTTAAATAGAGAACGCTAAAAATCTATAATTGCGCAGAACCTTCTTCTTCAATTGAAAACCGACAGCGTTTTTAATGCCGCTGCTTTTTTCTCGGGATCAATCTTTCGCATGTCTTTTGGAGGTGCTTCTAGGGGAGCGGATTGGCTCACCGAAGCAGATGCTTCCTGGGACGTAAAGGTGGAGGCTGAAGTTGAAGACTGTGTTCTGGCTTCAGGTCCTTTATTGGGCTCTGGCACGTGAGACTGAGGCTGAGACGACTTCAATTCCTCAACATCTGGCAGAACCGCAGTTTCTGCCGTGACACTTGTTGATTTTTCTTTCAGGTGTTTTGCGATCACCAAGAAAACCGCCAGACTCAAGGTGAGAATAACGAATTTGTTTTTCATACGGATGCCTTCATTTATTTTTTCTTTGGTGGATTATCGCGAAAATATGAAAACCACACATCAAACATCAAGTGATAGTTGCCGTCCGTTGTTTTGACAACGGACTTCAATGTGGTTTCATTGCCATATTTGTCCACCTCTTTAAAGTTTGGATCTGCATTAAGATCGATAACTTCCACCTTCATCTGCTTGAGTGTGAACAGTTCGTGCTTCTGGGCGACGCCGTCAAAGTTTTCATCGTGCCACAGGCGAAGTTTGTGATAAATGGGATCTTCAATAGTGATATAAGTATCTGCGGGACCAAGGAGCGTTTTCGCATCGACGCTTGTTCCGTCATACTTCGCTAAGGCCTTATATCCGTCTTTGGCAAATTTGCCGTCGGGTCCTAATGTATTGTCTCCGAAGAGTTCATCAATACCGCGCACTTCACCCGCGTTATTGGGTTTCACTAGGAAATAATATTGAGGCGATCGGTACCAGGAAATTCGTTTCGGAGAGTAAGGTGGTGATGAGTTCATTCCAAGTATGTCGAAGGTGATTCCATCTTCGTGCGATGTAAATACAAGTGGCTCTGCCTTCTGTACATTCGAACCAAATTGCACCATGAGCGGTGATCCTGCTTCGTAGCAATAGCGGTAAGAAAATCCGGCGCCTGGTCCCGTTAATTGTCCGTTGGTGCAAGTTGCAGGCGCTGAAGAGGCGACGCCACAACGAGGGGCTCCGTAAAGTTCGACAGTTTCTCCGTCTTCCAGCGCATAACCACCGACGACGCAAGGTTGCGGCGGCGCCGTTCGACATTGTGTAGCCCCATAGGAACCTGTCAGAACTCCGTTAATACATGTTCTAGTTTCACTTTGGCAGTTTTGTCCAAAAGGCACGGTTTCAGATGCATAAAGCGTGATGCTTTGGCCGTCACTCAGCGTTTGGCCATTCAAAGAACAAAGCGCTCCCGGCGAAGCAATAGGATGCGGAGATGGTTTTCCAGATATGATGATGCCACCTTCTCCGCCAGAACCGGGACCATTTCCGCCTCCGTTGCCACCAGTGTTTAAGAAAATGGTAGACCCATTGCTGCCCGCAGGACCGCGCGGACCTTGGGCTCCGGTGGCACCTCGAGCCCCCATGGCTCCTTGAGGGCCCGTAGGCCCGGTGAATGCGATCAGAGGAAGACATCCAGTTGAATCCGCTGTGAATGTCTTTCCGTCGCCATCAGTGACGGAGTTTTTAAAACCTACAAAGACCTTTCCCGCTTTTGCGCAAGTGGCTGTTGGTGAAAGGTTGTCACCGAGGTTTGTTCTTGCTCTTGGCAGGACGTTAAAGGCATTTAAATTAATTTGTTCGGGACCGCCGTATTTGAAATTGATTTCAATTTTTTCTTCTGGATATTGGCATGTTGTCGCCGAAGTACAATGTACGGACCAGATAATTTCCGCCTGATAAAGACAGGATGTGTTGGGCGTTCCGAAGTTGTCACAAACAGAGCCGTCCGGATTAAAACCTTGTTGTTGTTTCCCTGGGTCGGTCAGTCTAAGGCCGTCACCGTTAACTAAAATGATTTTAGCTTTCGTGTCATTGGCGCAGCTCGCCGGATAAGTTTGAATACATGCCATTGCGGGATTTTGCGCAATTGTTTTATCCCAAGAATACTGCTGACTAATCGTCGACATTAAGTTTGCTGAAATGGTACTGAAAGCTGATTTTCTAGCATTCAAAATCGACATCTTTTGAAAATGTGTCGCCGCTACCATAGAAGCACTGACGATGGCCCCTAATGCACCCAGAGCCACTAAAGTTTCGACCACAGTAAAGCCTTTTGTATTCGAACCTGGTGTCGTCATATAAGACCTCGAATCTTGGTAGTGTAACTTACGGACAATACGCATCCGCCCCATTGTAACCTTGAGGGCCCATCATGCCGGTGGCTCCCATCGGCCCCGTGGGACCTGTCGGACCTTGAGGCCCGCGAGGTCCCAGGAACGCAGCATAGGATATGCAACCTTCGCCATCGGAGGTTTGTCCGTTAAATACATTTTTTTCGCCAATGAAAATCATGCCTTTGCGGGCACAGATAAGAACAGGGGAGTCGTTTCCGCCAAATTGTCCACGGCTTTGTTCCACGACGTTGTAGTTAGCAGGATTGAAGGGGAACTTATTCTCTTTTGAGTGCGGGGTGTATACAAAGTGTATACTGATGTAGTCTTCAAAAGAAGAGCAGGTGCTGTTTGCGCACTGAGCTCGCCACTTTAAAGAGACGTGCAGAGGACATGAGTCATCGCCCGCCGAAGAGTAAGTGTCACATCGTGTTCCATCCATGCGATATCCTGCAGAAGGAATAGCGCTATCATATATAATCGTTCCTTCCGCATCATATAAAGCGATATTCAAGCGCTCTGTTTCGCCTGGCGTGCAGAATTTCTGAGAAGACGAAACGCATTTCATTTGCGCATTCTTTGCCCGGGTCATCATCCAGGATGAGTCAGAGGTGATCGCTGACAATAGGGAATTGCGAATGTGAAGGACGTTGTCCTTGAAGCGCACTTCCTTCTGAACAGCTTGTTGATTCAACAGTGTTGTCACTGTCGCCATTCCCGAAATACTCAAGATGGTGCCCACCAAAAGCACACTGATGATGCTAAAACCTTTTTGATTCGAGAGAGCTGAAATGAAGTTCATACCAATATATCGGTGGTAAAAAATGCAGTCTTTAGAAATCCTCACAACGAAGTGTTCTATCTTTTTAGAACAAGCAGGTCTGCGCTTGTCGAAGAGTTCACTCGTTCTAAAAATACCAGAACACATAGTCGAGTTTTCCAGTTTATTCGCAAGAATCAAGAGCCGATAAGTCCACACATTCCAAAGGGGGAATAATGAAACCATTGAATATGGGTAGGTATCTCGTCGGAGTTACGGTGGGCAGTTTATGTGTGCTCGCCTTTCAAAACTGCGTGCCACAATCTGGATTTCAAACGGATCAAGGTACTTTCAGTTCCCAGTCAAGCATGGGAAGTAGTAACGGAAGTAACAATCTCGGTAGAACTGGAATCGTGCAAACATCTGGGACGGATACCTCCAATAGTGGTGGTTTGTATGCCCCTCCCAAGCAACTTTTTTTTACAGACCTTTCAGTCGGTGACGGCTCGACGATTCAAAGAGTGAAGCAAACATTGATCGGCGTCGGGGGACCCAACCTGCGTGGTTGCACCGCTTTACTTTCGGAATCACATATTTATTGTGTGAAGGACACTGACTATCGCCTTGTAGGTGGAGCGGGTGACAAGCAGTGGAGTTATAATGCAGGAACGGATACTTACTCTGCTGATTTCACCGTCTCCGGATGGCCTCATGCTGACTATATCACACGCTACATTTTACCTGATGGCACACGCTCTGAGGTCCGCTTTAGACCGATTCTTTTTAGAGATTCGTCTTCAGGTAACGGCTCTTACTTAACTCGCGTGGTGCAAGTCTTAAGTGGTGTGGGGGGTGCAGGATTGCGTGGATGTACGGCGCTTATGTCAAATTATAATGTTTATTGTTTAAAAGACTCCGAGTTCCGTGTTGTTGGCGGCAGTGATGATAAACAGTGGTCTTACAATCCTTCCACAGACACTTACTCGGCAAACTTTGATGTCACTAATTGGGGCTGGCCACATCAAGAATACTTTACTCGTTACATTCTCCCTAACGGAAATCGGTTGGAAATTCGTTTCTATCCTGGGCGCACTTACACGGCCGGCCCGGCGCCTTATTCGGGACCTAAATGGGTGATGACCGTAGAAAAAGCATGTCTTGGTCCTACGCCGGCACCGGCTCCGATTGGTCAAGCTTGTTCTGTACGAGGTCAAACTCTAAGTAATGCTTGTGGTACGGCGACTTGCCAATAGAAACTTCGAGGGGGATGTTATGAACTTATGTAAAATTAAAATAGCGTCAGTCGGCACAATCTGTACTTCCTTTTTAGTTTTGGGTTTTCAAAACTGTTCGGGCACGCAATTTACGGCTGCAGAGACCGAAGCTTTAAATCTGAAAAGAGTGAGTTCGACGGAAATGAATTCTTCCGAGCCAACTTCATCGTCGGCCAAGATTGATTTGGTGACTCCGCGAATCGTGTTATCAGATCAATATGACGGAGAAGCAAAGCCCTCTTTTTCTCCTAAAAAAATCGTCTATGGAACTGTTTACGGTTTAAGCGATAAAAACGTGCATGTGTGCATGGGAAGCTATTATGGTTGTGAGTATTGGCCGGGATATCGACAGGCGATGTCCACGGTCGCGCATTACAGTAAACCTGTAGAACAACTTCCCAACTGGCGGTATCAGGTTTCGGATAGGACGTGGAGATTCACATTAGATTACAGTGAGGTCGGCGACGTCCTTGACAAGGTCGTTGTGCATGAAATGGTTCCGGATTCAGAAACAGACTTTGTTTTCTTCAATGGTCCTAGTGCCGGAGTTCGCCTAAGACTTGAAGCTATGATTTCAGTTCGTTCCGAACTGCACGATGCGGGAATTTACTTCAATGCTTGGGGGCGTGATACGGTTTCTTCGATCACGCAAGATTCTTACGGCAGTAAGATCTTCACGCGAAATTCGGGATTGAGTTCATTAAATCAGACCTTCTCGCACATTGCGGGGCTTGGTCCTAACGTGGGCGTCTGTCATGAAAAAGTGGGGAGTGGTCGTTGCAGCTCTGTGAACAACTACATGCCTGCTCAGAATCTGGGCCGCTATAGCACGGTTCGAGGTCTTTGGCAGATCAACAACTCAGGTTTGAAACTGGATTCGTTGGGCGCAGTGGGTGGCAAATATGCTATGTATGCCAGGGACGCCTCAACCGGAACCACAGTGAGCAGTGAATTCTATCTGAATCCACCGTCAATTCGTTGTTACTATGCTTCAACGACGCCAGTTCTGGGGCCTTGTTCGGATCCAGAAACAAGTCAGAATCAATGCACGCAGTCCAACGTAGGTCAAACACTGCAGGGAACGGGAAGTTGCAAAGCGAAGTACACTTGCGCTTGCACAAGCTCGTAAAAGAAAAAACAAATAGAAAAAGAAAAAGCCTCGGTAAGAACCGGGGCTTTTTTTATTGTCTGTAGTACCTAAAAGTCTTGTTCTAGAATAACCAGAACGGAAACTCTGTAAAATATTAAAGGCCATATTGAGAGCACAACGTGCAACGCCGAATAGTTCATCAAACATTAGGAGTTGTAAATGCTTTCACGTCTGTTGTTAAATCATCTCCTTTATCTTTTTTTATCCGCAGTGGTATTGCCTGCCTACGCTGTCGGTCCCGTAGCTTCAACCGGTTCCTTGACTTATCAAGGTCGTATTCTTCGTTCTGACGGAACGCCGTTTGAAAATAAAAATGTCTCTTTCGTGTTTCAGATTCTCGATCCCGGTGGGCAATGTGTGATTTATCAAGAGCAAGTGAACGGCATTAACATGGAAAACTCAAAAGGTGTTTTTGATGTTCCTATTGGTACCGGATCCGTTCAATACATCACGGGTCTTGGTGCCTCCACCGTGGTTGATATTTTCAATAATGATTCCGGAATGGGATATTTCTGTGGAGCCTGTTCTAGTTCGGGAAGTTCCTATAATTGTTCTGCAACGACAACACCTTATCATCCAATAGCTACGGCCGGCCGTTTATTGCGAGTGGCTTTTTATGACGGCACGGGATGGAAGACGGTGACACCCGATAATGAAATCCGCACGGTGCCTTATGCGGGTTATGCGACATCGGCTCAAAAGCTCGGAAAAAATTCCGTGAATGATTTCGTTCTAAAAAATGAAATCAATAACTCCGGAGCGGGAAGTGTGAACTGCGATAGTGGCAGCTTTTTGACTTGGGATGCAAATACCATGAAGTTCGGCTGTGGCAGTGTCTCGGGTGCTTCCGGCGGTACGGTAACGAGTGTCCTGACTGGAGCTGGATTAACCGGAGGGCCAATCACTGATAGTGGAACAATCTCACTAAGCACCTCTGGAGTGACCGCCGGCACTTATGGTTCGGCAATACATATGCCCGTCATTGAAGTGGATTCTTATGGTCGTGTGATCAACGCCAGTCAAACTTCTATCACCGGTTTTGTTCCGTACTCGAGTTTGCCAGCGTGCAATTCAGCGGCGCATACACTTTCATTTATTTCTCCCATTGGAGGTTTTAGTTGTACACCTATTTCCATCACTCTTTCGGGCGATGTCAGTGGGTCGCAAGGCACGGCCGTAGTGGAAGGGTTGCAAGGAACGCCGGTGGCTTCCTCGGCTCCCACCAACAATCAAGTTTTACAATTTGATGGAGCTCAGTGGAAGCCCACCACTCTTTCATTAGCGGCTTCAGATTTAACTTCTTTGTCGGGAACCGGGATTGTGAAGCGAACTGGGGCTTCTGCTTTTACGACACTCGGAGTGAGTGCTCCGCTTGTTGATTTAGGAACTAGCATCGGTCTTTCTCTCAGCACAGGTTTAAAGTTGAATTCCAACAGTCTTGCGGTGGATGTGGGTACGGGGGCTAATCAGATTCCACAACTTGATGGTTCAGGAAAAATCAGCACGTCGGTGATTCCCTCCGGTGTAAGCTCACAGTGGATGACTTCGGGTTCGAACGTCTCTTATAGTGGAGGCAATGTGGCCGTAGGAACTCCCAGTCCCACACGCCGTTTTGAAGTGTATGCGGCGAATAGCTCGTTCCGTCCTTTTGGACTAAGAACAAGTGACTATGTTTCTGGTACTAGCGGAACTGGTTTTGACGTCGATTTCGGGGCCGCCTCTGGAAATACTTATGTGCAATTGAACGCCATTCACACAGGCGGAACAGCTGCGACAAATCTAGTTCTTCAACCGACAGCGGGAAATGTGGGAATTGGTACCATTTATCCTGCAAGCTCATTGCACGTCAAATCCTCGGGGCAAGTAGTAACCACCTTCGAATCGACCGATGCCAATTATATGGGGATTCACCTGAAGTCAGGTTCTACAACAAATCCACCTTCGATCTATGCGAGTGGCAATGGCATGTCCTTGTATACCATGGGTACGGAGCGAGTGGGTCTGCATTCTAACGGTAACGTCATTCTTGCAACGGCGGCAGGAAGCGTCGGTATAGGCACACCAAACCCTCAAGGGACGCTGCATGTTGCTTCAGGCAATGTTTATTTTGGCGATGCTCTTACGCCGACACCCAGTGTGCAAACGAAGATGACGGTTGTTGATTCAAATCCTATCATCACTGTGGCGGCCAGCAATGCGGCGGGCTCTGCCGGCATCGAGTTTCAACCCAAGGGAACGGGGTTATTAGGGGGGCAGTACAAGATTTTTGGTTCACCTTCAGCAGGACCTTACGGGAACGGATTGATTTTCGAACTTGGCAATTTAGGTACGATGGGTGGTGGCCAATTCGTCATGCGGCTTGACTCCAACGGCTACTTGTCTTTAGGACAAGGCTTAGCAATGGAGTCGGCGGCGGCAAGGCTCCATGTTAAAGGAATTGGCGCCTTAGTTGATCCTTCGCCTTTTGGTTCTAATCCGTCAGGAACTGTTCAGCGAATCGAAGGCACTAATACTGTCCTTGATGCAGGTTTCTCGACAACTGAAAATCCATGGCTTCAGGCTCGCACTAAAACTGATTATTCTCTTAGCAAGGCTCTTTTATTAAATCCTGCAGGTGGAAACGTGGGAATTGGAACGGTAGCCCCTGCTTATGCGCTTCATGTTGCCGGCGCTTCCGGGGCCACCGTAGGATTTTTCACAGACGGCACTGCAAGTTGTTCGATCCGTCCTGCCACGGCCGGAAGTGTGAGCTGTTCTTCTGACGAAAGGCTTAAGAAGAACGTCACAGGCTTTTCAGATGCCACATCATTAGAGAATATTTTAAAACTGAACACAGTTACATACGAATGGAGAAGTGTGAATAATGGTCGTCACACGGGGTATATCGCACAGGAAGTGGAAAAAATTGCTCCTGAATTCGTGACAACAGGAAATGACGGCTACAAGCAAGTCAGTTACTCAGGCTTTATTCCTTGGATTACCGGAGCTATTAAAGAGCTTAATAAAAAACTTATGCTTGGAATGGCTTCTAAGGCCGACAAAGAGATGGTAGAAAATAAAATCCAAACACTGGAGCTAGAGGTTCTGGCAAAAGATCTTAAGATAAAAATGCTTGAAGAAGAAAATCTTCAGATCAAAGCGCGCCTTGAGAAAATTGAAAAGGCTCTTGGCGCGAGATAACCTATTTCTCTAAAAGGATTTTTTTAATCTGAGCGTACTTCTGACGAGTCAATGCCGACGTCGAAAGAATATAAGAAGAGTAATAACGAACATTTTCCGAAGACGAGATATTCGGGGTGATTTGCAAAGCTCGCTTGTAAACGACTTCGTGAATTAGTAGCGCGACCCTATCGGCTAGACTGAGTTGAATCCATAGCGGCTTAGAAATGAAGTAACTCGAATCATTCTTAAACTGCGAAACATGCTGCACGGCCAGTTGTTTCAGCTCACAACCTTGCGGGATAAATCCAATGCCGGCGTCCGTTGTCGGGAAAAGTTCTCCATCAATAAACTGCGCCTCCGTTACAAAACGGTGCAGAAGTCTTTCAAGTTCGGTCACAAAGACAGGATCAAAAGGTTTGACCCTTTGGAGGCTTTCAAGTGCCAGGTCGATGCTTTTTGATAAACAAGGAACAAGGATTTCCCACCCTTCCACTTCTGGAATATGGCAGACAGAGAGATTCATGTCCTTTAAGTACGGAATAAGCATATAACGCTGAACAGATTCATAAGTGTCATAGAACTGAACGGTCTTTGCTGCTGGGCACACGATTCCTTTTCCGCCATTTCCGAATTCTGTAGAGCGAGCCGCACTGAATGAAAGGAAGAAGAATGTTGTTAAAAATAGAAATGATTTCATCAATGATTCCTTGAATGAGTCAAAGGATAGATCTGCAAACAGATACTGTAGACTTCAGTTTTTTCACCTTGCTCTAGAATTTCATTAGCTTGACGGCGGAATTCACGAGCTAGCATTTTAACCTTATAAATATTTTTCGGATTCGACGGAATAACGATCGACGTGATATCGCGTACGTCAATAGGATCGCGGATAAGTGACTCACGTGCCTTATCGATCAATTGGTGGTGCATGTTCTTTAGAGCCTCAGAAGGTATATCACTCGTCGAAGTTAAATTTGTGTAAGTGGGACGGAGGCCTTGTGGTGTTTCGTGAATCAGTCCGGCTTGAAGAAGCTTTGCGTAAGAGTCTTTGACTAATTCAGGAGAGAGATTCAGGCGTTCTGCTACCACATCAGGATCGCTGTCGAAGTGAAGGGTGTCCATGGCATTTAGAATGGCAAAATGATACCACTCGCGAATGAAAAAAATCTCGCTTTCTTGAAGCTGGTGCGCGCGTCGAGTGTCCTTCTTTTGGTGTTTCGATTTTTGTACTAAGTAGGCTAAATAAGCGGCTTCGTTTTTATTGAGCTTCAACGCGACTTCAATTCTCTGAATAACTCTTTTACCTGGTAGAACTTTGCCGCGCATAATGTTAGAGACGCGACTCGGAGAAACACCTAAATCACGAGCTAAAGCACGCATTGAGTATTGAGGATTTCTAAAGCGTCTTTCCTCTAATACTTTTGTTATAAGATCAGCGACTTCCCGGTATTTCATTCGCGGAAAACTACGGAGAATTGACGAATTTATCAAGAGCTTCAAGAATCATTTTGAAAAGTTCTCCGCAGGTCTATTCACAAACTGTTCTGAAAAAAACAGAATATCGCGAGTGCTGTTCGGAAGCGTGCGGAGAAATGTCGTACGCATTTTGCAGGCGAAACAACGCTGGTGTCATTCTGTCGAATTTGTTCTAAAAAAAGCAGAACGAATAATGGTTGAGATGGTGTGATGTTGATACAGAACGCAACACGGATGCCGTTAAAATTAGGATTGGCAATTCAAAGTGCTGGAAGAATTTGGGGGAATATTGGAAAGCCTTTTCGATTTACATGAAGTGGATGTTAGAGAGTGCCTTAAAAAACTTATCGATATTAAGAAAAACCGAAACAGACGTTTCTCGCAGAGGGCATTCGCTATTCAATTAGGGTTTACTTCTTCAACGTTCAATGAAATTTTGACGGGTAAGCGCAACCTCTCTAAAAAAAGCATTAATAAAATCAAACTGGGCCTAGGAAAAGATCCGGACATAAAAAAATATCTGTATGAAAGTGCGAAAGTTTCTTTGTCACAGCGCTGGTACTATGATGCTTTTCTTGAACTGGTTGCGACGGAAGGTTTTGAAGAAATCCCATCATGGATTGCCGGCAGATTGGGAATCAGTGAAGAACAGGCCCGATTCGGACTTGAAGAACTTGAGCAAAATGGAACGCTCACCAGAAATACGTCCGGCTGTCTAGTACACGCAGAAGGCTTGCGCCGCCGGGCGCACTTGCGACTTGTTAAAAATCCGCAAACCGAAGATCTTGCGAAATTATCTCAAGCTGTTACGGCCCCACAGTCGAATGAGCAGTTCTATGGAACTCTTGTGATGGCTATTGATCCGAATGATTTTGAATACATTCGTGCTCGGGTCATGGATGTCATGAAGGAGCACAGCGATTTCTTGTGTCGCGATGGAGTTAAAAAACAAGAAGTCTATCTTCTTAGTTTTGGATGTATGCCGTTAACCAAAAAAGTTTCTTCTTCGAAGTAATAAAAGGCCAGATAGACGAGTATAGGAGGCCGCAAATTTCAGAAATTTTTCGGAGCAATCAAATCGTTAATTCGGGAACGGTCCCACTGAAACCGGCGCTAGACGGAATGGTTTCTTGTTCGTACCTAATTGACCTTGGGTATCTGCACCAGAGCAGTACCAATTCGTACCTACTTTACCGCAAGATCCATAGCCATTTCTGATATCAAAATCTGTGACCGTACCATAAGCGTTCAGCGTTGTCAGAAGGGTCGGCGATAAGTGATATTCATTGGTCAAGTAATCATTATTTCCGTGCTGGTCAAAGCGATTGTATCCCCAGCAGGAAACTGCGCCATTAGCGATGACACAATGATTTGTATATCCGCTCACCAATTTATTGATATTTGTAAATGTATGTTCTACCGGAGCAGCTACGGCATTTCCGGTGCTGCCATTTCCTGATTGCTGACCGAAGCATCTCACTGTCGACGTTCCAAAGCGTGCACATGTTCCGTAACTCGACATCGCTAATTCATCTGCATTTAAGAACGCAGGAACTTGCACCAAGCCTGGTCTTAACGTCGTATCACCCAATCCAAGCTGGCCTTGAGCATTGTAGCCTGAGCACCAAACGGATTTGTCGGTTTTGATTACGCATGCGTGAAAGCGACCGAAAACAATTTTACTGTTATCACTTCCTGCTGATGTGATCTCAACTGGGTTTGTATAAAGTCCCATAGCCATGTCAAAAATCTCGGAAGTTGCTAAATTACCCCAACAGAAAAGTTTTCCACCTTTAATCGCACAGGCAAAATCATTGCCCATCGAAATGGCGAAGTCAGTCACACCTGATGTCAGACCTGCCGGTGTATTCGGATTTCCCGAAGTCGAAGTACTGGCTCGAATATACGAGCGTCCCCAGCATTTCAGAACACCTAGTTGAATCGCACAACCACCGCTAGGCGCTGTCATCATTTTACCAATATTACTTTCCAGCGTTTTGATAGAAGTTGGAACTAGATACATTCGATCTGCTAAAATATTTCCGGCTTTGTTATGGATGTTGTCGCCCATGCATTTGACCCCGCCACCATAAACACCGCAGGCATGTTCGTCGAAAATAGAAATAGCGCTGGCACCTACAAAGTCAGGACTCAGATAAAAACCATTTGATTGCAGAACTTGCTGATCTCCCAACTGACCGAAACCTGAAAAACCAGTGCAATAGATTTGACCAGATCGTATGAAACAAGTGTGGGCCCCCGGGCTGCCTGCGATAGCCGTCACATTCGCGGATCCACCGACGACCGGCGAAAGTGGAATGATAGAAGTTCCCGTGGGTTGATTAATACCGCCTTCACCGAAGTAGTTGCGACCGCGGCAGTGAGCCTGTCCGCCCATCACAACGCAAGTTTGCACACCAATCGTCATATCTGTGAGATTGACGTACTCGCTCATCAGAGTAGGGGTCGGCACATCAGCACTTAAGCCAGTGACAATCTGGTAGTCGCCGTTGTTACCCCAACAATAAACTTGATTGGATGAGTTCTTAGCGCAGGTGCCATAATAGCCCGTCCAGAAGTCTGTCACAGTGCCAAGGCCAGGAACTGCAGAAATACTCCAGCTAGGATTGAAGTGGCCTAAGCCCAATTCTCCATTCGTATTTACGCCCCAGCAATAAAGGGCTCCGGTTTTCAATGCGCAGGCATGTGTCCAGCCCATCATGACTTTACCAACTCCGGAAGTAAGACCCGCAATACTCACCGGAACTGCCGATGACGAAGCCGTCGACGGATCTCCCAATATTCCAAAATCTTTAGCACCCCAGCAATAAACTCCTCCGTCTTTGACGGCACAAGAGTTCATATAACCTATACTCACCGAAGTGACTCCAGAAGACATTCCTGTTACTAAAGTTGCGGTTGAGCGAGTTGTAAGACTTCCGTTACCCAAAAGGCCGGCCCCCGGGTAGTTGTTATGAGCTCCCACGCCTGCACAGTAAAGGGCTCCTGCATTCGTGATGGCGCAGGTGATGGATGAGCGAGTCGATATTTTAACTGCGGGCGCGGGGAGAGTGAATTCCACAGGTGTCGATGAAGCGATGTAATTGCCTCGGCCCAGTTGGCCTGAATTATTAATACCCCAGCAATAGACTTTTCCACTGCTAGTCCGTGCACAAGTGTGATTGTCGGCAGCGTGAACTTCGACAGCGTCTTTTCCGGCAGGTGAGTCGTTGTCATTGATGATAATGTCTGCATTTGAAATATACGAAGTACCACCAGTGATACCGGTAATTTTGATAGGAACACGCTTAAAGAGTTCATCAACGGCATTGTCTAAACTTGTCAGACTTCCAAATGATATCGTCGTCGCGCCTGATGGAATGGAAGCCGTGCCTGACGTGGTGGCCATTGTATAATCGGTGCCCGCTGCCGCGCAGTCGACTCCTGTACACGTGTCGCGAGTCCAATTAATGGCAACCGCCCCCTTGTCCGTTGGATGTGATAGTGTCGCGATCAAACTTGTTGTTGCGCCCTCAGTAACATAAACGTCTTGGATCGTGACTAAAGGTGGTTCTTCGTCATCCGTGATTGTCACGGTGTGAACTGTGTTAGTTCCCAAAGAGCCACCGACAGGCGAACTTAAGGTCATTTTGAAAGTTTCGTCATTTTCTTCCGTACTGTTATCTAAAATCGGAATAGAAATATTTACGGAAGTGCTTCCAGCAGCAATCGTCGCTGTCCCGTTTGTCGCGGTGTAATCGCTCCCCATCGTCGCCGTGGGCGCTGAACCGTTAGAGTAAGTGTAGCTGACACTGACAGCGATATCGACCGCTGCAGGAATGCTGACGGCGACAGTGTGCGTGGGATCGTTGTATTCAGAAATACTGGAGGTCGTACTTGTAAATTGAATCGCTGGCGAATTTTTTGTCCACGTCGCTGTCGTTGCCGCCGCATAGGTCTGCCAATTTCCAGCGGCATCTTTGCCGACAACGCAAAGTTTTACACTGCCGTTTGCATAAGCTGAAATATTATCTGTGATATTTGTCGTGTGTACGACTTCCGAAGCCGAATAACCGGCAGCCACCGTGCAATCTGTCGAAGCGGCAGGACCTATTTTATATTTGTATCCAACGACGCCGCTTCCATTGACGTCGATATTAAGTGCATATTTCGCGCTGGAGCCGGTAGGTTGCCCCGAAAGAGTTGCCGTCGGAGGAGTGTTATCAAAAACGATAGAGGCGGAACTCGCCATGGCGCTGACGTTTCCAGCCGCATCTTTCACCCAGGCATAAAGTGTTTTTGATTCATTCACGGTGCTGACCGTAAACGTCGCAGGTAAAGTCGTTCCTGCCGTCCATGTGCAGGAAGCCACCGCCGTATTATTTTCCATAATACAATAAGATGCCGGCGAGCCACTGACAGAAGATGTAATAGCAAAGCTTGTGCTGTTCGTCGGAGACGCATTTGTCACCGTGAAAGCAGTGATACCAGGAGCCGTCGTATCGATGACGATGTTTTTATTTGTTCCTAAAGATCCCGCCGCCGCAGTTCCTGGCAATGTTAATGTTGCATTGTTAGAAGCAGCGTCTCGAATAGTTGCAGAACTAATGGTCAAAGAGTTCGTTGCTGTATAGTTCAGATCAGCGACCGTATCAGTGGCTTGAACTGTGTAGTTAAAGATCAATGTATTCGTTCCCGTACCTGACGCATAAGAGGCAGAGCGAGCGGGCGTTGTGTTCAGAGCGAGCAGTGGAGTTCCGGTGACATTCACGTTTTCAGAGAAAGTAACACGAACATCAATAACGTCACCAACGGTGTAAGCGCCGTTTGCTTTATTAGATGTGACATTGGTGATCGTAGGAACCGCCGTGTCTATCACTAAGGCACTGGAACAAGCCGACGTGACGGAATTCCCCGCAGAGTCTAGTGAAATGACTTGATAAGAGTAAGTCGTGCCATTTGCGCCTGTGAAGCTCGAAGTTGTAGCCGTACTTGTTTCGGTATTTTCTGTGCCCGTATAAGTATTGCAAGTAGCTCCTGTATAAAGACGCACTTTCTGTGAAGCCACGTCCGTGCTTGTCGACTTCGTCCATTGCGCTACGATAGCCGTGGTATTAGTTGGAGTCGTCTGCTGCCATGTAAGTGAAGAGGCGCTTACTGGAGCCGTGATATCGTAAGTTACAGTCGCGTCCGTGAAAGTGGAGGCGTTATTGGTATTTCCTGCCGGATCACTGATTTTTCCTGCTGTAAGAGATGGAATCAAAGTTCCAGCTGTCGTGATCGCTGTTGCTTGCAAAGTCCAAGTCACGTTATCTGACGTAGCTAAACTCCAGGTGATGCCTGACGCTGTTCCGCCTTGAGTGATATCCGATATAGCGAAAGTGCTTGGATTGATAGCTTCCGTAAATACAATCGTGAATTCGACAGGCAAAGTGTTCGTAGGATCGTCTTGTCCTGCTTTTTGATTGATAGTCAATGAAGGCTTCGTTGTCTCATAGGTGATTTGATTATCCGTGCTCGTGCTTGCCGTATTGTTGTTGCCAGCAACATCGGTAAGCTTATTCGCCGTGATAGAAGGAATTAAAGTTCCCGCGCCGGTGATTGCAGTCGCTTTTAAAGACCACGTGATGTTGTCTGAAGTTGTTAGACTCCAGGTAATTCCCGTTGCTGTGCCGGACTGAGTGATATCCGCAACGACAAAGTTAGTGATGGCTTCGCTTGCAACAATAGTGAATTCAACAGGCAAAGTATTCGTTGGATCTGCTTGCCCTGATTTTTGATTGATGGTCAGAGTAGGGGACGTCAGATCTTGAGTCCAAGTGACACTCGTAGCAGAGGTCAGAGCTTGTTCAACACTCGCAGAGTTTTTACCAAGGACACAGACCTTGATATCCGTATTGCCTAGCCCACTGACCGAGTCTGTGATGTTTGTCGCGACAGGAATGTCAGCCGAATACCCCGTTGCGACGGCACAGTTCGTAGAAGCAGCGGCACCCACTTTGTAGCGATAAGTCTGAACATCTGCGCCTGCAACATCAATGTTCAAGGTCGTCTGATTTGTTTTTCCAGTAGGCTGGCCCGTGATCGTGGCGATAACGGCCGATGTATTGACGTTGAAAATAAAATCGTTGTTCGTCGCGGTTATGGTATTTCCGACCGCATCGCGCGAAGAAACTCGAACTGTGTACTGAGTGCCGTTGTTTAAAGTGCAACCTGTAAATGTCGAAGAGGTTCCCGCAACAGTTTGTGCCGCACACACTGTTGCTGAGGCATCACTGTTTCTAATTTCAACGACATAGTCAGCACTTCCTGCAGACGTTTCCCAATGAGCTGTTGCCGTAGAACCATTTGTCAGCCATTCATCTTCAGTCGTGTCGGTGCCGCCAGTAACACCGCTGATAGCGAAAGCCCCTGGTGCCTGCGTATCAATCACAAGTGCCTTATTGGCGCCTAATGAACCTGTTGAACCAGGTGCAGGCAAACTCAAGACCATGTCGTTTCCGAAGCTGTCCTTGATGGCGGCTCCCGCTAAAGACAAAGCATTGATAGATTCATAATCAAGATCGCTGGAGTTGTCTCCGGCTTGAACGGTGTATTGGAAGATCAGGGTGTTGGTTCCTGAACCGCTCAAATAGGTCGCTGCTTGATCCGTCGAGCCCGTCTCTACTAAAAGTTCAGGCGTTCCGCCAGTCACAGTGACGTTTTCAGAAAACTGCACTGAAATTGGAATCACTTGACCTGCTTTATAAGATCCATTTGCCAGGGACGAAGTGACGGATAGAACCGAACCGGGAAGATCCAAAGTATATTGAACGGTAGCGGCCGTCGGTAAAGGATTAGCAGCTAAATCCGTTAAAGAAGTTTTTGCGGTCAGTGTACAAACTTCGCCGTTGGCCGGAGGAGTTGTCACCGTCAAATTCACAACGGCCGAAGTCGCACTCGAAAGTGAGGCACCAGCGATAGAAACGTTGGCACCGGCCGAACATGTGATACTCCAGTTTGAAGTAGTCTCAATTGCAGTTTGTGACATCGCTTCACTGAACTGAACCGTGATGGAGGCGGGAAGACTTGAGCGAACACTGGTTGCAGGATTGAACGAAGCCACAGTCGGAGCCGTACGGTCCATGGTCAGTGCCGTAGAGCAAGCAGAGACCGACACATTTCCGGAAGTATCGATGACAGTGATATTATACGAGTAAGTGTCTCCGTCAGTTCCCGTGAAGGAGCGATTGACAGCGGACGTGGCCAAAGAAATTGCCGAGCCTTCCAAGGTTAGACATGAAGAGTCCTTATAAAACTGGATCTTTTGTTCGGCGATATCTGTTGCATCAGAAAGCGCCCATGTCGCCGATACGGGAGAGGCTTTAGTTGGTGAGGTTTGCAACCAAGACAAACTTGTCGGTAAAGAAGGAGCGTTGGTATCGTAAGTCACCTGGCTATCGGAACTCGTTGATACGGTATTTAAGTTTCCGGCTAGGTCTGAAAATTTATCTGCGTTGATAACCGGTTGAATCACACCATTATTATCAACACCTGAAACCGTCAGTTCATAATGAGTGGAATCAATCTTCGTCAGTGTGTACGTATTCACCAAAGCGGAACCCGAAAAACTGACATCCGAATCAGTCAAAGAACTTTCGGCAAGGGCCTCACTAAATACCAAAGTAAATCGCACTGGCAAGGTGTTCGTAGGATCTGCTTGGCCGGCCTTCTGGCTGATGACGACAGAAGGTTTTAATGTGTCATAGTTCCAAGTGTAGTTTGTCGAAGCCGAGTAGGGTTGCCAGAAGTTGTTAGTGTCTTTTCCAATCACGCAGATCTTTAAATTTTGATTCGCCAGCGAAAGAAGAGAATCCGTGATCTTCGTTCCCACCGCAATTTCACTCGAGTATCCCGAAGAAACAGCACAGTCTGTGCTGCCTTGGACACCCAGTTTATAACGATAGTGCGTGATGTTTGTCCCTGAAACAGTGATATCTAGATCGTCAACATTGCTCGGATTGGCGGGA
This sequence comes from Bdellovibrio bacteriovorus, assembly GCF_001592745.1. Lineage (NCBI taxonomy): Bacteria > Pseudomonadati > Bdellovibrionota > Bdellovibrionia > Bdellovibrionales > Pseudobdellovibrionaceae > Bdellovibrio > Bdellovibrio bacteriovorus. Next base: position 529,053 of record NZ_LUKD01000008.1, read on the forward strand.
CGTCCACCCAATACAGCTGCGACTTCAACCCCGATGCCTGACATATTCAAAGAACCGCTATCGGCGATATCGGGATTGGTGTAATTCCAAGAGAGAGTTTGTGCATGAGTGTTCACTTCCGTCGGAGAATACGTAAGGACGAGTGTACAGGAAGAGTGACCGTTAAGAGTTCCTGTACAAGTTCCCCCAGTCCCCGGAAAGGAACCCCCTTTAAAAGCAAATGGCGCGGACAAAGAGCTTAAGTTTAAATTTTCTGCCGGCGCATCTTCGCTATTTTGCAAAGTCACCGATCTTTCAATCACGGAGTCTTTAAGCTGAGCCCCGAAATCCAAAGTCGCAGCCGTCGCCGTCACTTTCGCGCGTGTTGTTTTGTCCTTTACGACGAAGGAAATGAAATTCGCGTCGAGGTCAGAAAAGCGCTCTCCGGTGAAACGAAGTTGAAACGTCTCATCACTTTCAATTTTTGTGTCCCGAGTTGGCTTGATGATAAAACTAATGGAACTGACGCCAGGATGAACAATCAAAGTTCCATTGGAAGCCTCAAAGTCCCCATCGGCATCGTTCAACGTCCAGCCCAGGTCTTCGGCCTGCAAAGTCATGCCCGAGACATTGGGAGTTTCAATGCTTAATGTGATTTGATGGCCAATGCCTTCTTCAAGGACGACAGCAGTGCCGGATTCAACTGTGATCTTTCTTAAAATTTCATTTTCGCTAAATAAAGGAGTCAGTGAGGCGTTCATACTACAACTTGTCAGTAGTAGGGCCACGCAAAGGGCTGAGCTGTATTTTAGGAACGTTCCGGCATTGAACATCTTTGTTCTTTTCGGTTTTTTTAAAGATGAAATAAAGGCCTTTCAAAGAAGAAAAAGTCCAGTCTTTGTAGAGATTTACACGCATTATGAATGTGAAATATTGTTCGGAGCTGAACGGGGATTCTCACTTTCAGACGAGTTAAACAACAGCCTGGTCCCTGGCACTCGAAGGCTTTACATCTGGACGAAGATGCGATTTTAACTTACTTTCGACTCTTATGAGTGACGATAAAAATCAATTTGGCTGGAATTTCGATAACACTTATGCGCGATTGTCTGACGTCTTTTTTGAAAGAGTGAATCCGACGCCCGCTCGTACTCCTGTGATGGTGATGTTTAACGAGGCTCTAGCTCAAGATCTTGGCTTAAACGTTTCAGAACTAGCAAAGCAGGGTCAGAATTTTTTTGCGGGTAACAATCTTTTTAAAGGCTCAGAAGCCATCGCCCAAGCCTATGCTGGTCATCAATTCGGACACATCAATATGTTGGGTGACGGGCGTGCGAATCTTTTAGGTGAACATGTGACTCCCAAAGGCGAGCGTTTTGATATTCAGCTTAAAGGGGCGGGCCGAACGCGTTTTTCTCGACGTGGTGATGGTCTTGCCGCTTTAGGCCCGATGCTTCGCGAGTATATTATCAGCGAAGCGATGTTCGCCTTAGGCATTCCCACGACGCGAAGTCTTGCGGTGGTAACAACCGGAGAACAAGTCATCAGAGAAACACCCTTACCGGGGGCGGTGCTAACCCGGGTTGCTAGCAGCCACCTGCGTGTTGGAACATTCGAATATGCAGCGGGTTTTGATCAAGGTAAAAACTTAAGCGAACTCGCAGATTACACTCTTCGTCGTCACTATCCTGATTTGGTGTCGCATCCTGAACCTTACGTCGCTCTTTTGAAGGCGGTCATCGAACGTCAGGCGTCGTTGATCGTTAAATGGATGCAAGTAGGTTTTGTCCACGGCGTGATGAACACGGACAACATGACTATTTCTGGTGAGACGATCGACTACGGTCCTTGTGCATTCATGGATCGCTTTTCACTTTCTACGGTTTTTAGTTCCATCGATGTTCAAGGAAGATATTCCTATGGACAACAGCCCTCGATCGGGCAATGGAATTTAGCGCGCTTCGCAGAAACCTTGCTTCCACTCTTTAGCGCTTCTCAAGAGGAGGCGATTGCGAAAGCCGAAGAAGCCCTCGACACTTACGCCGAGCACTTGCAGCGTCACTGGGTGACGGGCATGCGCGGTAAACTAGGAATCGTGCAAGCAGGAGAGGACGATATGCCTCTCTTTAATTCGCTTTTAGAACTTATGGAGAAGAATCAGGCCGACTACACGAATACTTTCCGGGCTCTCGCGAACGGGAAGATGTTGGATGAACCGCTCTTTAAAAGTTCCGAATTCTTAGAGTGGCACAAAGCTTGGCAAGCGCGAAATCCTGACTTGGACTTAATGCTTAAGCATAATCCAGCAGTCATCCCTCGTAATCATATGGTCGAGAAAGCTCTAGCGGCCGCCGTCGAAAAAAATGACTACTCCGTTGTGAACCGTTTGCTCGAGGTTGTTCGAAATCCTTTCGTCGAACCTAAGGATGGTGCAGAGTTTTTGAGTCCCGCTGATGATGAAGATTATCAAACTTTTTGCGGGACTTAATTGTGTCTTTCAATGATGTTTTAGGCTGGGTGGCCTCGCTTGTTCTGATCGCTACGATTGTGAATCAGATACGCAAACAGATCCGTGATCGGACTTCGGAAGGAGTTTCGATTTATCTTTTTGCAGGGCAGATTTTCTCAAGCCTGGGTCTGACTGTTTATTCTTATAATTTGGGGAATTGGGTTTTTACGGTTTTGAATTTCGTTTTGCTCTTAACAAATATCACCGGATTTTATTTTACTAAGAAGTTTAAGGATGAGGAGAAGGGGTAGTTTCTTCTTTTTTTCATTTCGATATTTTTTCTGAAGACTGATGAGTTTGGCTTGTTTCTCGCTTCGCTTGAAACTCGCTTTTGATTTTGGCTTCTTGTTCGCTTTGCTCACAAGTCGCATCTTGGTGCTTCGATCGTGGAGGGGATTGGGCTCGGGCCATCGTGGCCCTCGGTCCTTTGGACCGCCTTCGGCGCCTTCGAGGACGCATCCTGCGTCGTCGATGAACCCCTGTGGTCGGCGCGCGCTGCTTGCCGCGAGCTTTGGTGATCTTTTTTTTGCGCCAACCTTTTGAGTTCAAAGCCCCTTGGGAGAACCAAGACTGTGAGTAAAAATAAAAAACCCGAATCTTTCGATTCGGGTTTTTTATTTTTAGTTACAAAATTTGGCGTTCCCAATGGGAACGCCAAAGGGCCCCGTCGCGAAGCGATGGGTCTAACATAACTTTTCGAGTTCAGGCGAAATATAAATGAAGCAAGAGTAGTGAGAAAAGTTGGCGTGGGAACCCGAATTGGAAACGACCATGGTTTCCTCCGCCCAACGCAGTAGAGCTAGTGAATATCATTGAGTTTCCATTCGTGCAATCGCACCGCTCTGAGAGCTTCCTGCGGCAAAAGTACCTAAATGAACGCCTATCTCCAGCTGAAATCGGAGCTCAATGTTTTTCCTCCAAGCGCACGATCTTAGCTTGGCTTGAGCATTATAAAATTCCAGTTCGTCCTGAGGATATGCCCGAGAGAAGAGGATTGCGATTCGGAGAAAGACGAGAAAAAGGACGGATTATCAGAGATGAAAGAGAGCAAAGAGTGATCGCAAAAATGCACAAATTGCGATCTCGAGGATACAGCTATCCCCAAATAGTCGAGGTTCTGAACTCGATGGGGGTCAGGCCCAAATCAGGGAAAAAGTGGTACCTGAAGATAGTTTTTGAGGTCATAAATTCAAAAATCTCAAAATTATCCAAAATTTAAATTCCAACGATTACGAATACTTAACTAAATAAGCAGTGAGGAATTGAGAATGTGCATCAAAAAAGAGTTTGATTTTGCCGAAATACACGCTATCCTAAGGGTAAGTTGAAAACGAATGCACATTATCAACTACTCACTCAAGAAAGGAGGCAAATGAGAGCAGAGTTAGAAATTGTAGCTACGGTTACCAGTCTTGGCCGACATCAATAACCGCAGCCGCATAAATCCCCCAAAGAGGATTCACAAATAAATGTAACACAGCTTTGAGAGTTTGGCCAGTGTTCTGTCCAAACCCTTCTTTGGAGATAAATGAAACCAGTTTTAACAATCTTTAAAGAAGGAGATTTTTTTATGAGACAGATTTACGAGGTTCCCAAAGAGGAAATCTCAAAGGTTCTAAGCGCAATTGGAAGATCTCAGATGGCACATCGACTTGCGATTTATAAAGCAGTCGGTGGAAAGCTAAAACCGTCATTTAATTATGTGATGGATCATCTAGAAAAAATGGGAGCAATCATTGAAGTCGAGCGTGACTTTTATGCGCTCCATCCGGTCTTCCGTGAAATGGATGATGAGGCAGGATTAAAAGCCTGCTTTCCGATGAAGGTGAAAAAATTAAAGTCAGACAAGGCGGAGGCTGTATGGATCAGAAGTCATTGATCGCATCGCTTTCGATCCCTTGCCCTGAGTGCGGCTACTTGCTGCATACAGAGGATGCCGTTCGAAAACACATTCAAAGCGAACTCGAAAAATCCTCTAAGGACCTGCAAGTGAAAATGCAAACTCAGGAGAAGCTATTTAAGGAGAAGCAAGCCGAACTTGATAAACAAAAGGCTGATATTGATTCCTTAGTAGAAAAGCAACTGAAGGCTAAGCTTCAGTTAGTCCAGCAAACGGCATCTAAAGAAGCAAAAGAAAAGATCAGTCTTGAGCTTGAGGATCTGAAAAATCAGATCAATGAAAAGCAAGAGGCGCTTCAGAAGGCTCAGGCATCAGAGCTTGAGTTGCGAAAGGCTGCTCGTGAAGTTCAGGAGAAGGAGAAGAATCTTGAACTTGAAGTGCAGCGCCGAGTGCAAGACCAAGTTGATTCAGAAAAGCAGGCAATGCATGAATCGATGGGTCAGGAATTTCAGCTTAAGCTTCTTGAAAAAGAAAAGCAGATCCGAGATATGCAGGTGAAGCTGGAAGAGGCTAAGCGTGCTTCTCTTCAGGGCTCTCAGCAAAACCAAGGGGAAGCTGTTGAAGATGATATCGAAAGCCAGCTGAAGGCTCGATACCCTACGGACACCTTCGATCCAGTTCCGAAGGGAGCAGAAGGTGCAGACCTCGTTCATTCAGTGCGCAACTCCTCGGGCCAAGTGGTTGGCACGACAGTTATCGAGCTGAAAAATACGAGAACCTTTCCTGGGGACTGTATTCAGAAGCTTGCGCGTGACCAGCGTGTACTTGGTGCTGACGCGGCAATCCTGATTACGAAAACTCTACCAAAAGATGCGCCTCCAATTAGTATCATCGATGGCGTTTTCGTTGTTTCGCTATCATTAGCGGTTCCATTCATTTCGATCATCAGAAAGTCGATTGAAGAATTGTCGTACGCTCGTGCGACGACTCAGGGGCAAGACGAGAAAATGAAGTTGATCTACTCGTATCTTACGGGTCCGGCTTTTAAGCAAAAGATCACTTCGATCGTGAATGCTTTTGAGACCTTGATGGAGCAACATGAAGGCGAAAAGAAGTACTTCAAGAAAATGTGGGCTTCTCGCGAAAAGATGTTGGAGCAAGTAATTGATTCGGCAACTGGGATGTACGGCGACATCGAAGGTATCGCTGGGCGTATTTTGCCTGAGGTAAAAGCTCTTGCTCTGCCAGAGGTGAAAGAAGTTGAAACAGTTTTGATTGATGGGAGGGGCGATCAGTGATCGCCTTCCAGGTGGTATATGAGATTTAATAATTGTGAGTACGTTAAAATAAACAAAATCGCCGACCTCAGAGCTGGATATCAACTGCGAGACCGCGTTGACCCAGATCCAAAGGGAAAGATTAAGTTTATTCAAGTTGGAGATGCGAATCGCGAGACACATCAAATTGATCTTGCGAAGAGCGATCTTATTACCATCGACAAGGCCATCGAATACGGAAAATACGAACTGCACGGACATGAAGTACTTTTCTTATCGAAAGGTAGTAAGCCAGGGGCATTTACTGTCCCTGGCGTTTCGGACTGGGTTAGTCGAAGTTGTCATGTGATTCCGATGTCGCATTTCTTGATTTTAGAATCTGACAAATCACGAACCTACCCGCCGTACCTTGTGTGGGCTCTGAACCAAAAGTTCATGGAGCCAGCAATCAAGGCAAGCATGAAAGGTTCGGGAATTCCGTTTATCGCTAAGAGTGACTTTATGGATATTAAAATACCGATCCCAAGCATTGAGGTGCAAAAGAAAATCGCCGAATTGAGTGCCCTTCGTACAAACGAGTTAATCCTGGCTAAGAAGCGCGATGGTTTAATGAATCAGCTTCTCGAAGCTCTTCTTTTTGGGCAGCTCGAAGGCGACGCGGCCGACGCGGCCGACGCCAGCGTCGCGAAGCAAAAGTTATTGGATGAATACGAAAAATATAAAGACATTTCCCCTGAGGATTTTCAAAAAGAATTGAGGAAGCTATGAGCAATACAAAATCATTAGACCAAGACGCCGAATTGAAGAAAAAACTTTGGTCGGCATGTGACACGTTCAGAAACGTGATGGATTCAAATCAATATAAGGACTACATCCTCGCATTTCTTTTCATCAAGTATATTTCTGACATATACGAAGAAAAAGTCACTGAACTTCGAAAGAAGTTTAAGAACGATGAGGATATGGTCAAGCGTCGTCTTGAGCGTGAAAGGTTTGTTCTCCATGACAAAGCTACATTCGCGTGGATTTTCGAGAACCGAAATAAAGATAATATTGGCGCTATTATTAATTCGGTACTTCATGAAATCGAAGAACTGAATAAAGTTAAACTGAACAATGTTTTTCGTGGAATAGATTTTAACAGCGAGCAAAATCTTGGTAAGCCAAAGGACAAATTGGATCGCTTACGCCATCTGATTAATGACTTTAAAGACCTCGATCTGAAACCCTATCTGCACAACGCTGATGTTATTGGTAATGCATACGAGTATTTGATTGAAAAATTCGCGGCTGATGCCGGGAAAAAGGGTGGAGAATTTTATACTCCTCCGGAAGTCGCTACTCTTCTTGCAAAGCTTGTAGAGGCGAAACCTGGAAACACGATTTACGATCCCACCTGCGGTTCAGGATCGTTGTTGATTAAAGCGGCTAAGGAAGTTGGGAGCAACGACTTCTTCATTTATGGTCAAGAAGTGAACGGAGCTACTTGGTCCTTAGCTCGAATGAATATGTTTCTACACGGAATTGAGCAGTCTGATATTCAGTGGGGCGATACCATAAAATCACCAGCATTTATCGAAAAGGATTCGATAAAAAAGTTTGATATCGTTATTGCAAATCCACCTTTCAGTAAAGACAAGTGGTGGGGCGCGCCGACAGAAAAGGGTAAGGAAACAGAGAAGAAAGCCGAAAACGATGACTACAAACGTTTTTGGCGTGGTGTTCCGCCCACCTCAAGGGGCGACTGGGCGTTTATAAGTCATATGATTGAAAGTCTTTTGCCAGGTGGTACTTGTGGAGTGGTTGTGCCGCATGGGGTTCTATTTCGAGGTGATGCCGAGGGAAGAATACGTAAAGCCGTAATCGAGGAAAATCTTATTCATGCCGTTGTTGGCCTGCCGCCAAACTTATTTTATGGCGCGGGAATTTCGGCAGCCCTGTTAATTTTCAAAAAAAATCGCAAGCAAAAAGACATTCTCTTCATTGACTCCAGTAAGCATTTTCTTGAGGGGAAAAAGCAGAATAAGCTTCGTGACGAAGATATCGGACGAATTTTTGAGACATTTAAAAAGCGAAAAACAATTGATAAATTCTCTTACCTCGCCTCGCTCGACGAAGTTCAGAAGAATGATTTCAATTTAAACATTGGCCTCTATATTGATGGGTCAGAGGAAATCGCCAGCATAGATATTCGCGCTGTACAGAATGATATTGAGGCAATCGAGTCTGAGCTCAGCCAAGTACGTGCAAAGATGAAAAAATATCTTAAGGAACTTGAGATATGAAAATGCAAACGCAAATGAAACGTTTAGATGAACTGGCTACTGTTGAAAGAGGTAAATTTTCAGCTCGCCCTAGGAATGATCCAAAATACTATGGGGGGGACATTCCTTTTGTTCAAACTGGAGATATCGTTACTAGTGGCGGGATATTAAAATCATACACTCAGACATTGAATGCTGAGGGACTTAAGGTAAGTAAAATATTTCCCAAGGGATCTATTTTGGTCACAATTGCAGCAAACATAGGGAATTCGGCGCTTACAACGTTTGATACGGCTTGCCCTGACAGTGTTGTCGGGCTTCGGCCAAAAGCGGGAATCGATTCAAAGTGGTTAAACTATGCAATTCAATCACGACGAGAAGAGCTAGACGCAAAAGCAACAAAAGGCGCGCAAAAAAATATCAACTTGGAAGTTCTAAGGCCTTTGCTTATCCCAACCCCCAATGCTGAAGAACAGAAGTATATCGGTGAATGTCTGTTCAGCTGGGACAAGTCAATTGAACTCGAAACAGCTCTTTTGGAACAATATAAATTGGAGTTGGACGGGTTTATTGAGAATCTTATTGGAACTGAAAACATGACAAGCTTGAAGGAGATATGCCAAGAGATACGAGACGGCACGCATGCTTCACACATCGATGTCGCTCAAGGCATTCCACTTCTAAGCGCAAAGGATATCGTTGATCGAAAGATCATGATTCCGACTGACGCTCGAAAAATCAATTCGGCAGATTTCGATCAAATTCATAAGAAATTTGTTCTTTCCAATGGCGATTTGTTACTTACGATTGTTGGAACAATTGGTCGCGTAGCTGTCGTATCGAATTATGATCGGAGTTATACATTTCAACGAAGCGTGGCATATTTGAGATTTAAGAAAGACTTCTCATCCGAGTTTTACTCCTATGTATTCGAGTCTCGATATTTTCAGAAAGAGTTGAAGCGTAGGGCAACTCAGTCAGCGCAGCCAGGAGTGTATTTGGGTAGTCTGTCTGAAATCTTGGTGCCTTCGCCAAGCAAAGAGAACCAGGAAAGGATTACGAGATTTCTTAGCACTCTTGATCAGTCCATCCGTCTCACCCGAGAAAAGATCCGATTGCTAAAGCTTCAAAAGCAGGGACTAATGCAGAAGCTTTTTGGAGACCTTCAATGACAACTAGACGAGCCATTTTCCGCGAAGACGAAAGCTCGCAATTGCCAGCGCTTCAACTCCTACAAAATATGGGTTGGATTTATTTAACTCCGGAAGAGGCATTGGCGGAGAGGAAAGGAAATCCTAGAAGCGTCATTTTAGAGGGAATCTTAGAAGAAAGACTTAGAAGTCGTGAATTGAATACTATTCTAGTAAGTGGAGAAGAGTATGAGTTTGGCGACGCAAATATAGCAAATGCGATTCACGAAATTAAACGTGTGCCTTTCGAAGGCTTACAGACCACGGCCGAGAAAATTTTCGATCTAATTACTCTAGGAAAAAGCTGTACTGTAACGATTAATAATGATCGTAAGAGTTACGATCTGAAATATATTGATTGGTCGAACGTGGCGAACAACGTTTACCATGTTACGGAAGAATTCATTGTCGAATCTCACACTGGAAATGGCACTAAAAAGATTCCTGATCTTGTACTCTTTATTAATGGCATTCCTATTGTAATTATCGAATGTAAAAGGAGTGATTATAAAGATCCCGTAGAGGAAGCAGTTTCACAACATATCCGCAATCAAGAAACTTCCAACATTCCAAATCTTTACGTCTATTCACAACTCTTACTTGCAGTTAGCCCATTTAACGTTCGCGAGAAAAATCGATTTTGCCTGTATGCTACTACAGGTACACCTCGGGTTTATTGGTACCCATGGATCGAAGATGAATCTAAGTTGCTGGCAAAGGAACTTGAAATTCTAGTACATAAGCCATTGTCGACCAAAGAAAAGGATCGATTATTTGGAGATCGCTTCAGAAACATCCGCGCCTACTTTGACGATTTGGAGAAGCACCCTCGCCAGGTAACAGATCAAGATAAAATGATTTTTAGTCTCTGTCGGAAGCAAAGAGTGCTCGAACTAGTTAAAAAGTTCATCTTATTCGACGGCGGCGTCAAAAAGATAGCCCGATACCAACAGTATTTTCTTGTTAATCAATCGGCAGAGAGAATTTGTAGCGTGAAGCCAGGAGAAAAGCGGCCCAACGGAGTTGGCTGGCATACACAAGGCAGCGGTAAGTCTCTCTCTATGGTGATGCTTGCAAAGACGCTTGCGATGGATGATCGAATCAAGGAACCGAAGATTGTATTAATCACGGATCGAATTGACCTTGATGACCAGATTTTCAGAACATTCCAAAATTGTGGAGTCGAAGTTCGACAAGCTTCAAGTGGACAGGACTTGATTGACTCGCTTAAAGATTCTAAGGCCGGTATCATTGCGACAACAATCTTCAAGTTCGATTCCGTAATTAATGCCAAAACTGATCCTTTTGAATCAACCGATATTATTCTGCTAGTGGACGAAGCCCATCGATCCCAATATGGAGAATCCAACTCGAAGGTTCACAAGGTTTTCCCAAATGCTTGCTTTATCGGTTATACCGGGACTCCATTAACAGAAAAAGAACGTCATACGATGGAGAAGTTTGGTCCGATAATTGGACGCCCTTACACCAACAGAGATGCTCTTCGGGATAACGCTGTTGTTCCTCTTCTCTATGAAGGAAGAATGGTCCCTCAGTCTGTTAATCAGGATCTCATTGACCGCTGGTTTGAAAGACTAACTAGTGGCTTGTCAGAGGCTGAAAAGGCAGATCTTAAGAAAAAATATAACCGACGTGATCAGCTTGCGAAGACTGACCAACGAATCTTTATGATAGCTGCTGACGTCTCGGAACATTTCTATAGGAACTGGAAAAACACCGATGGTGGACTTGGATTCAAGGGTCTCCTAGCTGTCGACTCGATTGCCTCGGCTATGAAATATCGAGACTACTTCAGAGAAATTGGTGAGGTTGAGGTTGAAGTCGTAATTTCTAAAACGAATGATCGCCGTGGTCATAGTGAAGTTGGTGAAGAGCAAACAGCATTGCAGAAATACGAAGAGTACATCAAGAAAAACTGGGGCGATCACAAAAAATTTGAACGAGACATAAAAAAGCGATTCGACAGTGATCAAGGACCTGACATCTTAATCGTCGTCTGGAAGTTACTTACGGGGTTCGACGTTCAAAGATCTACCGTTTTATACGTTGATAAAAATCTATCAGAACACACACTACTTCAGGCAACGGCTCGGGTAAATAGAACTTTTCCAAAGAAAGATTTTGGATACATTGTTGATTACCACGGGAACCTCGATAACTTCATAGATGCAATCAAACAATACGATGACCTTGCAGCTAAACTCACAGCAACAGAGGGTCCTACTGAAGAGGCTGAACTTAAGAGCGCAATTCATGATATTCAAGAGCGAATAAAACTACTTCCGCAACATTACGCCGACTTGATAGATTTGTTTGGCGGGGTGAAAAACAAAAGAGATGTCAAAGAGTATGAAAATGCTCTTTGGGAACCAGAAAAGAGAGAAGAGTTTTACGAAAAGCTTGGAACTTTCGGTCGAACGCTACATTTAGCGCTATCGTCGTTCGACTATTATTCTAAAGCTCCAATATCAGAAGTTGATAAATACAAAGAAGAACTCCGCTTCTTCAATTCTTTGAAGTTCGACCTAAAAATGATTTTTCAGGAACGAATCGATTACAGAGATTATGAGCCTAAGATTGAAAAGATATTGAACGATCATGTTATGGCTAAAGGAGTTGAAACAATTGTTGAGCCAGTTGCTATCTATGATTTGGAATTCGGTAAACAGTTCGAAGGCAAAGATGCAACAACGCAAGCTCTGACAATCCTGAACTCGACAAATAGATACATTTCCGAAAATCTCGAACGCGATAAAGCATTTTACGAGAGATTCTCTGCGCTGATTGAAGAAACTCTTGAGGACTACCGTAAGGGTCGCCTTTTAGAGAAGCAACTACTTGAGAAAGCGACTGACATCAAAGAAAAGGTTCTCACGCGAACAGGAGATGATACTCCCGAAGTTTTGAGGGGAAATGAATCTGCTATGGCTTTCTTTGGAATCTTGAAGTCGAACATGGGTGCAGACAAAGTAGAAGTCGACGTTTTGGCTAAGTGGGCTTCAGAGATTGATTCGATAGTTTCGAAAAATGTCGTCGTGGATTGGGTTCGTAACACGCATATCCAAAACAAGATAAAGAATCTTGTCGAAGACTATATTCTTGATGTTAAATCAAAACATAAATTATCTATTGATTTCGAGAAGATAGATAAAATTTTGGAGGAAGTGGTTAGGTCTGCGAAGTTAAATAGGAAAAAATGAAGCAACAGGAAGTTTACAGCATCAAGGATGGACAACACGAGATTTCTTTTGAGTTGAAGTTTTCGACTCGGAAGACGTTAGGGATTTGTGTAACTCCAAAATCAGAAATCCAAGTAACCGCACCGGAAGGACTCTCGGTAGAACGGGTTTTGCACTCTGTGAAACGCCGTATGCCATGGATAATTAAACAGCTTAAGGGTCTAGAGAAAGTCCGATTCGTGGATTCAGTTCCGGAATACGAATCCGGTCAAACAATTCGTTTTCTCGGCAGAGACTACATGTTGAAGGTCCTACAGGTAGAAGCTTTCGAAGAAGAAGGCGTTTCACTCGAGCATTCAATACTCAAACTTACCATTCACAATCGAACTCAGAAAGATCGAATCAACTTGATGGTCGAAGAATGGTATCGGAATGAAGCCTTACTATACCTAGGTAACAAGTTTGAAGCGCTATCACAGAAAGTCATAAAGTATGGACTGCCCAAGCCACAATACTACCTACGAAAAATGGAAAAGAGATGGGGAAGCTGTACACCTAATGGAGTCATCTACCTGAATCCAGAACTTATAAAGCTTCCGTCGCATTGTATCGAGTACGTAATCATGCACGAGCTTTGCCATTTAAAATATCCGGATCATTCCGCCGAGTATTACCACTTTCTAGAAACAGTCATGCCTGACTGGAAAATTCGTGAAAAGGATCTAAATTTATGATCGAGAAAAAAGTAAAAGAGTCGGAGGTTGGCTTCAGCGCTTGGGAATTAGTAATCGTCGTAGCGATCATCGGTGTTCTTTTAATGATTGCTGGTCCCAATTTTGTGAAGTTCCAAAGATCATTGAAGATGTCCGAAGAAAAAACACAGCTAGCGGCTGCCTATACTGCAATGCAAATTCAGAAGCTTGAAAAGGACCCAACGAAGGCCAATGAGATATTGAACCAGATGAGTTCCAAATATCCAGATTTCCGGGTGCCTGCAATCTTACCCGATGCCGATCCAAAACAATCAGCGTCGGACGTAAAAATTGGTATCTTAGAATATCGAATCGGTAAATTGGAAGAGACGATAAAAGATGCGTCAAGTAGCCAGCCGTCTTGGTGGATACTTCTCCTAGTAATTCCGGGGATTAGTGCGATGATGGGGAGACTTCTGAACCCATTGTTTGATTATCTTGGCGCCCACCTAAAATCCAAAGCGCAGGAAACCCTGGAGAAAAAGTAGTTTTTCCGTTTTTGGGCGTCGCTCGCGACGCCAGCGTCGCCTGCTTTCGGAAAACCTTTCCGACGTACGGAAAGGTACTTTCCTTGTGTGTTCTTCGCAGATTCGGCAACTGGGTAGCCAGGGCTCACCAGAAAGCTTTCGGCGTTTTCCTGTGAGACCCATAATTGTGTCGAAATGTAATGGCGTGTTTTAATGGAAAAATGAGATCCCTCGTTTTACCTATTTTAAACCCTGCTGTTGCAAATCAGCCATTTTCTGAATGGGCAGCTCCACCTATTGAGCAGTTCCTTAACTCTCTAGACGCCTCCGAACTTACAAAGTCCCACTATGCATCTCGCCTTCAACACAAAGAGGCGATTTTTTTCACCGATCCAAATGGTGATGCGTACGCGAGAGTGAACCTATCGGGCCAAAAGGAGGTTTGGCCCACTAACTCTGAAGAATTCCGGACTTGGTTAGGGTCACGATCTAACAAGGAGTTGGGTAAGTTTCCTACTGAGAGTGTAATGCGAGAGGTAGTTGCGCACGCGACCGGTAGAGCAAAGACTGACGGAATCCGAGAACTAGTTTTCAATCGAGTCGCTGGTCACGGGCGGAATATCTACATTGATATGGCAGATAAGCTTGGCCGTTTCATTGAAATAACTCCAAGTGGTTATGCCATGACTACCAGTTTGCCAAATGGAATCTGGTTCACGCGTTCTTCCAGTATGTTGCCTCTTCCTGCTCCTACACCGGGTGGAAGCATTAATGATCTTAGAAAGTATGTGAATCTGAAGGACGAAAAATCTTGGCAGATACTATTGTCTTGGATTCTTGGTAGCCTAAATCCTGAAGGACCTTTTCCTATTTTAATGATTAACGGTGGGCCTGGAACTGCAAAATCCACCTCCTCCGAATTTATTAAAAGGCTGATTGACCCTACAGGTGCCCCATTGCGAAACCTCACTAAAAATGAGCGCGACTTAATGATCCTCGGAAAGAATTCATGGATCATGGGATTTGATAACGTAAGCTATATCAAAGATGATGTAAGTGACATGTTTTGCCGGATTGCAACCGGCGGTGGCTTTTCTACCCGTAAGTTGTACACCGACGCAGGGGAAAAGATTTTTTTCATCAAGCGTCCCTGTCTCTTCAATGGGATTCCTGATTTTTTCTCTACACGATCAGATCTAATCGACAGATCTCTTCACGTAACGTTGAAACCAATCTTAGAGAAAGATCGAAAGCTTACGCGTGAGCTGGAAAGAGAGTTCCAAGCAGACCATGGCAAAATGCTCGGCGCGATTTGCCAGCTACTAAGTAAAATGCTCTTTGATTTGCCCTCACATTCATTACAGTCAAAGCCAAGAATGGCAGACTTTGCGCATTTCGTTTCTAGCGCGGAACCACATTTAGGGTGGAGCACTGGAACTGTTGTTGATCTGATGAGAGAAAATCGAGCCGATGCTGAAAGCGTTCTGATTGAGAATTGCGTTTACTCTAGTCTCATCATTGTACTTGCTTCAGAAAATTGGAGTGGATCTGCTTCCGAGCTCCTTGAGGAAATCGAGGATTCTCTTGGGGAGGATAGCCGAAGACTGAAAGGAGTGCCGCAGTCTGCATCAGCACTATCAAGTTCACTTAGGAGGTACGCGCCTGCATTTCGATCCGTTGGAGTTCACATTGACTGTGATGGCAAAACTTCGGGAGCAAACTCTCGTCGTTTCATATCTATCTCGTTAGACTCTTCAGCGGATATAGAAATGGTTAGGCAGGCACGTCAAGATTCTAGTCAGTACGCGCGCATGGAACTCAGAAAAAAGAAGCGAGCCGATCTTCGGGCAATTGCAAATAAGAAAAACAAGGAGCTTGTTCCGAATAGTACTGTGCTCAAGGATATTTTGATGAGTACTGCAAAAGTTGAATCTCAGACTTCCAAAGCTAATTCAGATGAGCGGAATTCGCCTGGGTCTCCGGAGTGTTTCGGACATGTACACGTGTTTGATCCCAGCTCTGAAAAGTGTGTTGAGTGTCCATATGAACATGCTTGCCTCAATGAAATCGAACGTGGAAATGCGAAAGATCCCCAACAGGCGGTTCTGCAATGAATTCGCTAAAAGGATATTTTGACCATTTGCATGAGCATAAGTTCCGGGGACAGGTGATCGTTACATTCAAAGATGGACAGATTTCTCTCCTCGAACAAAAGCAACAGTTCAAATCGATCCCGCAAGAGATTCTGAGTAGGAAGAACCGCCAAGAATCTCATGTCGTACCAGAAGGTCCGCATGAGTTCCCAAAGCAGTTCTCTAAAAAGATGTAACTCGTGTGAGGGGATTTTTCCCCTCACATCATTCTATCGAAAGGCAAATCGGTTCGACAGTAATTGCAAGGCGTGTATAGCTCGAAAAAAAGCGTCATGGTATAAAATGAAGTGCAAAAAGAATAGAACTCAGACGCAAAACCTTGAGGTATTGCAGGTGAATATTCCCGACAAAAAATATTTGTCGGCACAGATCAGAAATTTGATCAAGGGAATGAATTTTGATGTCGACGGAAGTGAAAACTAAAAAGAGGATCGCAATTTACACCCGCGTCAGCACACTGAACCAGGTTGTTGAAAATGGAAGTTTAGAGCAGCAGGAAAAAATTTGCCGTGACTATCTTAGATCTTTATCAGTGCGAGACGGAGTCGACTATGAAGTGGTGAAAGTATACACAGATGCTGGAATCAGTGGAGCTACTGCGGCTGCTCGACCGGCATATTTAGAAATGCTTTCTGACTGTGACAGAGGAAAGATAGACGGTATTACAACCTTTGAACTTACTCGGCTGTCTCGATCAGTAAACGATCTTGAAAAACTGACGAGTAGATGTCGGAAAAACAAAGTGGCCCTTCTGATAAAAGGGTTCGATATGGACCCAAATACGTTAATGGGCGAAATGCTCTTCCGGTTTTTAGCAGTACTTTCTGAATTCGAGAGAAAGCTCACTGCAAATAGAGTGAAAGAAAGTACGCGAAGTAGAATGCTTAACCTTGGCCACGTAAATGGCGGAAGAATACCTCTCGGATTCGATCGAGATCCCGAGCGAAAGGGTTGCTGGAAGGCGAACCCGGCGGAGTTAAGACAAGTCGAACATATAATGAACGTGTTTCTCGAAACAGGATCATTTAAGGCAACTTTAGTTGAAATCAAAAGACTCGGAATTACCAATAAGGATGGGAAGGATTTTAGATTTACTTCTCTGAAGACGCTTCTCACAAATTACAGGTATCTGGGAAAACAGCTCGTGACTTGCGGTCCCAACGACGAAGATAAAAAGTGGGCCTCTCTTCATCATGGCTGCGTAATCTCCGAAAATCTGTATCAGCAAGTCCAAGAGAAAATTGCTGAGATTGATGGTCGTAAAAATCTAAATCGTTTGAGTGCTAGAATATATCCTCTCACGGGTCTACTTCAGTATGAAGACGGCTCATTGTTTTGTGGCCAGAGTGGAACTTCAAGAAATGGGTCTAAGCATTTTTACTATTGGAATAAGAAGCACAAAGTGCGAGTGGAAGCTGACATCTTTGATAAAGCTATTTTGGATTTCCTAAAAGGCGTCCTAGTAAGCGACAAAGAATTAGAAAAGTTGGTCGGTACAATCAACGGTACTTGTAAAAGCAGAATGGAACTGATTACACAAAGAATCAGAGAGATTCGAAAGGATATTCAAGTTCTGTCTGATGAAGATGAGAAGATGTTAGCTGAATTGCGAAGTTTTAATAAATCTAACGGAGCGGCGAAAGCTCTTCAGTGGTTGGAACAGCAAACTTCCAAAAGCGAAGAGCAAAAAAAAGTTTTGGGCCTGGAACTGGAAGAGCTTCTGCGAGAAAAAGAACAGCTAGAGGCCTCGGGTGCGAACCTTGCTGGGGTTCGTGGGGTTTTAGCAAAGTTCTGTGAACTGGTTTCCAAAGCCGACCCTGTTCGACAACGAGAGTTCTATCGCCAAATTTTCAAGAAGATCGAATTTTCGAAATACAACAAAGTCAAAATTGAGTGGTTCTTGCCTGGAGGTCCCCAAAGGGGAGGAGATTATTCTTTCACCGAGGAAACAGAGGTTGCTTCCGGTTTAAATTGGCGTTCCCAAGGGGATTTGAACCCCTGTATCCTCCGTGAAAGGGAGGTGTCCTAGGCCCCTAGACGATGGGAACGTGTAGAGAAAAAACAGAAAATGGTGGCTCGCGATGGATTCGAACCATCGACCCCTTCATTAAAAGTGAAGTGCTCTACCAGCTGAGCTAGCGAACCACTGTCCGTTTAGGAAGTGCTAATTTGTAGTAAGGCGGGGGCAAAGTCAATACGATTTCTTGCTGTTTTTTAAAAATTTTTGCGATTTTTTTATAAAAAAAAGGGCTTTGCTTAAGGCATAAGCAAAGCCCTTCGTGAATTCGCTAACTGTGCTTAATTATTGAACAAAGGTTTGACCCACAATGTCTGCTCGCGGCCCGGGCCGACGGAAATTACATCGATCGGAGTTCCCAATTGTGAGCCTAAGTAGTCAATGTAGTTTGTTGTTGGACGCGGAAGATCTGAAAGTGTTTTTACTTTCGTTAAATCTTCTTTCCAACCAGGGATCCACTCGATCACCGGTTCTACTTTTTCCAATTCGTACGGAGATGTTGGAAGTTCGGTGATTGTTTCGCCATTTAATTTGTAAGCTGTGCACACACCGATGCGATCGTGGCCTGTTAATACATCTAACTTCATCATCGCTAGGTTCGTAATACCATTCACGCGGATCGCGTATTTCAAGGCGACTAGATCCAACCAACCACAACGGCGTGCACGGCCTGTTGTCGAGCCGAATTCGTGGCCGTCGGCTTGGATTTTTTTGCCGATTTCGTCGTGAAGTTCTGTTGGGAATGGGCCGCTTCCTACGCGAGTCGCATAAGCTTTGAAAACACCGATCACTTTTTGAATGCTCATCGGGCTGATGCCTGCGCTGGCGCAAGCATTCGAAGCCAATGTCGAAGAGCTTGTCACGAACGGATACGTTCCGTGCATCACATCCAACATCGTACCTTGAGCGCCTTCGAACAAAACGCGCTTTCCGGCTTTCAAGTTTTTGTTGATGAAGAGTGAAGAATCTTTGCAACGATACGGAGCTAAATCTTCTGCTACTTTTTGAAGGTCCGCCATGATGTCTTCCAACTTGAAAGTCGGCGCCTTGTAGTAGTTTTCCAGCATGAAGTTTTTCTCGCGCAATGCCAGTTCTACTTTTGCTTTTAAAGTTTCGCGATCGAAAATATCACCGAACAAAACAGCGCGGCGAGAAGCGCGGTCTTCGTAAGCGGGGCCAATGCCTTTTCCCGTTGTGCCGATTTTGCTATCGCTCAATGCCGCTTCACGAGCCGCATCTAAAGCTTTGTGGTACGGAAGAATGATTGTTGCTGTATCAGAGATCAACAATTGCTTTGGATTTTGCAAATAGCCTGTTGCTTTTAGTTTGTTGATTTCATCGCGGATAGAGAAAACATCGATCACAACACCCGGAGCAATCACGCATGTTGTTTCGGGACGAAGAATTCCGCTGGGTACCAAGTGAAGAACTGTTTTCTGACCGTTGACCACGAGTGTGTGGCCTGCGTTGGCGCCGCCTTGATAGCGAACGACCATGTCTGCTTTTTCAGCGAAGACATCAATAAGTTTACCTTTACCTTCATCGCCCCATTGGGCTCCGACAACAACAACACCTGACATTGCAATTCCCTTCGAAGGTACCAGTCCCCTGGTACCTTCGAACTTTCTCGCAAGAGATTCTCTCAGGCAAGTTTTTATTCTCCTTTAAATGGAGCGGCTCCGTACCAAGGGGCTCTTGGCGGGAGGGTGTCAGAAGTCGATCCGTCGATAAAAAACGCCATAAGCTTATTAGCTGCCACCTGGGAGGCTTTAAAGAACGCATCCTCGGTATTGGCTCCAATATGCGGCGTGAGAATCACGTTCGGATACGTGAGAAGTTTTGAGTTTCGGGACAACGGTTCTTTTTCAAAGACATCCAGTCCGACGGAGCGCAGCCAACCTTTTTCAATGGCTTCGCACAGGTCGTTTTCATTGATCACGGAACCGCGCGACGTGTTGATTAAAGTCAAACCGCGATGAATATATTCAAAGTGCGAACGGTTGAGCATATGCTCTGTTTCCAGGGTCTTTGGCACGTGAAAGCTTAAGATATCAGCAGTTTTTAAAACCTCTTCATAACTTAAACGGGGAATTTTCAAGCGTTCAAAAACTTCGTCCTCCTGATAAGGATCAAAAGCGACAACGTTCATGCCGAATGCTTGTGCTAGTTCGGCGACGCGGGAACCGATTCGTCCCAAACCTACGATGCCGTAGGTGCGACCAGAAAGCTCAATGCCTGTCACCAGATCGCGCTTCCATTCGCCGGCTTTCACCATCTTGTGCGACTGCGGAATGTTGTTCACACAATTTAGAACTAGTCCCCATGTTAGTTGGGCTGCGGATTCAATATTTGCGGAAGGGGTGTGCATCACTGTCACGCCCCACTTTTGAGTGGCATCTAAATCGATGTGATCAAAGCCACTGGTGCAGGTGATGATAAGCTGCAACTGACGGGCTTTTTTTAAAAGCTCTTCATTCACTGTTGTGCGACTGCGAATGATCAACGCATTGGCGCTCACCAGGTGTTCCAGCGGCAGATGCTGAGGGTTATCACTGCGCACCACTTCAAACTGGCTATGTTGTTGCAAGTACAAAAAACTATCTTGCGCGAAGCGGTCGGTGATCAGAATTTTTTTCTTCATGGATTGTCCCTTAACCACGCGCGCGCTTCATCGGTGATATTTGAAATGTGCTCTAAAGATATAAAATCAGGATCAAAGAAACGCAGGGTGTGTCCCAAGCACTCAATCAAGCGCACTTGTTCTTCATCTTGAATGTAACCCATGTGGCCGACGCGAATGATTTTACCCTTTGCTTGATCTTGGCCACCCATGATTGTAATGGCGTGAGTTTCCTCTAGGTGCAGGCGGATTTTTTGTCCGTCCATTCCTGCAGGCACCGTCAAAGCAGTGACTGAATCACTCGGAGATTTTGCATAAAGTCCGAAACCTAATTTCAAACCGAATTTGCGAGTGAACTCAGCTCGGCGATGAATGATACGGAAAAGTTCTTGTAGGCCTTG
The DNA here is from genome assembly GCF_001592745.1 of Bdellovibrio bacteriovorus. Lineage (NCBI taxonomy): Bacteria > Pseudomonadati > Bdellovibrionota > Bdellovibrionia > Bdellovibrionales > Pseudobdellovibrionaceae > Bdellovibrio > Bdellovibrio bacteriovorus. The sequence goes on from NZ_LUKD01000008.1 coordinate 549,722, forward strand.
TTTTTCAATCAAGCCCAGGACCGTGTCTAAGGCACGAATGATCGCCACGTTTGAAGAGTAAAAAGTTTCTCCACTGCCATTCGCTTTCTTTTCTTTGCGCAAATCAAAATAATAGCGAGGGCATTTTGCTTGATCGACAAACTTCCAAGCTTTTTGTGACAAAGCTAAGAAGGTCATTCCTGTGGGTAACATAAAAGCTTTTTGCGAACCGGCGACTAAGCCATCAATACCCCAAGCGTCCATAGGCAGGGGATAAGCACCCAAAGCGGTGATGGCGTCGACCAAAAGTAAAGTCTCAGAATATTTTTTTACAACAGATGCCAGCTCCTGAATGGGATGCGCCACCGCCGTGGAAGTTTCACAGGCCTGGCAAAGAACCGCGCGCGTGTCAGGATTTTTCTTCAGCAACTCTTCAACTTCAGAAACTTTGACGGTTTCGCCCCAAGGAACATTGACGATGGTGACTTCGGCGCCAAAAGTTTTTGCCATATCGGCCCAGCGCTCACCGAATTTTCCAGAAACAATCGCGATCACTTTATCGCCTGGAGAAAGCACGTTCACTAAAAGTGCTTCCATGCCGCCAGAACCTGTGGACGTCAAAAGATAAACATCTTGTTCAGTTTGAAAAACGCTTTTAATTCCCTTTAAAACACGCTTCAAAATGGCGTCAAATTCAGGGGTGCGGTGATGAATCATCGGAAGTGCCAATACTTTGCGCACCTCAGGATGAAGATTCACGGGACCCGGCGCCAGCAAACTGTAATTGTCATTGAGAGATGTCATTTTTCTTCCTTGATATCTTCAGTATTTTATACTCAACTGGTCCCGTGGACGCAATCTTTAAAGGCCTTCTCATTCTGACTGTCAGCTTCTCGGTTTTACTCTCGGGATGCGCTTACCGCATGGGCGCTGCGAGTCGCAGTATTCCAGGTGGGTACAAGCAGATTTCAGTGCCCATTTTCAAAAATAGGACCCAAGAAACTGGCATTGAAGTCGGCTTCACAAATGCGTTGATTTTAGAGTTTCAACGTTCGCGCATTGCTCGTATTGTGGACAACTCTTTGTCAGAAGTGGCAGTGATCGGGCAGATCGATAATATTCAATACATTCCCGGAGCAAAACGTGTCGCCGGCGAGCAATCTTCGGCCTATCTTCCCAACGGAACTGTCATCGCGACGGAGTACCGGATTCTTCTTACAGTAACTGTCAAAGTGGTGCGACAAGCTGATGGAACAGAGCTTTGGAGTGGAAGTTTCAGCGGAGAGCGTACTTATGCAGCACCTCAGGTGACGCTCGCAGGCGTGAACTCGGTAAATCCTCTTTACAATCTTTCTGCACGCAGGCAGAACATTGACGTCATGGCGAACGACATCATGGCCGAAGCCCATGATCGTATTACAGAAAATTTTTAAGCACCGGGGAAAAGGTCTTTACGACTTTTTTTGAGAAAAACGATGGCACTGATTGATGCGCAGAAATTCTATAAAGACCTCGAAAAAGGTCAACTTGCGCCAATGTACTTTCTTTTCGGTGAAGAGCCTTATCTCCTGAATCAAAGTGTTGAAAGATTTAAATACGCGGTCCTGACGGAAGGGGCGGTGGATTTTAACTACAGCCTTTTTTACGCCAGTGATGCTGATGTGGTTGCGATTCGCGATGCAGTAGAAACCCTGCCGATGATGGCAGCTCGTCGTTTGGTCATCTTGAAAGAAGCGCAAGAGCTCACGGACAAAGAGTGGGCTGAATTTGACAGCCTGATCGAGTCTCCGGTGGAAAGCACGGTGTTTGTAATTCTGGCTTCCAGAGTCGACAAACGTAAGAAACAAATCCGTCAGTTGCTTGAAAAAGCGGACTGCGTGGAGTTTAAAAAGCCTTACGAAAATCAGATTCCATCTTGGATCAATTACATCGCGCAAACTTTGGGCCTTACGATCAGCAACGACGCCATTCACTTATTGCACAAGCTCGTAGGTCATCATCTGACAGAGATTGAAGCGGAACTGAAGAAGTTAGGCGATTTCGTCGGCGGCCAACGTCGCATCGAAATGCAAGATGTGGCGCAAGCCGTGTCTCGCTCGAAAGAAGAAAATGTTTTTGATTTTACGAAAGCCATCGGTCAAAACGATCGCGTAAAGGCTTTAGAGCACTTGGTTCATCTTTTGGATCAAGGGCAGAATGAGATCGGCATTGTCTCTTTGGTGGCCCGTCACGTGCGTGTGCTTTTGACATTAAAGCGCGGCATGGATGAAGGCCTTCATGGGGCGAAGCTCGCTCACTATGCGCAGATTCCGCCTTATTTCCTGGAAAGCTATTTGGATCAGGCCCGACTTTGGACTGCGAAAAAGCTAGAACAAACACTGGTGGTTCTGTCTGAGACAGATAAGGCCCTTAAGTCCTCACCATTGTCTAGCCACATCTGGCTTGAAAACATGGTCCTAAAAACCTGCGGGACGTCTCAAAACTTCGCTCTAAACTAGAGTTTTCCGTCCCAGATGCCGATAAGGTCTCTGATGGACAAATCATTTGAAGATAAAGGTTATTTCCGCCGTCAGTATCCAAGACGGGCTATGAAGCGCAAAATCGGTGTGCTTTGTGACGGATCCTATTTCGTCTGTGAATCAGGCGAGATCGGTGAAGGGGGAATGTCTATTGTCTCGGATTATGTTCTGACGGAAGGGCACTCACTCGTTGTGAGTTTTCAAGTTCCGGCCGGTGAATTTGTGTTCTTGAGAGCGGTGGTGCGATCGACACAAAAAAAACAGGGTGACGAAAGAGTCACCCATGGTCTTAGCTTCAATGAAATCGAATTTTCTATCAAAAGACAGATTCGTTCTTTCGTGTCGGCACGAACTGATATCGCGCCGGGCACTACTTAAAACTTCAATTCAGATTACTTAGTAGCAGAAACGCGTGTAGAAAGACGGCTGATTTTACGAGAAGCCGTTTCTTTTTTGATCACGCCAGATTTAGCAGCTTTCATTACTTGAGCAGTGAACTTCTTCAACAACTCAGGAAGAGCTTTGATGTCTTTAGCTTGGATTGCTTTTACCAAGTTTTTTTCAACAGTTTTTACAGTGCTCTTACGAGCGTTGTTAACAGCAGTTTTACGAACAGTTTGACGAGCTCTTTTTGCTGCAGACTTATGATTTGCCAAGGGATATCCTCCAAAGTAATCTTTTTAAAACGAGAACCAAAGGGATTAACATAGGGTGTCTGATAACGCAAGCGGATTAAAAGAAGATCGCAAAAAGGTCCTCAAAAGGGCTTTTTCTATGGCGACGGGGACCTTAACTAGCCGCATCTTGGGGCTTTTAAGGGATATGGCGCTGGGGGCTCTTTTTGATCGCATGGTCACTGATGCGTGGACCGCGGCTTTCCGTTTGCCCAATCTTTTCCGCCGTCTTTTTGGGGAAGGCTCACTTTCCGTCAGCTTTATTCCCGTGTTTATGCAAGCGCAAGGGGAGGATGCCTCAGGCATTCGTGCCCGAAATTTAATCAATGGTCTTTATACGTTTTTTCTGATCGCTTTTGGAGTTCTTGCCCTGTGGGGAATTCTTCGCACCGAAGATGTCTTTCAACTTTTAGTGACCGATGTGTACGCCCAAAATTTAACAAAGTGGGAGATGACCTTGCGCATGGGCCGCATCATGTTCGGCTTCGTTTTCTTCGTCTGCCTTTACGCTTACTTTATGGGGATTTTAAATGCATTGGGGAGTTTCGGGGTGCCAGCGCTGGCAGCCGCACTTTTAAATATTTCGATGCTGGTGTTTACGTTTATGCCCGCAGCTTGGTTTCCGCAAAAAGGGGACGGATTGGCTTGGGGAGTCCTCGTGGGCGGTCTTTTGCAAGCGGCACTTCTTTGGTGGGCTTTAAAATCGCGAGGCTATCTGCCGCGTTGGCAAATCTCTTTTTGGGGTTCTGATTTGGCGAAAGTTCTGCGCAATATGATTCCGGGATTGGCCGGGATGGGACTTGCGCAGTTTTCTACTCTGGTGAATCTGCATTTTGCAAGTTCGTTAAGTGAGGGATCTATTTCTTATATCTATTGGGCGGACCGTCTTTTAGAGCTACCTCTATCTTTGATTTCTGTCAGTTTGGGGGCCGCGGTTTTGCCGACGTTAAGTGAATTTGCCGCGCGCAAAGACACGAAGCTTTTTAAAGAAGCTTCTCAAGAAAGTTTCTTGATGAATTTGTTTTTGGCGTGGCCAGCATCATTAGGTCTTTTCTTTTTAGCTCAACCCATCGTGGAAGTCCTTTTTTATCGCGGGCAGTTTTCCGTGAGCGATGTTTTGGCAACGACGACGGTGCTAAAAGTTTATGCGATCAGTTTGTTGGTGGTCTCATGCAGCCGAGTTCTGATGCCGCTTTACTATGCCACTAAGAATGCCTGGTATCCCGCTGCGGTTTCCATTTTGAGTTTAGCAGTGCACATCGCCTTAGCGCCATGGTTGATGCAAGCTCATGGACTGCAAGGCCTTGTGGTCGCAAGTCTTTTGGGAGCTTCAATAAACATGCTCTTACTTTTAACGGGTCTTCCTTTTTGGAAGCTTTCGTTTCATTGGGATGTGGTCCTTCAATCCATCGTGAAGATGACAGCAGCGGGAGTAGGACTTGTATTCGTACTGAAGATGTATTCTTTGGTAGCGCTACAAATGGAAAAAGGCCCGCAGATGCTGGCCCTTTTTGTTGCGATTCTTGCAGCAGCGGCGATTTATTTTGCGATCGCCGCGCTTTTAAAAAGTCCTGAATTTTCTAAAATCCGTCCGTTGTTCCGACGCGGGCTCTAGTCTCTTCATCAAAGGGAATAGTTTCTTTTGCTGAAGCCGTTTTGGCTTTTGTCTTTGGTTTGAATGAAACCACATTGTGCTTCGTTGCTGCGGCAGGTTTGCCAGCCGGAGGCGCGCTGAAAGTGGTCTCTTGTGCACCACCATTAACGACATGGCTTAATTCCACAGTCAGATTTTGTGACGTGATAGCGAGATTGTTGATTTCGCCACTCGTTGCGGCGATTTCTTCCGCCGAAGCCGCGTTGGCTTGAGCGGCTTGATCCAACTGATTCATCGCTTTATTGATCTGCTGAATGCCAGCAGTTTGCTCCGAACTTGCTGTGGCAATTTCGTTGTTCAAATCGGACACTTTTTTTACGGAGTTTACGATGGTCGTGAGTACTTCGCCTGATTGGTTCGCAATGCGACTGCCGTCTTCAACTTGCACGACAGATTGTTTAATTAAAACTTCGACGTCTTTCGCCGCGACGGCACTTCGTTGAGCTAGGGCACGAACGGCTTCGGCAACAACCGCAAAACCTTTTCCTTGTTCACCTGCACGGGCGGCTTCAACCGACGCATTCAGTGCCAGTAAGTTAGTCTGGAATGCGATGTCATCGATAACAGAAATGATTTCTTCGATCTTTTTTGAAGAAGATGAAATCGTTGCCATGGCTTGGATCAAGTTGCCAATTTCGGTCTGACCTTTTTCAGCGGCTTCTCTTGAAGTCAGTGAAAGGGCCGCCGCTTGTTTTGCATTATCGGAATTCATTTGCACCATAGAAGAAAGTTCTTCAAGCGATGCGACTGTTTCTTCCAATGAAGCCGCAGCTTCCGTTGAAGATTGAGACAACGTATTTCCAGCTTCGTTCAGCTGCTCTACCGCAGAGGTGACTTGGCCACCGGCGACGGAAAGGCGGGAAGCGACAGAAGAGACAGAATTTGAAACGCGAGCGGCGATAACCAAAAGGATGCCGAAGATAGCAAACGTCGCCATCAATGTGACAACCATCGTCCACTGAGTGACAGAGGCTTTAGTCTGGTCCGCCGTGATGCTTTCTTGTTTTGCACGTTCATTGTAAAGGGCGACAGTTTCACGGTTGAAAGCGCCAATAGGTAAACCCAATTTGTAGAACTCACCCAAAAGCATTTTGTGAGCCTTGTCGAGATTGTTAGGATCTTTCGTTTCAATCAACTCAACGATTTTTTCCATCGTCGATACCATCTGGGGATAATAGTCTTTAACGGCCGTGAATTTCTTCTCTTCTTCGGGCATGAACGAAGAGTCTTGGTATTTTTTAAAGCCGTCATTGAACTGTACAATGGCATCCCGTGTTTGTTTAAGTTCGTCAGCAAAAATTTCGGGCTGTTGCAAAGTCGTTACGGCGGCAAATGCATGATAGCCATAGTTCGCGCGTGCCAGACGCATTTGTGCAAGGATTTGGAGGTTGGGTATGACGTTATGGTGAGTGCTCTCTAAAAGGGTGTTTAAGCGATTGGCTCCATTGAAGGAAATAGCTCCCAGGATGGCGAAACCAATAACGGGAAGTACCGCTGCGAATAATAATTTACCTTTGATGCCACGAAACCAAGCTGAAAAATTCATTTGATAAGCTCCTTAATTTATCGGAGCCAATATTTTCGGCGGTTCCTAGAAAAGCTCAAGACCGGGGCAAAAAAATATCTCGGGTTGCCCCGAGATATTTACGAGTATTCCATCGGATGGAGAGTGGAGGCCGAACTAAAATCCGTCAACAGAAGAGACTTTACCTCTTTCGTCGTCTTCAAATGGGATGACGGAAGCGGCAGTCGAGGTGACGTTTTTGTTTATCTTAGGAGCTTGTTTAGTTTCTTTTAAAGGGACTGACTTTGATGAGGATTTACTTGGCGCTTCGGACGTCGGTGACGCCGAAAAAGCTTTACCTAAGATGACTTCATTTAATTCCACCGTTAATTTTTGCGATGTGGTTGCAAGATTGTTGATCTCGCCACTGGTTGCCGCGATCTCTTCTGCGGACGCCGCATTGGATTGTGACGCTTGATCCAGTTGATTCATCGCTTTGCTGATCTGCTGAATTCCTGTTGTCTGCTCCGCGCTGGCCGTCGCTATTTCGGTATTTAGATCAGATACTTTTTTGATGGAAGATACGATATTCGTAAGAACCGCACCGCTCTTATCAGCGATTTCACTTCCAGTTTCGATTTGCGATACAGAGTCTTTGATCAAACTCGAGATGTCTTTGGCAGAAGCAGCACTTCTTTGCGCCAACGTGCGCACGGCTTCGGCAACAACCGCAAAGCCTTTACCTTGTTCACCAGCGCGCGCGGCTTCCACGGCGGCATTTAGTGCAAGAAGATTGGTTTGGAACGCGATATCGTCAATCACGTGAATGATCTCTTCGATTTTTTTCGAAGACTGAGAAATCTGAGTCATTGACTGGATCAGGTTTTGAATCTCTTTTTCACCGTTTTCAGCAGATTCTCTTGAACTTGCTGAAAGGGCGGCGGCTTGTTTTGCGTTGTCGGAGTTCATTTGAACCATGGAAGTCATTTCTTCCAGGGAGGCAACAGTCTCTTCCAGCGACGCCGCAGCTTCCGTTGATGATTGGGATAAACTATTTCCGGCTTCATTCAATTGTTCAACCGAGGTTGCAACTTGAGTGGCTGCGGAAGTCAAGCGATCGGCGATGGATGAAACAGTATTCGTGATGCGTGAAGAAATCCAGATCATCAGACCAAAGATACCCAATCCGGTAAGAACCGAGATAGTCAGCAAGAAATTAAAAACCTCATTGCGAGTGTCTTTTGCAAGTTTATTGTCTTTTTCTGCGAGATTACGATAGAGGGTTTCGGCCTTGTCATTGAAGTCACGAACAATTGTGTTTAGATCTCCAAATTTACCGTTAAGAAGCTTTTTGGCTTCCAGTACTTTTTCAGGATCACCGGTTCTTAGTAATGCAATGATTTCTTCCATAACGGCTACAAGTTTAGGAACGTGAACTTTAGCGGCCTCATGAACAACTTCTTCACCCGGGGCGAAACGTGCTTCCGTGTATCTTTTATAACCGGATTTAAATTCGTCGACCCCTTCTTGGGCAGAATCAAGTTGCTTATTTCGTACTGATACATCGTTCATAGCATCAATAGCCGCCCAAGTGCGATAGCCGAACTTATTACGGGCTTGGCGCATTTCCCCAATGTATTCATAATTGGGAATAATCAATGTGTGAGCATCTTCAAGAAGAAGGTTGGTTTTATCTAGGCCATTCAGTGCAACTGTGAAGATCACCGCCGATCCAATCATCGGTACGAAAGCGGCCAGAAGAAGGCGACCTCGTATCCCACTAAACCAAGCGGCAAGTTTGTTTTGACCCATTGTTTGTCTCCCATCAATTGTTAGCGTTCCTTAATAATTTGACAGAATTTTGATCGGATTCTCAAGGGGGAGGGCGAGTCCAGTTTTACTGTTTCTTGATAACTTGGGATCAGAAAATAAAAAACCCCTCGACGAAGCGAGGGGTTTGTAAATTTACTTTTATTGAGAAGTATTAAAAACCTTCAGTGTTTCCGACCTTAGCCCGTTCATCTTCGTCGAAGGGAATCGTAGCTTGAGACTCTGATTTTTTTGCGGTGGCGATGGGTTTTGTGGATTTAAAAGGAATGACTTTACCGGACGTCTTCATTCTCATTGCGCCTTTGACCTTTGCCTCCGCAGGGGCGGCTGCCGGATTTGCATCCCCCCCTAAGATAACTGTGTTCAACTCGATAGTTAGATTCTGATTTGTTGCTGCCAGGTTGTTGATCTCACCACTTGTCGCCGCGATTTCTTCGGCGGAAGCCGCATTTGATTGAGCCGCTTGGTCTAACTGATTCATCGCTTTGCTGATCTGTTGAATTCCAGTCGTCTGTTCAGAACTTGCTGCCGCGATCTCGTTATTCAAGTCTGAAACTTTTTTCACTGAACTCACGATGTTGGTAAGAACCGCACCGCTCTTATCAGCAATGTCGCTTCCGTGTTCGATTTGTGAAACGGAGTCTTTGATTAAAACCGTGATATCCTTGGCGGCCGCCGCACTTCTTTGTGCTAATGTGCGAACCGCTTCTGCGACGACGGCGAAACCTTTACCTTGTTCACCTGCACGGGCCGCCTCGACCGCCGCATTCAAAGCCAACAGGTTTGTCTGAAAGGCGATGTCATCGATAACTGAAATAATCTCTTCGATTTTTTTAGAAGATTTAGAGATTTCAGTCATTGACTCAATCAATGTTTGAATTTCTCGTTCACCAGACTCCGCAGCTTCTTTTGATGACGCAGAAAGAGCCGCAGCTTGTTTCGCGTTGTCGGAATTCATTTGTACCATAGAAGTCATCTCTTCCAGGGCCGCCACAGTTTCTTCTAAAGAAGCAGCAGCTTCCGTAGAGGACTGGGACAAACTGTTTCCGGCTTCGTTAAGCTGTTCGACGGCGGAAGCCACTTGACCTCCAGCGCCGCTTAAGCGACCTGCAATAGAAGCCACAGAGTTCGCAATTCTTGCGGCCAACCAAAGCAGAAGACAGAAAATAGCGATAGAAGAAATCAAAGTGATCGCTATAAGCATTTTGTCTGCTCGAGCTAAAGTCTCTGTCGCCAAAGCTGTTTCTTTCTTTACGCGCTCGCGATAGTAAGCCAATGATTCGGAAGTCACTTTATTGATCGTCGTACCGTAGTCCCAAACCGGACCTTGCATAAGGGCTAAGGCTTTGTCGTTGGCGCCTTCATCCAGATGCTGCATGACTTTTTCAAGCGTCGCAAAATATTCAGAGCGAATAGGGCGGGAAGGTGCCCAAATCTTTTCTGCCTCCGGAGTAAACGGGAAGGACTCATAGAAATCAATGGCCTTTTTCAGGTTGGCAATTGCTTCTTTCGCAATAGTTATGTGAACTTCACGCTTCTTCGGGTCCTGCTGAGCCATAGCCGCATAAGTCTGATAACCGAAAGCATTACGTGCCTGGCGCATGTCGCCCAGACCCTGAATACTCGGGATGATATCTTCATTCGCGGATTGAATGCCTTTCCCCAAGTCACTCATCCCAGAGTGAGAGATAAAATAAATAGTTGTAAAACCGATCAGCGGAAGGACAGCTGCGAAAAGCAATTTTCCGCGGATACCTTGGAGCCATGACTTCAAAGACATACAAAATTTCCTTTAAAAATATCCTTTAAAAATAGATGATGTCCCATTGTTTCGGAATCTTTCGGTTGTTAATAAAGGGTTAAAAAGAAATGTAAGTTCAAAAGCGAGAGGCCCAAAAAAACAAAGGCCGCTTCCCAGTGGAAACGGCCTTTTAAATATATGAATGTGAAAAGACTCTTATTTAACTTCAGCTAAAGAGTTGTAGCTGTCGCTGATTTTTTGCTGTCTTTCGACCTCTTTACTCCAGCGTTTCACTTCACCTTGGTAGCCTTTTTGTTTCGCTTGCCATTCTTTTTCTTCGCTTGCTAATGAACGAAGACGTTGGTTCACCTGATCGTTTTGTTCTTTCAGGTTGCCTGCACGCGAATGCCAGATTTTCTTTTCTTCCTGAAGCTGATTCATTTGCATTTGATAATCAGACACGTTCATTTCGCGTTTCTTCTGATTCTCTTTGATCTTTGCAATCATCGCTTCCAGCTCTGCAATCTTTTGATTTTCTTGAGCCGTCTTGTTTTTTTCTTCATTCATCAAAGCCTGAAGTTCTTTTTCTTGGCCGCTGATTTTGGTCATCGCCTGGTTGTTTTCTTCGACTTGTTGAAGAACTTGTTTTTGTTGTCCTTCAACTTGGGATTTCGCTTTACCCACTTCCTGAATATTGCCTTCAACGGTTTTCAGATTCTTTTCGTATTCCGTTAAATTGGCCTTCGAGTTATTCAAGTTGGCTTTGATGCGATCCAAACCTTCTTTAGCGGTTGTCTGCGCAAATGCGGCAGTACTTAGACTCATCAAAACGCCAACTGTTAAAATTGATTTAGAGAATTTCATCTTGAAAATCCTTTCCTTATTGTTCAGACAAACCAGCTACGCCGCCGTTAGAGCCATTCTCTTGCGGGCAGACATTTTTCAAAGAAGAGCGATAGTGACCCACTTCGTCTTCCCAGATTTCACCTTTGAATTTCCAGTTCAAACTTTTTTCTTTTTGAACTTTCAATTCAGGACGTTCTTTTTCGTTCACATCTCCACCAGCCATTTGGTAACGAAGATGTTCACCGGCACCAGAATACAATTCGTATTGCAAGACTTCGTTTTGATCCAAAACTTTGTTCAAACCTGCCAGCATTTCATTGAAACGACCGGCAAGAGCTTGAGAAGCTTGGGCACGAAGAACTGATTTTTCTTTTTCAATACGCGCAATCCCTTGTGATCTCAAATTCTTGATCGACACACGCGCTTTTTTAGCGATGTGGTATTGGATGCGGTAGCTCAAAAGTTTTTTCTCGGCTTCTTGAACGCTGGCGATAGCGCTTTCAGAAGGAGAGTCGCCTTTGATACCTTTTTTCGCGGAGGCCAAGTCTTTATTCGCTTCATTTTGTTTTGCGATCAACTCGCGCTCCATTTTAATCAGCGTCAAAGCAATCTTATTGAAGCGAACGATTTCATCTTCATAAGCATTGATCTGTTTTTGTACGCTCATGTAAGCCGGGTGACGAGCCAATTCAACGATGAAAGAGCGGGGAAGACCATCCACCTCTTTAAGATCTGAGTTTTTGATCCAGTTTTTCACCGTATCATAATACGTCAAAGAGTCTTTGTGAGCTTTTTGGTAGTCTTCTAATTTCTTTTTCCAAGGAGCATACTTCTTGTTCATCTCATTGAGCACTTGCACACCGTCACCGTATTGGCAAAGATTCAAGTAACCTACGGTACGAACAACGTAAGACTCTGGAGAAAACGCATTCTTAAAGAAGTCTGTGTGCAACGAGAACATATTCCCAGCGGCACCTTCATAGTCTTCACCCAAGATTTGCGTCCAAGCGCTTTCAACCATCGCTTGCAACCACAGTGGGTTGGACTTATCGACTTTCAAGTAAGATTGGAACGCGTCCTTATAGTCACCTTTTTGGAACTGGATGCGCGCCAAAGTCAATGCCGCTACCGAACGAAGCTGCAAAGTTTTGTTGCCATCCGTTGCGGCCATTAGTTTTTCCAACTGAATAGTCGCATCGTCCACTTTACCTTGACGGTAGTTAAATAACGCCGTCAAAAGAAGTGAATCAGGATAAAGAGGAGACTTTTCCGAAATATACATCAGAGCATCTTCAACTAAGCCCAACTGGCCTTTGTCAGAGTAATGCTTCGCACGGGTCAATTGGTACTCTTCATTCTTCGTTACATCGATTTCGTATTTGATCACCAAAGGGTCAATCAAAGCGATGTCGGAAGTTTCAAGCACGTTGATATGCTTAACCAAAGCTTCCGTGGCTTTTTGTTGCCACATCTTGTCTTTAGTCTCTTGCGCCAATTGAATCATGTACTGACGGAATTCAGAATTTAAACCCATGCCTTTGGCGGTCATTGCATAGTTATAAAGAGCCTGAATACGATGTTCAGGATCTTCCATCAACTCGGCAAAAAGGCCCATGGCAAGCTCGTACTTCTTTTGAATTTCCAAGAAGATCAAAGCTTGCAACAGTTTGTAGTCGTTAGGCTGCATGTCATCCATTTTTGCCAATTGAACCAAAGGATCTTTGGTGACCGGCTCCATCACGGGATTCAAGATTTTTATATCTGGAATCTTGTTAAAGGCTTCCGCGGAAGTGACCGCTTTCGGAGCGCTCACCACTTCGTTGTATGGAGCCAATTGGATTTGCATGACATTTAAAGATTCACGACGACGAGTTTCCTTTAGTTCCAAATCGCGGGAGGCCGGGAGGCGCAGCGGGCTTAACACCGATGCTTGAACCTCGCGCTCTTCACCCAGGTCTAAAAGAGGAATGTTTTTAACTTTAAAAACTTCCACTTTTCCTTTAACGACTTTCTTTTGATAAACATCAAAAGTGGGAACAAGGCTTGATTTTACTTTGAGAGTGCTTGCTGGAGCACGGCCTGATTTTTTCACAGTCAATGCGGGGTCTGCAAAAGCAGTCCCACACATCAGGCTCACAGCAATCGAAATTTTTAAAGGCTTAAACATAAATCCCCCACCCATGGAGAAAATTAATGCCAATACGTGATACCCACCATTAAAGACGTATCGTTCACCACTTTAGACCCCATATCGCGGTCCGGTGCGATCGTGCTGTATTTCATGCGCTCTTCGTTTGTGAACTTATTGATGAAGTCCGCACGAATCGCGAAGTGCTCCGAGAAGAAAATCTGCTGATTGATACCGATTTGGTAAGTCATGCCGTTTTTCTTTTCATCGCCTTCTTCTTTTTTGATGAGGTAATCTGTTGTGCCTACACCCAAAGAAATACCCATATCGAAATAAATGATGGCTTTATCAACGAAGCTCATTTTTGCGTAGAGTGGAACATAGGTCACAGACAACATCGTTGATGAATCAATGAAGTTGTAGTTCGGAGAAGTTAAGTTGTCTTCTTTGAACTGCTTTGTACTGTCGTTGTCTTCCATGTTCACTTTTTGGTAGCTTACATCAACGCCCCAACGTTCGTTGAAGAAGTAACCCAATTGAGCTCCGGTGATCGAACCTTTACCGAACGGGTCATTGATAGGGACACCGCCAGCCAAAGTCAGATAGAATCTGTCGGCTTTCGTGTAACGACGGTTTTGTACGACACTGAAGTCGTCGTCTTTTGCCGCCCAGTATTTTTGTTCTAGTTTTTTAATGTCCAGTTTGTCGCTGCCTCTTTGGTCTGCGTTCGTAGCTGGTTTCGTGTCAGCGCCTTGCTGTGCGAATGCTTGCGATGCAGCCAAGATGATCATTAAAAGTGTTTTCTTCAACATGTATTACCCCCGCCTTAGTTTGTACTCTTGAATAAGAATGGATATGTCACTAGCACGCGAGTTCCCCCCTGTGGATTCGGAAACTTCCATGCGGCAACCCTATTCAATATACATCCCTCAACGGTTGCGTTCTTAAGTGTTGTGTCTCCAATAAGTTGTTGTTCGACGGCACCTGATGGGCCGATTGTAAACTTCACTGCGACCTTACCGAATAAATCCGGATTGGCACTTAATTGTCTTTCATAGCAATAAAGGATCTGACCGAGTTTTGATTTGATGTATTGAGCGATCACTTCACGGTCCAGACCGCCAGTGATTTCGCCTTCTTCTTCAATCAAACCTACACCGGCACTGCCTGTGCTTCCAGCGGCCAAGCCACCCATACCTGTCGCGTTTTTACCGCCACCTTTACCTGCGGTAGAAATCACAACTCCCGTACCAGTACCTTCCTGACCCCAGTCACGACCGGATCTTTCCATGCCACCAACAGCCGCCAGTGCACGACCGGAAGCGCCGTTACCAGCTTTTACACCGTTAGCAAACACGACGTTGCCGCTCTTCGCAGCTTGAGCGGAAACTTTTCCGATCAACTGAGAAATACGACCGCCAGTCAAAGATTTCATCATTTTTGAAACTTTGCTTTGGCTGCCATTTGTAGGCATTTCAACTTTAGGTGTTGCTGCTGCTGGAGCAGACTCTTTAACAACGACTTGTTGTTTTGGAGCCTCTGCTCTTTTACGTTTAGGTTTTAATTCCGTTTTAACGATAATTTTTTGTGCCACTTTAGGAGGAGCTGCTGCCGTTTCAACAGTTTGTTGCTTCGGAGCAAAGATTCCTACGCTCACAAGGAAAAACGCCGCACCTAGCACGATATAAAGGCCGCGCTTAGATTCTTCGTCTACCAATTGACTTGCCGTGATGTGGCCCATTTTCGCAGCATCTTCTAAAGACACTGTTCTTTGGCTGATCTCGAGTTCTCCCACAGTTTGTTTGTGCCATTCTTGTGAAGGCACGCAAGCAATCACTGGCGCGTTGATACCAACGGCGGGCTTGAACTTCTTTTTCATTGAAAGAACTTTAGTCTCAACAACTTTACCGGCCTGGCGGACGATATAAAGTTGGAACTGCTTAGCCGCTTCACGTTGTTCTTGGCCTGCTTTTTCTAGACGCAGATATAGATCTGTTTCTTTTCTTACAGGTGTGAACTTCAATTCGCAGTCTTCAAGTTGCAGACTTTGTTCTTTATCTAAAGACAGAGCAGGGGAGTTCGCACTCGCCGCGCTCGTCATAAGATCCATATTGACATACCACCACTGGTTGTCACGGTACTCAAAGACACCTTGAATGCCTTTGGTGCCGGGAGCGATAGAAATCACATCCGCCAAGCGGGATGAACCGAAGGTGTGAGTTGAATTATTTGAGCGCAGCTTCCAAGTTTTTGCCGTCCCATCTTTCAGGGACTGACGTACAATCAACGTGAGCATGTGACACCTCTGAATTAGTTATTCAAATAGAGAGCGGATTCACGGATGCGGCCATCCATATCTTTTTGCACATCGTAAAGAGGCATGAATTTGATACCTCTTTTTTGCACAAGATAGGCCCCATCAGGGTTACGAATCGTTCCCTTAAGGTTCATCTCACCGAAATTGACTTCCTGGACTTTACGGACTGTTCTTTGTTTGGCAAAGGCAGTCGCTGTTCCCAAGAGAATGAAAGCGATCATCGCTGTGATGATAGTTTTCACTTGTACCCTCCATACTACAAGTCTCCCGAGATAACGTGCTGACCGACTTTGTTTTGTGTTTTCAAATATTGTATTTTCTTACCTAACCAGTCTCTCATATCCATTTTCTGACTGGCTTTAAAAGCTCTTTCATAAGAATCCAGCGCAAGTGTTGGACTCTGTTTGTAGGTCTCGAAGATATGTGCTTGTTGCAACAAGAAGTCTGCGTTGTCCTTTTTAAAGCTCAACAAATCTTTCAAAGTGCTGAGAGCTTTATCGACTTCGCCCTTCTGAGCGTAAGACTCACTCATCAAGGTTCCCACATTTAAAGTATACAACTGTTCTTTATTCAGAGAAGAGAATTTTTCAATTGCTCTAGTAAAATCTCCCTCTGAGAAAGCCTTCACTCCGGCGAAAGTTTGCATTTCTGTTGAAGGCATTTGCATGTCTAAAACTTTTTCGAAAAACGGCATTGCTTCATTCAAGCCATCGGCCTTGTAGATCAAGCGTGCTTTTTGGTATACGAACGGAGAAACTTCCGGTTGTACTTTCATGGCCGCTTCAATCATCCACAGAGCTTTGCTTTCAAAACCCTTACCTTCGGCACCCAAGCTTGCATAGAACAAACCAAGAGCGCGTGTGTCCTTGTTCTTCGCAAGTTCCAAACCGAGTCTTTCGACCATTTCGTACTGTCTAGAAGAATAACAATTTCCTGCAACTTCGAGCGGATTCAAATTCTGCAATTGAGCCGTCATGATTGCGGAGCGATTGCAATTTTTCGCTTTGGAAGTCTCATAACGAGACACTTTTCCGATCGTCATATCCATCGAAGCCGGAAGGAAAGCAGTCATCTTGTTCGCCTCTGGATACTGCGCCATCGGACTTACTGTTTGATCGACACGCAAACTTGCGTAAGAGCGTTCGCTTTCGGCAGTTTGGCCTTTCGATGCAGCTAAAACTTTCAACTTCGCTTCGTTCTCGTTTTTCTTTTCCTGTATCGGAGCTGTCAACTTCGCAATTTCCGCACGAAGAGCTTCCTGATCGGCAGGGGAAAGAGACGCCGGAAGTGGCATCGTTGTTAAGCTATCAATGAAGTTTGCGTAACAACGGTCAATACCGCGCATGGCTTCTAGCTGTTGATAAGGATCTTTCGACATTTTCAAAGTCGTGAAGTAAGCCGTGTGAGCTTTATCTAACTTTTCTGTCTTCATTGAAAGAACCAGCGCAAATTTTTCTTCGCGGGCTTTCACACTCTGAGATACTAATTCTTTTTCAAGAACGCGAGCCTGGATCAGACGAGCTTCCGCACGCACTTCGGCAGGAACGTCACGACCGTTGGCTTTCATAGACAGCTCAAAAGCCGCTGTCGTCTTACCTGAATCCAGAAGAGCTTTGGCGCGATCAATCATGATTTCAGTAGTATAAGGCTCAATACCTTTTGCCATGATTTGGTTTTGCAACTTATCGTATTCAGATCCGCGGTTTTCACCTTTATAGGAATCTAAAAGTTTACCGTAAATACGGCTTAATGTTTTATTGTCAGCCGCGGCCAAGATGCCATTGTAAGCGGCACGGGCCTCTTTCATCTTCTTTTCTAGAAGATAAATGTCAGCGGCAAGTTCTAGGTGAGTGTTACGACCTTTTTTATCAAGGTCTGCTATCTTCACCAAAGTTTCTGCTGATTTTGAAATCTGACCAACGTCCGCGTAAGCTTTCGCCGCTTCTTTCAATGCATCTAAGTTCCGCTTGTCGTTCGGATATTTATCCACGAACTTCAACGAAAGGTCTGCGGCTTCAAAGATTTTACCTTCAGAGTAAAGAAGGCTCAGTGCCTGCCACAAAGCATCTTGAGACAGTTTCGAAGATTCATGTTCTTTCGCGAACGCAATCAACTTTTGAGAAGCTTGATCTTTGTTGCCGGTTTTAGCGAACTCTTGAATCTCAGTGAAGTGAGCCTCTTCCATGATTTTATTCATGTTCTTCTTGCGATCTTCATCCGCAGTCGAAGTCATCACTTGCTTCGAGAAATTTTTGATTCCCGCGTAGTCTTTGCGGATGTTCAACATATCCAAGATCAAGTCTTCGGATTTCTTTTTAATATCCGCATTGTCTTTAAGCTGAGCCAAAGGCTTCAACCATTTTTCGGCTTCTGGGTAATTGCTTTCTTCGTAAGCGATGTGACCCATTTTGAATTTTACTAAAGTCGCGAACTTACCGGTAGGGTGCTTCGCCAAATAATTGGCAGCCAATTCTTTACGTTCTGCCTCTTTCAAAGGATCTTTACCCTTTTCGATAGACTTTTCTTTCGCGTAAAGAGTTGCGTAGTTCGCGTCATGGCGCATAGTTTCGTCAGTGGCTTTATCGCCCACCATTTTGTACTGAGTACTTGCTTCGTCAAATCTGTTTAATTGGAACAGAAGTTCGGCGTAAGCAAAGCGAGTTTTTAAATCTGGTTTTGTCGGATCTTCGTTATCCAACATCAATTTGAATAGACGAAGAGTCAAATCCGAGAACTCGGCGTTTTGTTTGTTCTTAAGCCAGATTTCCCACCATTTTTTTGCCATTTCCAAACTTGTCGTGCGGAAAGACGTGTCGCAGGATTCTTTGGCTACGTCGGCTTTTTGCAGGTTTCTCCAAGTTGAATCGCGGCGGCAAAGGTCGCTGGCCATTTGCATGTGGTCGATCACAAGATCCCGTTTTTTAAGATCTTCGTTGGCATCCACCAAGAAAAGGTGCGCACGCACGACCTCAGGTCCTGAAGGACGCTTGTCGATATATTCGCCCAAGAACGTGTTCATCTCTTTTTGACGGCTGTGCGATTCATAAAGTTTCGCTAGATCAATCATCGATTGACCCATTTCATCTTCCGTCGTGATGTCTTCAAAGAAAGAATAAAGTTTATTAGCAGGGTATGAGTCACCAATGAAAACAGTCAAATCGCGAAGAGCTTCGCGACGCAGATTGTGTCTGTTTGTTGGAACCTCACCGTCTTGAAGAGGAGGATTTGTTCTGACAACCTCAACAAGTTTTTTAATACCGTTTTCGCTGTCACGAAGATTGTAGTAAGTCCAAGCGGCCTTATACATACCGTAAGAGTAAACGCGGCTGTTTGGGAATTTCTCCACTTTAAGGAAGTGTTCAAGAGCTTCTCTGAATTTCCCTTGGTCATAAAGAAGCTCGCCGACAGCCAATGTACCGTCAGCAATCAATGGAGATTTTGGGAAGCGAGTCAAAAGCTTCTCGTAAAGAAGTTGTGACTGCTTGTATTGGGCCACTTGCTGATTTGCAAAGGCGTTATTGAAAAGGACGGCATCCATTTGCTTAAAACCTGGGAAGTCCAATTCAATTTTTGTATAGATTTTAATGGCTCTTTTGACCGCCTCAGAACCTTTTTCATTGGCTACTGGGAACGGAGAAAGTTTTGCTAGGGGAGTGTCTTGGTGTAAGTCAAAGAAGCGGCCGGATTTTGAACGGCGCATGTAAAGCTCTGCCAGGCGATACCATAGGTCCGCCTCGTCTCTAGAGCCTTTTTTCTTTTTGATAATACTTTGCAGTGACTCAATAGCCTTGTTTTCAGAGCGGGTGATCATCACCTCGCTGCTGAAAGCTTTTTTCTCGTTTTCTGTTTCGTTCGAACTATTCAGACGCACTTCCGGCAAAAGGCCTTTGGCGTTTTTATCCGCAGCGAAGCAGTACATTGAGAACAGATGAAATGCTAGAAGTAGAACCACTGTGCGCATCATAAACTTACTCTCCAACTAAGGTGACAAGTTTCAACTGAGGAAAGCCGGCCATGGAAGCCGTGTACATAACCTTGCGCAATGTCGCATAAGGAAGTTCCCTATCGGCTTGCAGAAGGATACGACCTTCTTTAATGAAAGCTTTGTCTTTTTCAGACTCAGATTTCGCCAAACGGTCCAACTCTTGGAAAAGAGGTTTGATAAAGTTAGTGTCTTTATCTTCAAGATCTTGAGGCAGGAAATCCGCGTTTTTTACGTCTGCGATTTTTGTTTGATCAATCTTCAATGCTTCTTTGGATAAAGACAGCTTGATAGCTTCGGTCGGATTCACCATAGAAGCCGATTGAGGTAAACGCAGACCATTTTCGGGAATTATCTGTACTTCCGATGTTGAATATGTCTGCAATAAGAACACGAGCATGATTGTAAACATGTCGGTCATTGAAGTGATATTCAAAGTGAACGTCGAATTTTTCTTTGTCGGTAATTCGAATCTACGACGGCGTGACATGTTTTAGCCCTCCATCATGTTGGCGAAAACGATTTCTGGAAACATGTAATGTGTTTCCACGTTCTTACCTTGCTTGGTGTCGAACACAGGGAATTTCACATTCGTATCGCGCGCCTGACGAGCAGCATCCATTACTTTCACCACTTCGTCATAAGGAACTTTTCCATCGGGATGTAATTCAAGTTTGAAGATGTCTGGATGTGCCTTCTTAACTGCGACCAACTTGGTGTGAAGCATGTCGTAGTCGTAAGCGCCATTCTTCAATGGAATTGTTTCCACTTTATCCTGGCCTTTTACAGTCACGACGATGTTGATGCCTGTTGTTTCAACTTCGATTGAAATATTCGTTGGTGTCGGTTGTTGTTCTTGACGTTGAATGGCTTCATTCACGACTTGCGGAAGTTCTGATTCAATCACCATCATTTGCACGAAGGCCGATGAAACCAGAAGTACCGGTACAAGTTTTACCATCACGGCAAGAAGCGGAGCTAAGTCGAGCTCAAACTCACCATTGTGATCAATTTTAATCTTACGAATGCGTCTGCTCATAAATTATCCCATCCTTGAAAAAGGTCCACCGCGCCGGGAAAGGTTTCCGTTAGGAAACCTTTGTGCCTGGGCTAGGAGGAGTAGCCATCGGTGCTGCAACGTGATCCGGGAACACGTTTTGGCGAGTCAGGTTCGGGATGTGAGCGCTTGTAAGTAGCTCAGTCAGCTTAGAGCACTTCTCTGACATTTGCTCGATCAATTGGTTTTGACGGGCTGTCAAGAAAGAGAAGAACACCATCGCTGGGATTGCCACCGCAAGACCCAAAGCTGTTGTATACATCGATACCGAGATACCGTGTGCTAACAAAGCTTGTTTTTGTGCCGGGTCAGCTGTTGCTACCGCTTGGAACGAAAGGATCAGACCGTGGATCGTACCCAATAGACCAAGAAGTGTCGCTACGTTGGCTAACATCGAAAGATAGTGCAGACGTTTTGTGTAGAGCGGAATATTTTCGCTCAACGCAATGTCATGCGCTTGGAAAATAGTGTCGTCGTCACGATCGGCTTTCTCGATGATAGTTTTGAATGCTTTTGCCAGAGGTTTACCTTCAAGTTGAGCACAAAGAAGTAAAGCTTCATCAAGTTTTTTAGCCAGGATCATGTTCTGGATTTTACCCATGAATTCTTCAACGTTCATGCCGTACTCTTTATAAAGAGCGCGTGCGCGTTCCGCTACAAGAACTAAAGAACCGATACCAACTACTAGAATACACCAGCCGACAAAGCCGGAATCATTCATGAACTTTAAGAATGCCATCATTTGTTTCCTCCTTGGAAACGCCACCGCGTGTCCATTTTGTTAACTGCGCCATGCCCTGATCTTGCACTTGGAGGAAACGAACTGCATAATGCAAACCAGATTTTACGTTAAGTCTTTGCTTTGAAAAGTTCTTACGAACAATCTCACAAAGAGCATTGAATGTCTGAGGGTTGTTCTCAGAGACTCTAAAATTAATCATGATTTTCTGACCGAGTTGAAGCAAAGGATCATTCAAAAGAACCAAGGCTCCGTTTTCGCTCACACTTAATGTGTTGCCGTCAAAAAATGTATGGTCATTGTGAGCGTAAACTGGAGTCACCAAGTCTACGCGTGGGAACTTACGCTCTTTGAATGCGCCGGAAAGGTGATCTTTCGTCTCGATCAGGCGGCAAAGGCGGTCTTTGGAAAACTCTTGAAGGTCACCCACCAGAGTCCAATTTTCCATGTGCGGAGCCCAGACGTAGTTGTAATCAAAGAGCTCGCCATTTTGGATCATCGTGATCAGGGATTTATATTCGTAGGGACCATATTTCATTTCCCCACGAAGAATGTACCACTGAACTGTATTCGTTGCTGTTTGTACCCCACCCATACAAATAACCCCTTACAGTTTGATCGACTTCGGATAGTAGTCGATCTGAATGTTGGCGTTGGCGCCCGGAACTGAAGTTCCGTGGAAAGTGATTGTTAGATCACTGGCGTTGTACGTCCAACCATTGTTAACATCATTGCTCACTGCCACACCATCGACAGTCACTTTGATTGTATCTACTTGTGGTTCACGGCTTAACTTGAACACTGCTGACAACTGGATGATAGAGTCTGAGATCAACTCGAGCGTATCACCGAAGTTTGAGCACAATGAACCTTTTACTCCGCCAGTAAGATCCGCAAGTTGTGGCAAGCGAGTTGAGATCTTACGTTGGAAGCCGTCTGTTGAAAGCTGAGTTTTACAAGCGGAATCTGGAACTGAAATCACGTTCACAGAATAGTTCTTACCGTTTGTCGCGGCGTTCGTGAAGCTATCCAAGAAGTCAACATAGCTTTGAACTGTGTAGTTCTTAGAAGCATCTTCGAAAGCGGACTGTGAAGAGCCCGAGAAGTCCTCTTCGTCACTCACGATGATCACGGCTAAGAAAGCCTCTTCACGGCGGAAGTTCGAGTTGAAAGGCTCCAGCAAGGCTTGCTTAAAGCTTTCAAACGCTCTTTCGTCACCATTACCAAGCGTTCCTTGCTTGATATTCGTAGAGAACACGTTGCTGAGGTTTGCGGTTTGTTTGTCCATAACAAACACGCCCGAAGATGTCGTTACATAGGTGTTCGGAGCCGTTTCAAGTTTCGCACCGTCCCTGATGCGAGCTTTAACGCTTGAAGAATCAAATTGTTTTTCCCAAGCATCCGTCGTTGTCACCGCCATGTGGAAGTCATAGTTGTATTGGTTAAAACGATTGATGAACGATTGGAAATTCGAAGCAAGGTTGTTTTGAGATGTTTCCATAGAGCCGGAGTTATCGATAACCCAAAGGATGTCGATCTTTTTCGGAATGAACACAGCTTGCTGCTTGTAATCTGCACCGTCTTTCAACAATGAGAAAGAGTCAGTGCCTTTACTACAGCTAGCCAACATTGCCACAGCTGAAGCCATCATAATTGCTTTGCGTGCGACTTGATTATACATACGGTTATGCCCTCCTGAGCCCCACCATTGCTTCGTTGAATCCAGTTTCGTTCAAAAAGACTGGAAACTGAAATTTGACATAACTCGGTGATTTTGTTTTTTATTTTTTTGGCCGTCTAGTCCTGAGACGCTGTAAGTAGTTGGAATAATTGGTGTCACAAAATTCATGTAAAGAAAAAATATTTTTCTGGCGTAAAACCTTTGGACAGTTTGCGAGGGATTCCCAATTTAGCTGCGCGGTAAGTAGGCGATTTTTTGGGAATTGTAGGTGAAGTGGAGAACTTGTTGACGGGCGCGAGAGTCGCGCGGAGCGCGGGTTCGGGGAGATGTGTGTTTCGGGTGGTGGTTGAGTGAGTGAGTGAGTGAG
>NZ_LUKD01000008.1:572806-572936 GCF_001592745.1 Bdellovibrio bacteriovorus
AGTGAGTGAGTGAGTGAGTTCTTGCGGAGTGTGTGCGTTGGGGGTGAGTAGATAAAGAGTGTTTTCGTTTTACAGAAATATGCTGAGATTAGTGATGAGCGAAAGAAGAAAGATAGATAGATAGATAGAT
>NZ_LUKD01000009.1 GCF_001592745.1 Bdellovibrio bacteriovorus
TGATTTTTAATTCATTTGCTTATGCGATATTTTTGCCAACAGTATTCCTATTGTATTATGTACTGCCGCATAAGTTTCGAAATGTGATGTTATTAGGAGTTAGTTATTATTTTTATATGAGTTGGAACTATAAACTAATAGTTCTAATATTATCTACGACTGTCGTTTCATATTTTGCTGCGAAATGCATTTCAAAAGGGATAAACCCTAGGCGGGTTTTGATTATAAGTACCTTTGTTTGTCTGGGAATGTTAGGTTTTTTTAAATATTTCAATTTTTTCAGCAATTCTATTACGAGTTTTCTAAGAAATATCTCTTTGCCAGTTTCTGATTTCACACTAGATCTAATTCTTCCCGTTGGAATCTCGTTTTATACGTTTCAGACATTGAGTTATGTTGTCGACGTTTTTAAGGGGCGCATTCCTGCTGAGTCCAACTTCATCGACTATGCTTTGTACGTTTCTTTTTTTCCCCAACTGGTAGCGGGGCCAATTGAAAGGCCAGAGAGTTTAATACCTCAATTTAAAAAAGAGCACTCTTTCGACTACGATAAGGCAGTTTACGGTGCAAAACTCATTGCTTTAGGTGCATTTAAGAAAATTGTAATAGCCGATACTTTGGCGAGTCACGTCAATATGGTGTATAATAACCTTCCTGAGTACAAAGGCTTTTCGATCGTTCTGGCGACGTTTTTCTTTGCGGTTCAAATATATTGCGACTTCTCTGGCTATACAGATATAGCATTAGGCTCAGCTAAGTTACTTGGCTTCGATCTCATGCAGAATTTTAATGCACCTTATCTTGCAAAGAGCGTAAAAGATTTTTGGTCTCGTTGGCATATTTCACTTTCAACGTGGTTCAAAGACTACGTTTATATTCCTCTGGGTGGTTCCAAAGTTTCGTCAGTTCTTCGCTATAGAAATTTGTTTATAACATTTCTGTTGAGTGGGTTATGGCATGGAGCAAATTGGACATTCGTTTTATGGGGAGCTTATCATGGTATATTAAATATAATTGAAGCCCTCTTTCAAAGACGAAGTATTTCTATTAAACTTCCAGTAAGCATAAAAGTTTTTTCAACATTCATGCTAGTTTGTGTGGGGTGGGTCCTATTCAGAGCCAATAAGGTAGACGACGCAGTTTATGTTTTCCAGTATATGTTCGATGGAATCATGTCTCCTATTAATTACCTTGAGCAAGGTTTAATTGATTTACGTCTTACTGAAGTAGATTTTCTATTTCTCATGCTTCCTATTTGCATTCTTCTTGTTGTTGAGATAGCAGGATACTATTGTGATGTGCTTCGATATATTGAGCGACTTGCAATGCCGGTGCGTTTTGCAGTGTATTTTGCATTCGTCTATACTCCGATATTTTACTTTTACTATCAAAATAGCCTGAATGCTCCACAACCTTTTATATACTTTCAATTTTAGGTTGATTTAAGTATGATTTGCGTCGTGATTTTTGCTAAAATGGTTTTAAAATGTAATTGATTTCTTTTATCCAAGATTCAATATTTTTCTTTTGTCTAAATAGAAAACAAGGCCATAGGTTGTCAGCAAGTACAGAGCTGCAGCCACTGCGTAAGATAGATGCTTATGGCTAATAAACTCACTTTGCAGAATGGAAATGCTGGTGCATTCTGCGAGAATAAGCGAAATGGCCAAGGGCCAAAGAAAAACCTTAAAGCCGCCAGTCATGCAGAAGGAACCCGCCTTCATTTTGAATACAATTAGCAAGTATATCAACGAAATAGCTTGGGCAATGCTCGTTGCTAATGCGATGCCATTCACTCCCATTATTTGGGAGAGGTATAGGCTAAGCAGGGTGTTGGTTACTACAGCAACAGCGGCGGCGATCAGCGGTTGGATGGAGGAATTCATCGCGTAAAACGCCTTAGTGATAATTTCTTTTGCGCCAATAAAAATAATTCCAAAAGAATACAGAAGCAGGCAGCTGCTCGTTACATCAAGTGAAGCTTGGTCGAATGAGCCGCGATAGAAGACAAGGTAAATAATTTCTTCGCTAAAGAATAAAATTCCCACCGCGATGGGGATAGAGGTTGCTATCGTAAGTTTTAAGGCTTTCTCCGTATTTGCCGTGAAGGAGAGTAGGTTTTTTTCCCTTATATTGAGGGACAGCTTTGGAAAAATTATCGAAGATAGGCTAAGAATAAAAACACCTATAAACAAAGTGATTATTCTATCTGCATAAGCAAGTGACGAAATCGAGCCCGTTGGGAGTTTAGAGGCAATAACTCGATCAATAAGTCCGTTTGACTGTATAAGAATGAGCGTCGGAAGTATCACGCTCGTAGCTCTTAAGGCATCTTTAGCGACTTCGAGATTCCATAAACCTTTCTTGATGGAGGCAAAATGAAAATGGGGGGCTATTAGATAAAGCAAATAGGCTGCTTGAGCAAGGTATGCAACAGGAGTTGCATAGGCTAGCATATCGCTGTCTGTGTTCTTTGCGGTCACAATGATAGCGATGGTGGCTAGGCTTAACGGAATGCCGATAGCATTCGCACTTAGGTGTTTGTCGTCCGCCTGCTGAAACGCGACGAGAATAGAAGTGAGTCCCACAAACGGAAAAGCTAGAAGTGAAATCCTGGTATAAAAATGGACGGAGGTGAAAAAATCACCACTTGCCCCAGGTGCAATGATCGTAGCGATCTCCCGCGAGTAAATCAGGCCAACGAAAAGACCGAGTGTTGATACAAATAAATAAAAAACTCCGAGCTGAGCAAGAAGGCGAAGTTTGGCTTCCTTTGTCTCAGCATGAGTTGACAAAGGAATGAAGGCCGCAGCCAAAGCGGAGCCCAGAGGGCCAAAGATAAGGAGGGGAATAACGCTAGTTAAGCTGAAGGCGTCTGTTGCTGGGGAAGTTCCGAAGTAGTAGGCCAGCAAAACTTCGCGGGAAAACCCTAGTGCCTTTGAGATGATTGCTAATATAACTACTGCGATTAATGTTTTTTTCAAATCCGTACGTCTCTTGTGATTTTAAAGAGTATAGGCGCAAGCCGTAGCATGTCTATTTTGAACTCGTGTCTAGGTGCGTTGTAGGTGATGGCCGCCGATGCAATTTCTCGAGGACATCTACTTGCTCGGCGCTTGCACTCCTTGAACTATTTCGAGATAATCGGGGGCCTTAAGGAAAGTAACTGCAAGCGTGGACTCTGTTGGGCTGTGGTGAGAGGTTAGTTTGGAATTTGCGAATAAAGTATTGTTGATTACGGGCGGAACTGGTTCATTCGGGAATGCGGTTTTATCGCGCTTCTTAGAAACAGATATTGGCGAAATTCGAATTTTTAGTCGTGACGAAAAGAAACAGGACGATCTTCGAAAGAAATATAAATCTAATAAATTAAAATTCTATATTGGCGACGTCCGTGACTTCAATAGTATCGCAAGCGCTTGTCGAGGCGTTGACTTTATTTTCCACGCTGCAGCTTTGAAACAAGTTCCCTCTTGCGAGTTCCACCCCATGGAAGCTGTAAAAACGAATGTTAACGGAACTGAAAATGTTCTAGAAGCGGCGATTCAAGCGGGAGTCAAAAGAGTTGTCTGTCTAAGTACAGACAAAGCTGTCTATCCTATCAATGCCATGGGAATTTCAAAAGCCATGATGGAAAAAGTTATGGTCGCGAAGTCGCGTGGTTTGAAGGACGAAAATATCGTTATTTCTGGAACCCGTTATGGCAATGTGATGGCGTCGAGAGGTTCGGTGATTCCTCTTTTTGTCGAGCAAATCAAAGCAGGAAAGCCAATGACTATTACCGATCCCCATATGACTCGTTTTATGATGTCACTGGCGGACGCTGTGGATCTTGTATTGTACGCATTCGAACATGCAAAAAACGGTGACATCTTTGTGCAAAAAGCTCCGGCTGCGACAGTAGATGTTCTAGCCAAAGCTTTGCGTGAGCTTCTAGGAGTTCCGCAACATGCGATCAGTATTATGGGTACTCGTCATGGAGAAAAGCTTTACGAAACACTTTTGAGCCGAGAAGAAATGGCCTCCGCTCAGGATCTGGGCGATTACTATCGCGTGCCACCAGATTTACGTGATCTCAATTACGGAAAGTTTGTTGATCAAGGTGAGGTGGCAATTTCCCAATCTGAGGATTATAACTCTCACAATACGGAAAGACTCGATGTTGCGGGCATGAAAGAGCTTTTGTTGAAGTTGGACTTTATTCGTGCCATTCGTGAAGGTCGCGCCGCAAATCCTGAGGAATAATTATGAAAGTGTTAGTGACGGGCTCCCAGGGATTTCTTGGCAAAAACCTTATCGTGAGACTGCGAGAGTTAAAAAAGTTCGAAATCCTCGAGTTTCATCGTGGTGTGGCCGAAAACGAACTGGCAGCGCTTGTTCACAAGGCAGATTTCATTTTTCATTTAGCCGGTGTGAATCGACCTCTTGATGTTAAAGAGTTCTCTGAAGGCAATGCGACGCTAACACAAAAGATCTGTGACTTGGTTGCTCACTCAGGCAAGAAGACACCCATCGTCTACACATCCTCAATTCAGGCGGAAAAGAATAACGACTACGGCGTTAGTAAAAAACAAGCTGAGGATTTTTTATTTGCTTTGCAAAAGCAAGCTCCGGTTTATATCTACAGACTTCCGAATATTTTCGGCAAGTGGAGCAAGCCTAATTACAACTCGGCGGTCGCGACATTTTGCTACAATATTGCTAATGACCTACCGATCACAATTCACGATGAACAGGCCGTAGTGAAACTGGTTTATGTCGATGATGTCGTGTCAGAATTCATTTCGGTTCTTGAGGATTCTTTTTCTGAAAATCCTCCACCGCAAGGTTACCGCCAGGTGGCGCCCGTGTTTACGGTAAAGGTGGGAGAGTTGGCGGAAAGAATCAGAGCTTTCAAGAGCAGCCGCCAAACGCTCGTTACCGAGCATGTCGGAGTCGGACTTGATAGAGCTTTGCATGCAACCTACCTGAGCTTTCTAAAGCCTGAGCAGTTTTCCTATAGTGTCCCGCGGTACGCCGATCAACGGGGTGTTTTTGTTGAGATGCTGAAGACCAAAGAGTCAGGTCAGTTCTCTTTCTTTACTGCAGGACCAGGCATCACAAGGGGTGGGCATTATCACCACACCAAAACGGAAAAGTTTTTGATCTTAAAAGGCAAAGGTCGCTATCGCTTTCGGCATATTGTGACGAAAGAATTTTATGAACTTGATGTCGATGCATCCGAGTCGAAAATTGTAGAAACGATTCCAGGGTGGTCGCACGACATTACAAATATCGGTTCTGACGAGCTTGTCGTGATGTTATGGGCGAACGAGATCTTTGATAGGCAAAAACCCGATACCATCGGGCATGAGGTTTAGAGTGAAGAAAATGAAAGTAATGACAGTATTAGGCACAAGACCGGAGATCATTCGCTTGTCCCGCGTCTTGGCGAAGCTTGATGAATTTTGTGATCACACTCTTGTCCATACCGGCCAAAATTACGACTACGAGCTCAATGAAATCTTCTTCCAAGACTTGGGCGTTCGTAAGCCTGATCATTTTTTAAATGCTGTCGGCGAATCCGCGACCGACACGATTGGGAACATCATAAAGCTTGTAGATAAGGTGATGGACCAAGTTCAACCGGAAGCTTTACTGGTTCTTGGTGATACGAATAGCTGTCTAAGTGTTATCGCCGCAAAAAGAAGAAAGATTCCCATCTTTCATATGGAGGCGGGTAACAGATGCTTTGATCAGCGCGTTCCGGAAGAAACTAACAGACGAATTGTCGACCATACGGCTGATATCAACCTTACTTACAGCACCATTGCCAGGGAATACCTTCTAAGAGAGGGTTTGCCTCCAGACCGTGTGATTAAAACGGGCAGTCCGATGTTTGAGGTGTTGACTCACTATCAAAGCAAGATTGCATCGTCAGATGTTTTACAGCGTCTGGGCTTAACAAAAGGACAGTATTTTTTAGTTAGCGCGCATCGTGAAGAGAACATCGAATCTGACGTGAATTTCGATAAGCTCGTCAAAACGCTAAACTCCGTGGCCGAGCATTTCAACCTCCCTGTGGTTGTATCTACTCACCCTCGAACACAAAATCGCATTAATATAAGAGGAAGTGTTTTTCACGCGAATGTTCGCTTAATGAAGCCAATAGGGTTTTCTGATTACAACAATTTGCAACTGAACGCTCGAGCGGTTCTTTCTGATAGCGGAACAATCACCGAAGAGTCTTCAATTTTGAATTTCCCGGCTTTAAATATTCGTGAAGCCCATGAAAGACCCGAGGGATTTGAAGAAGCTGCGGTTATGATGGTGGGACTTGAGGCGGAACGAGTGCTTCAAGCATTGGAGGTGTTGAACAAACAGCCTTCCGGCGCAGAAAGATTGTTGCGCTTGGTAGGTGACTACTCAATGCCGAATGTTTCCGACAAAGTGGTCAGAATTATTCTTAGTTATACAGACTATGTTAATCGCGTTGTTTGGCGCAAAAGCTAGTTCCGGGTTTTAAGATGAAGGTTTTAGTTGTTAGTCAGTATTTTATGCCGGAAACCTTCATTATCAACGAGCTCGTTGAGGAGATGGAGAAGTTGGGTCATGAAGTTGCCGTTCTCACGGGAAAACCTAACTATCCGGATGGCGCCATCTTCAAAGGTTATCAAGTTTCCGGTGTTCAAACTGAAAAGTTCGGGAAAGATATAGATATCTATCGTGTCCCTCTTCGTCCCCGTGGACGCGGAGGAGCGAAAAATCTTGCTCTTAATTATTTGTCCTTTGCTTTCTTTGCGTCGGTTCTTGGTCCCTGGATCCTGAGAAAACGAAAATTCGATGTTATTTTTGTATTCGCGCCATCTCCGATTACGGCAACAATTCCTGCGATTGTGCTTAAGTTTTTTAAAAGGTCTACTCTGGCTTTATGGGTGTTGGATCTGTGGCCTGAAAGCCTCGTCGTCACGAAATTTGTAAAAAACCGCATCATTCTAAAAGCAGTTGAAGTGATGGTTCGGATTATCTACCGATGTTGTGATCTGATCTTGGCGCAGTCAGAGCGTTTTATTGCGCCTATTAAAAGTCTCGCAGGCGGAACTGAAGTCCTTTATTATCCTAATTCATTTAAGAGAGTTGCAAATCGCGAAATGTTGGCGCTTCCGGATGAAGCGGAGAAAGTTCTTCGTGAGAACTTCTGTGTCGTGTTTGCCGGAAACATCGGCAAGGCTCAGTCTGTGGAGACTATTGTCGATGCAGCAAAATATTTAAAAGATATCAAAGATCTCAAACTTGTCCTGGTGGGGAGCGGAAGTATGCTTTCCTGGGTGCAAGATATGAAGAAAGAGCACCGTCTCGATAATCTAGAATGTTTGGGACGTTTCGATATTAGTTACATTCCAACGATCTACGCTAAATCCAAAGTGCTCATGCTGACTCTAAACTCGGACGAAATATTGCAATACACCTTGCCATGGAAAACGCAGTCGTACATGGCCGCAGGAAAGCCCATCGTTGGCGCCATCGACGGTGAAGGTGCGCGGATTATTCTCGAATCTCAATGTGGTCTTGTAGGGCCTGCCGAGAACGGAAAGACGCTGGCAGAGAATATACGTCAAATGCATGCGATGGCTCCGGAGAAGCTACAGGCGATGGGAACTTCTGGATTCAACTATTTTGAAAAAAATTTCGAAATGGTTGCGCAAGTCAAAAGACTCTTAGGGATTTTTTCAGAGAGAACTAAGTAACAAGCTCTCTCAGTCCTTCTCTTGTTGAATACTTCGCTGTGTATCCTAACTTCTTATTGCTTATGCTACTGTCCATAGCAAGTGAACCGAAAAGCCGTAAAGAGAGTTTTTTTGAGGCCTTGAAAATCAGATTTAATAAAACCGTGGGGATGGAAAAAAGAATGATTTTTCTATCCATGGCTCCCGCGATCTCTTTAACGAGCGTGCTGATCGAAACGGCCTCAGCATCCTGTGGTAGAAGGATTCCAGGTGCCTTCTTTTCGACAGTCAAAGCGATGAAGTGACAGAGATTCCCGACGAAAACGATACTTCTTCTATTCTTCGTATAGTCCAAAGGCAGAAGAGGGCAGAGTTTAATAAGTTTTGCTAAGCTTACGATATTGCCTTTGGCACCTTTGCCGTAGACCATCGGAGGACGAATAATCGACACCGTGAAGTCATTGGATTGCACCGTTAACAAGAATTCCTCCGCCGCTAATTTGCTTCGCCCATAAGGATCATGCGGGTGACAGACGGTCTCTTCAGTAAGCCTTGTTTGATGATCTGTGAGGCTTCCAGAGTCGCCATAAACGTGCGCTGTGCTAATAAAGATAAAATGTTTTACGCCTTCTTGTTTCGCTTTTTCTGCAAGAGCTTTTGTCAATTCATAGTTGACCTTAAAGTACTCTTGCTCGGGAGCGCCTTGCATTTGATGAACTAAGGCCGCACAGTGAACCAGACTGTCATGTCCTGCAAAGGACGTCGATTCTAAGGGAAGTTTGCGAAGATCCAAACAAGTGATGTCGAAGTCATTCCCATGACGCTTTAAAAAATTACTTCCAACAAAACCAGTGGATCCCGTAAGCAGAACTTTTTTAATCATGACATCCTAGTGGCTAACGCCATCACGTTTTAGAACTTTAAGTACTGTAAGAAAAAGAATTTTAATATCTAAAGAGACAGAGTAATTCTCGAGGTAATATTTATCAAATTCAACTTTCACCGGTATGGGCAGCTCATCTCTGCCGTTCACTTGAGCCCAACCTGTTATACCAGGCTTCAGCTTTTGAACTCCGTATTGTGTGCGGAGATCGCGTAGGTCATCTTGATTGAACAATGCTGGTCGAGGGCCAACGAAGCTCATGTCTCCTTTTAATACTGATAACAACTGTGGTAGTTCATCCAAACTTGTTTTGCGAATGAAGCCGCCAATAGGTGTCAGGTACTGTCCTGGATCAGTCAATAGATGCGTGGCCACTTGTGGGGTGTCTACTCGCATGGATCTAAATTTCGGCATCAGAAAAATTTCGTTATTCTGTCCAATTCTTTTTGACCAGTGAAGCGCGGGCCCCTTCGAGGTCAGCTTAACGGCTAGAAAGACTATTAATAAGGGAACTCCTAAAAGTGCGAAGGCAAACGCACATAATACTAAATCCAAAAAACGTTTTTTTTCCATGATCTGTCGAATATGTCCTATATATTTTGGTTAAGCGAAATTTGACTATGTCACGACTGAATGGGTTATTTTGCTCAGTTTTTCCACCACGCGACCGGGGCCGATAAGTACATTTGAGCCTACAACTACTCCGCCACACGCTATAGCGCCTTGGCTCATATGCGAAAAATCACCTATTTCGCAGTCATGGTCGATTATCGCGCCGGTATTGACGATGACGCCACGTCCGACCTTTGAACTTGCCCCTAGAAACGATTTCGCTCCAATCAGGGTGCCAGCTCCCACGGAAGCGGTTGGTGACAGGCATGCCGTTGGATGGGCGATCCAAGGTAGGGTGTGGTTGTTGTCCTCAAGGATTTTGTACCACAGTCGGCGTTTTTCATTATCGCCAATGGCTACGAAAGCTGACTTTACAGATGGAAACTTTGCGTAAAGATTCGTTAAAGAGTTAAACACCGGACACCCGAGAAACTCACTGCTTTTCGGAACTTCATCAATGTATCCTACGATGTCCCATCGTTGTGTTGCGACTAGTGCATCTGTGACGACTTTCGAGTGTCCCCCGCAGCCGACAATAAAAATTTGCTTGTTCATCATGATCCCTCAGCGAGAAAAGACTACATGCTGCTTAGAGTATGCGTCAATATGGGAACGGTGATGTGCGGGCTTGTTGATGTGCATCTTTCCCTATGTCATGATGGCGTATTCACTGTACAAGGGTCAATTTACGATGTTTCTTAAAATTGCAGCGCTTCCCAGGAAAACTAAAATTCTGATCATGCTTTTATGTGACGTTGTGCTGCTTCCGCTGGCTCTCTATTCGGCGATATCTTTAAGATTTGGTACGTTTTACCCGGTGGTGTCATCCTACTATTGGCTGTTCTTCTTGCTTCCCTTTCTTACTGTTCCTATTTTTATTCGTGTCGGTCTTTATCGAGCAGTGATTCGATATATGGATGACAAAATCATTGCCACAGTTTTTTACGGTGTGACCCTGTCTGTATTTATGCTGACCGCTGCGGTAGTTATGGGCCGTGTAGAAGGTCTTCCGCGCTCGTCCATTGTAATTTATTGGATCATCGCAATAGCGTACATCGCTTCTAGCCGTTTTATGGCTCGCGGAGTTTTACGTTCACTCGAAAGACGAACGGACCGACGCCAGAAAGTGGCGATTTACGGGGCGGGAAGATCTGGTCTTCAGACAGCACTGGCTTTGATGTCGAGCCCGGAATTTTCTCCTGTCGCTTTTTTCGATGATAATGAAGATTTGCACGGAACTAATGTCGCCGGGATTCGTGTCTTCAACCCCGCCGATGCACTTAAAATTATGGCCGAGAGGGACTGCTTTCAGTTGCTTATTGCCATGCCTTCTGCGACTCGTTCACGACGTCGTGAGGTGATCCAGAAATTTGAAGGAAAAGATATTCAACTAAAGACGCTTCCAGGTATGGGTGAATTGGTAGATGGTCGCGTTCGCATCGAGGATATTAGGGAAGTGGGCGTTGAGGACTTACTGGGAAGAGATCCAGTGCCGCCGTATTCGGATCTGCTGTCGGCTTGTATCAAAGAAAGAGTTGTCTTAGTCACCGGCGCTGGAGGATCCATTGGTTCTGAGCTTTGCAGACAGATTGCTATAAACTCTCCGTTGTCGTTGGTGCTTTTCGAACAAAGTGAGTTTGCCCTTTATAAGATGGAGCAGGAGCTGCACAGGCATCATCCATTTTTAAAAGTTTACTCTGTTCTAGGTGACGTGCTGAATCGTGAGCACTTAGACAGAGTGATGAAAAAGTATAAGGTTAACACTGTTTATCATGCTGCTGCCTATAAGCATGTCCCTCTTGTTGAAAGTAATATCATCGCCGGTGTCCTGAATAATGCCTTTGGTACTTGGAACGCTGTCTCGGCCGCTATTAGTTCACATGTTGAAAATTTTGTTCTAATTTCAACAGACAAAGCGGTCCGCCCGACAAACGTGATGGGAGCGACAAAGAGGCTGGCCGAGTTGATTCTTCAAGCAATTTCAGAAAGCGGTTCTTCGAAAACTCGAGTAACGATGGTCCGCTTCGGTAACGTCTTGGGTTCTTCCGGTTCTGTTGTTCCTCTTTTCAAAGAACAAATTCGCGCCGGCGGTCCCGTAACCGTAACTCATCCAGATGTGACGAGATATTTCATGACCATCCCTGAAGCCGCCCAGCTTGTTTTGCAAGCCGGAGCCATGGGGAAGGGGGGGGATGTCTTTGTCCTTGATATGGGCGAACCTGTAAAAATCGCTGATCTCGCACGAAAAATGATCGAACTCAGTGGTCTTGAGGTCCGAGATCCCGCAACAGGCCAGGGTGATATCTCCATCGAGTACGTGGGAATGAGACCTGGCGAAAAGCTCTACGAAGAGCTTTTAATTGGTGAGAACGTCGAGGGCACACATCACCCTCGCATCATGCGCGCAGTGGAAGGCATGATAGAATCCGTGATCCTATTTCCTAAGCTTGAAAAAATGAAACAAGCTTGCACTGCCGGAGACGTAGAGACTGTCAAAGCTTTACTGATAGAACTAGTTCAAGAATATCAGCCGATGATCGAAACGGGTGAAAAGGTTCATTAGAATCTTACCCGCACCCCAATGCCGACGTCCAAATCGACATCCGTTTTGGGCGCTAGATCCAGGGCTGCAGAAACCTCACCAAATACTTCTAAATTTGGATTGTTGAAATTATACAGAAGACCCAAGGGGGCTCGTGGCCCGATCGCGATGTCGCCGTCATATTTGCCGTCTTGGATGGTGATAATTCGTACTCCCAATCCGTAATACATTTCCAAGGGGCCTTCGGAAGTGCTAAAAGTCCGAGCCCGATCCCACAAATAGGTTCCGTGAATGTGCAATCCTTCATAATGACTTGAAGAGAAAGCAAGCGCTCCTTCAAGAGAATGGCTGTTGTCTAATCCGACGCGCCCTGAAACTCCCGTCGGGTCGCCTATCACGATGCCAATCCCTGCATCGGCGTAAGCTTTATAGGTTAGAAACGTCGTTAGTAGCACAAGTAGAACAAAGAACTTCATCATGATGTTCGCCTCCACATCTCCTATTATGCCAAAAACGTGGAAAGGAGATAGGAAATCTGGCTCTGTGTTTCATACAGAGTTTTTGACTAGAGATTTGACAAAAAATGAAGAATTTTAATGCTAATTGTTCTTAATGATTACGAGACTTTCTTTCGACGAAAGTAAAATAACAGCACAATTCCTAAGCACATCATAGCTGAACCCGAATATTTCCAGATGCGCCCAGGATCTTGATTCACAGACAAAACAGAAGCCTTCACAATCCCACTCGGCCCTTCCTCAAAACTTGCCTGATAAATATAAAACTTTTTATACTTCAAAGGCTCATTCATTGAAATAAGCGCCTTATTTCCACCATCATAATGAACAGCACTTTGATAAGCCATCGCTCTCATCGTGCCCGGATAATCGGTTTTCTTAAATTCGTCGAGTGAGATTTCAAAACCTAAAGGCAATCGACGATTTTGATAGGAAACCAAATAAACGCGATTTTCAGTGAAGACTTTGACGTAATCATTTAAGAACAAATAACTTTCTTGTCCGTTGTAGCGGACGCGAAGTGAAGGGGAGCTTCCAGGGACAGGATGATCCAATCGAGTCACATCATATTTTTGCACAGCTTTAGGTAAATAGCGAAGGATGCGAAGTTGCAATCCCATCCATCCGGTTTCAACCAGATCCCCTTCTTTAGCAGTACCTTGTTTAAAAGGTTTTGTTTCATCTTTTCCATAAAGCGCGTAGTTCAAAGAGCCTTTTTCAGTGATATTGAAGCGAATCTCGTTGATGGTGGGGTTGCGATCCCAGAGTCCTCCCAGCGTAATTAAGACGGGACCCACTTGAGCTTCTACTTTTTCGAAAACATTTCTTTGAACTAGCCAGTCCACTTGACTGACGTTGGGATTTGCCAACTGAAATCGAACCGCCGCACCACTTTGAGGTTGAGGCGAGGCTTCCACCTGAAGTTTGGGAACAGAATAGGGAATGGATTCTAGAATCTCAAAATTAAGATCGCGGCTCTTAATTAAAACCGGCTTATCCGTCGTGACCGGATTTTTTAAGAAGTTCACTTCCTCGGTATAGATCTTTTCATAATCTGAACCGTCAGGGGAGCGATAGACCACGAGGTCTGTGTCCTGCACAGTCACTTCTTTTACGGGGCCGTCTGTCTTTGAAAGACGAACGGTGCCATCAACTCCAAAAAGCTGGGTCAGTAAAGAGCCATAAATCAAGATGATGATTCCGACGTGAGCAAAGATAAAAGAGGCGTGACGGGGCTTCCACGGCCAACGGTCGATAATCACGGCGATAAGGCTTATCACCAAAGCGCCCATAGCAATATACATCCAGACGGAAGCATAAACTAAGTTCTTCGCCGTCCACGCATCGTACTTCGACTCAACGACAGTGCCGATCGCAATCAACACGGCGATGGAGGCAATGATTAAAACTGCAAGCTCCATCGACGCTAATTTTTTTATAACTTTACGATACCAAGGCATTACTTCGCGGTTTTCAATTCTCTTCTAAGTTCGGCGACAAGCTTCTGACCCTCGCGTACTTTTTCAATTGAAAGACCCAAGACGCGAGCGGATTCCTGCGGAGCATGGAAGCCCGAAGAGTTTTCGGCCTCCACGAAGTCAAACAAGAACTGAGCTTGCTTTTGTAAATCTCGAGCGTCAGCCAATTTCTTATTCGGAGTCTTAGTTAAATCAATATCTTTAAATTCTTTAAGATCCTTGATGTAGTCGACCAATGCATCAAACGCGATATTACGAAGCTCCATATGACGATCTTGAATAGTTTCAGCACGCGCCTTCAACTCGCCCTCAGGAACATTATGGCAAGTCTGGCAGGCTTTATTAATATTCAAAAGAGGACTTTGCACATGATGGTTTGTGATCTTCATCGCACCCACGCGCTCATAAGGCATGTGGCAATCTACGCAGGCGACACCGGCACGAGCATGAGTGCCTTGATTGAACATTTCAAACTCAGGATGTTGGGCTTTTAAAACAGAAGCGCCAGTTTCCGCATGCACCCAATCTTTGTGGCCGTCTTTTTTATAGTACTCCAAAATCTGATCGGCTTTAAGGCCGTCCGCCCAAGGATAAGTCAGGCGTTTATCTGCCCCTTTAAAATAGTACTCAACGTGACACTGGCCGCACACGAAAGTGCGCATTTCCTGACGAGTGGCCATTTTATTCACGTCGTATTCTTTGATACCTTGAGTGGCTTTAAACGCGCGAATACCTTCGATGAAGGCGGGACGAGTCACACGC
Organism: Bdellovibrio bacteriovorus; assembly: GCF_001592745.1. Classification (NCBI taxonomy): domain Bacteria; kingdom Pseudomonadati; phylum Bdellovibrionota; class Bdellovibrionia; order Bdellovibrionales; family Pseudobdellovibrionaceae; genus Bdellovibrio; species Bdellovibrio bacteriovorus. The sequence continues at coordinate 14,502 of NZ_LUKD01000009.1, forward strand.
AGTGACATTGTTGAAGGGTCATGACAGTCGATGCAAGAGACGGGGTGATTGACAGAATGAACGATCTCTTTATAAGGAATCTTATTCATCTCTTCAAAACCCTTCGTGATATCGCCATCACCTAATTTTTTATAAAGCACATAAGTCGAAGCATGACAGTTCAAGCACGTGCCTGGTTGCTTCGTAACATTCTGTCTTTCCGTAAAAATTTGATCCGAAAGCATGTAAGCGTGTCCGCGTTCTTCGCGGAAGTCTTTTGAGAATGCATAGCCCGCCCACATGATTTTTAATCGCGGATCTTCATCCAGCTTTTGTTGGGATACGGTATCGCGCGGATCTAGTTCTGTAGGCACGTGAGGAAATGCCTCAGAACCACCGTACTTGGTTCTTCGCATATCGGCCGTGCGAAGGTAGGAATCATATTGATGAGGAAAGTTCTTTCCCCAGATCGCTGGATCATCCATGTCATCAGTGATTTCAACAACGCGATAGAAGACATTTTTCGCTTCCGTTTTGCGCTCAAAGATATTCACTAAAAGAGCCGTCAGTAAGACAGTGGCAATCGCAGCTCCTCCGACAGCTAGAAAAATCCCTTTTGATTTTGTCATAATGAACTCCTATTTCACGTGTCCAACGTTGCGGTGACAATGCAGGCAATTGGTCTCTTCATTGATATTTTTTCCTCCATGATTCATCGCTTGAACCATGGGCTGATGACAGCTTAAGCATGAGCTTTTAACGACTTTCAGGCTGTGCTCACGAATACGAATGGGATCGGGGAAGTTTTGCAAAGTAAATGCCGCCGAATGGTTGAAGCCGTTCAAAGCTTTCACCGCGTATTTGCCGACGATGTTGTGCGGAAGGTGGCAGTCATTGCATTTTGCGACGTGGTGATGTGTGCCTTTAATCCATGAGTCCATATTTTCGTTCATAATATGGCAATTCACGCAGGCCTTGGGATCATCCGACATATAAGAATAACCCTTGGCGTAAATGAACGAGTAGCATCCCAGTCCTAGGACGACTCCAAAAAGAATCAAAAATACGACGTTCAGTTTACTCATGGGGTTCAATGCTCCTATAAACAAATTCACATCATTCTTAATAGGTTTTCAATATGAAAATGTCCTAGGACGGTCTGCAATATGACAGATGTTTGTTAGGAGTTGATTCTCAAATCTAAACACTGAGTTTATTTTCCTCGACCGACAGAAGTAAATCTTTAACATCCTCTACCTTGGGAGTATTCTTAACTAAGGCCCTTTAGAACATCCTTAGGCAGAGGCTTTCATGAAAATATACTCAGACATCACAAAGACCATCGGACAAACTCCACTGATTGAAATGCAAAGAATCGGGAAGGGGCTTCCGGGGCGACTTCTTCTTAAACTTGAATTCTTCAATCCCCTGGGGTCTGTGAAAGACCGTATTGGTCTTGCGATGATCGAAGATGCTGAGCGCACGGGAAAGCTTAAGCCGGGGATGGAGATCTTAGAGCCCACTTCCGGGAACACCGGGATCGCCTTGGCCTTTGTTGCCGCAGCGAAAGGATATTCCATCACGCTGGTGATGCCTGAAACAATGTCTCAAGAAAGACGAACACTCTTGTTGTTACTTGGTGCAAAAATCATATTGACTCCGGGCCCCCTCGGCATGAAAGGGGCCATCGCAAAATCGATGGAACTTGCAGAAAAAAATCCCAATGCCTGGACACCTCGACAGTTTGATAACCCGGCAAATCCAGAAATTCATAAGCAAACAACGGCGAATGAAATCTGGAATGACACAGACGGGGGAGTTGATATCGTCGTGAGCGGTGTCGGAACTTCCGGAACCATTACTGGCGTTGGGCAAGTATTAAAATCGAAAAAGCCTTCAGTAAAAATGATTGCCGTAGAGCCTGTTGAAAGCCCTGTGCTTTCCGGAGGTAAGCCAGGTCCTCATAAAATCCAAGGGCTCGGCGCCGGATTTGTTCCCAGCGTGATGGATCGATCGATCATGGATGGCGTGGAACAAGTGTCGTCTGAAGAATCCATGAAAGTTGCAAGAGAAGTAATAAAAAAGGAAGGTATTCCGGTTGGAATTTCTTCAGGAGCAGCTATTGCTGCGGGACTTCGCTTGGCGCAAAAGGAAGAAAATCGCGGAAAGAACATCGTCGTGATTGTTCCTAGCTACACAGAAAGATATCTATCGACAATGCTTGCTGAACAAGAAAGACAAGAAGCGCAGTCGCTTCAAGTTACGACGGTGGATGAAAGCTATTTAAGTCGGGTGAAATAGAGAATGGTTCCATACATCATACCTACGAAAGAAAAAGTCCTTCTGAAAATCGGAGAAGCGCAAAACCTGCCAGCTCCGACTTCAGAGTTCGATATTTTCGTATGGAATGTGTATAAGGGACAAAAAGCCCATATCTTTGAAAAAGACTTTCGTAAACTAGGGGAGGGAAAAGACTTTATCCTTCTTCAAGAAGCCTTGGTCGATGATAAAATGCCGAAGATCTGGCAACAGGATTTTGCTACTTACGAGTGGCATCTTGCTCAAAGCTTTCACTACAAAAAAGATTTAAGAAGTACGGGTGTTGCTATCGGAGCAAAACTTCCACCTGCATCCGTCGATTTTATCCGAGCAAAAACCAGAGAACTCTTCTGGCTAACTCCAAAGCTGACTCTTTTTAATGAATACGATTTCGGCGGAACGAAAGCTCTTTTCGTCTGCACACACGTCCTTAACTTCGTTACTCTGAAAGCCTTCACAGCTTCCCTGTATGAAATCGCCGCGAAAATGAGTGAATTCAAAGGTCCAATTGTTCTCGCGGGTGATTTCAATACCTGGAACGTAAAACGCTATCTGATCATGAAAAGTATTTTCAGAGATTTAAACTTAGAACATTTGGATCTTGAAAACGACGGACGTCTTTTAAAACTCGATCACGTTTTCGTCAGAGGCTTTGACGTTATCAAAGCGCAAGTGCATCACACGATTATCAGCTCAGATCATTTTCCATTAGAGATTCGTTTGAAGGTCGGCGATCCTAATAAACCCACCGATCCGAATCTTATCTTGCAGCCTTAAAGACTATTGCTGCTTTGCCCACGCATAAACGGAATCAGGCGAAAGACCCAAAGTGCCTTCAAGGTGCCAGTAATTCTTCGGCCATACTTGCTTATTAAACTTCATAGGATGAGTGGGGATATTTAAAAGCTTCCCGATAAGCTCTGTGCAGTAAAGAGCATCGTCCGACCAAGAATACCAAAAATCAAAAGGAAGACCCATGTAGGGCTTTACTTGTGAAAGGCGTACGTGTTGTGGGATCTCGATGACTTCCGCGATCACTCCACGGTGTTCAAGGTCTTCCCAAGAAACGATCGCCACACCCTCACCAGGGTAAGCATTCAGCCACTTGTCGCCGATATCATCAAATTGGATAGCCGTGTGCGCGAATCTACCGCCGGGTTCGTACTGCACCAAACGACCGTGACGATCGTAAAGCTCTAAAAACGCGATACGAGTTTTTGCAAACGAAGAAGAAACGGCTAGGAAAAGAAGAATGAATAGAGCAAAACGCATGCAGGGGTTTTCACTCAAAAACCCCTTAAAATCAAGCCTTATAAGACTTGCGCGCAAGCCATACTAGGGGAGATTTTACAAGGGTCACCATTTCTCCGCCTAAAGCCGCTCCAAAGAACCACAAAACACCGGATTCCCAGTTGACTTCATGACTCACGATGGAAAGTCCCCCCAGTGTCACCAGTGAAAGGGCTGCGATATTCATAGCACGTGAACGCATCACACGAATCCATTCATCGTGGTTTAAAATCAAACGCGCAAATAAAATGGAAATGGAAAGATACAAAGCTCCACAGAAGAAAAGACAGAAGGTCGGACTGATTTTCATAAAGTAATGCATCAGGCCGCCGCCATCAAAGAACAGCTGCACACCAAATTGAGAACAGCTCATCAAAGTCACAAATGTTCCTAGCGCATGAGCCAGGCCCATTTTAGAAACGACTTTCCAAGTTGGAGAGCGCTCGGCTTCAAGTTGTGCATGGATCTTTTGCAAAACAAAAGAAGAGCCGCTGGTTTCAGCAGTATCATTAGTAAAAGACTCGAAATCTTTTTTAATGTCTTTCATTATGACCTCCTAACTCTTCTTTCCTAATCCACGTAACAATTTTAAACTGCGGCTGACAATCTGTCGGATATTGCTTTCAGACATTTTTAAGACTTCAGCAATTTCCTCGTACTCAAGTTCGTCGAGGTACCTCAGTTTCATAACCTCTTGTTCGCGAGGCTTCAGCTCAGCTAAAAGTGTCGCCGCTTCCTCTTTCTCTTCTAGCATAGGAACCGAGCCGTCCGTTTGTGACAAAGAATCGTTCCATTCAGAAAAATCCTTAATTTCTCGATTTCTGTAATCTTTAAGCTCGCTACGGGTAATGACGTAGATCCAGGCTAGGGCCTTATAACGAGAGTCATAAAGATGCTTTTTACGATGGACCTGTAAGAAAACGATTTGCAGAAGGTCTTCCGCGCGCTCTTGAGGAAGGCCCCTTTTAAGAGCATAGGAAAGGACGCGGCCAGAATGTCTTAAATAGAGAATATCTAAAGCTTTCGTTTCGCCTTCAGCGAGCTTTAGTAAGAGTTCTTCATCTGTACATTCTTGCAAATTTATTTTCATAGGCCTGTCACAAGTGGTTCGTCTCCATCCTAATGAAGGTTGAAAGCGCATACAAGAAGGAAGTTTTAAGATGAGTAAAATGTGGATATGGCTTCTAGGGCCTTTATTTCTGATCACTGCGACGGCGAAAGCACATCCAGTTTCATTCGCGGGTGCCTTTTCTCTTATGTCCTACAATAAGGAAAATGAGAACGAGATGCTTCTGACGTACTCGATGACCAGTCGTTTGGCAGCGGGCCTTACCTATCTTAAGACGGAAGATGCTGAATACACGGTGCCGCGATTGAATTTTCTCGCAAAGCGCTGGAACAACGACGACTCGCAAGGAAATATCTATTTAAGTGCGGGTTACGGCACGGATCGATCTTATGATGAAGTTAAAGGTGTCACTTTAGCATCTGCCGATGTGGACTGGGAAGATCGCAGATACTATACGTCTTTCCAATACACAAAGTACTTCCGCGAAGACTCTGATATTCAACGCACCGATTTTGAACAAATTAAGTTGCGCGGTGGTGTGGCTCCGTATTTGGCAGAGTTTAACGAGTTGAACACATGGCTGATTGTGCAATTTGAAAAGAAAAATGACAGCTCGATCGAGACCACTCAATTCGTGCGCTTGTTTTACAGAAATATTCTGATTGAAGTGGGTGCAACCATCGGTGGAGGCGGAGCTTTCAATTTTATGAGCCACTTCTAAAGTTTAGAAGTTAGTAAATGATATTTTATTAAAAGTGTTGGAGAATTTATGAAAAAATTAATTTTAGCTTTTTTATTCACAAGCTCTTTTGCATTCGCCGGCGAAGTTGAAACTGTGGGCGTAAAGGGAATGGTTTGTTCTTTCTGTGCTCAAGGCATTACAAAAAAATTCAAAGAGCAACCCGAAGTCGCAGACGTGCAGGTGAGTCTAGAAAATAAATTCGTAAAGCTGACTTACAAAGACGGACAAAAACTATCTCATGATAAAATTTCGACTCTTTTAAAAGAGGCGGGTTATGAAGTCTCTTTCAGCAAATAAGTTTTTTACTTTCCTGACACTTTTTGGATCAGCAGGAACGCTGATTTGTTGCGCGCTTCCGGCTCTTTTAGTGAGCTTGGGTTTGGGAGCCGTGCTTGCGGGCTTAGCCTCTGAAGTTCCCGGGCTTATTTGGGTTTCAGAAAATAAGCTCGAAGTCTTTATTTTTGCTGGAGCTATGCTCGCATTGAATGGTTTCTGGATTTGGAAGAACCGCAACGCTCCGTGTCCGCTCGATCCGAAGCTTCGAGATGCCTGTATTTCAGGCAGAAAGTTCTCGATCCGCGTCTATATTCTTTCTCTGGTAGTATTTCTTACCGGATTCTTCTTCGCTTTCATCGCTCCAAATGTCTTATAATGCACCGCACTTCTTATAGAAGTACGGTGTACTCTCCATTGACTAATTGCAATGAACTCAGGTACCTCTAAGTCTTCGTAATTTAAACGAGAAATCAAACACGGAGTGCAACAATGTTTAGTGAATCTTTACTGATTTCTCCGGCTATTGCTGGGGTTGTTGGTTTGTTCGTTGCTATGGCTCTTTACCTTCGCGTGAAGGCACAGCCTGCAGGCAATGAAACTATGAATCGCATCGCGACTTACGTTCGTGAAGGCTCAATGGCTTTCTTGGTTCGTGAGTACAAAGTTCTTTTCGTCTACGCGATCGTCGTGGGCGCAGCTCTTGCTTTTGCATTGGGCGGAATCGCAGCAGGATCTTTTGTTCTTGGTGCTTTCTTGTCTTTGCTTGCAGGCTTCTTCGGTATGAAAGCTGCGACTTATGCAAACGTTCGTACTTCTCAAGCAGCAGCAGGTGGCTCTAAAGCCGCAGCTCTTCTAGTGGCACTTGATGGTGGCGCGGTGATGGGTCTTTCTGTTGCGGGTCTTGGTCTTATCGGTCTTGGTGTTCTTTACTGGATTTTCCAAGGACAAGAGACATTGGGAACAATTCTTCACTCTTTCGCGGTGGGCGCTTCTTCAATCGCTCTTTTCGCTCGTATCGGTGGTGGTATCTATACTAAAGCCGCTGACGTGGGTGCGGATATCGCAGGTAAAGTGATCGAGAACATTCCTGAAGACGATCCTCGCAACCCAGGTGTTATCGCTGATAACGTGGGTGACAACGTAGGTGACGTTGCTGGTATGGGCGCGGATATCTATGAGTCGATGGTTGCGGCTATCGTTTCTGCAATGGCGATTGCTTTGACAATCCCTGCAGACGCTTTGACGACGTTGATGCCTTCTGCGGAAGCTGAAACTGTACGTATCACAGGCGTGGCTTTGCCTCTTCTTCTTTCAACTTTGGGTCTTGTGATTTCAATCATCGTGATCTTTGCAGCGCGCGCGTTCAAAAACGGCAAACCTGCAACTGTTCTTCGTAACGCCTTGATTGTTCCACCAATCCTTTTGACAATTGCTTCTTACATCTTGATGCCAATGTTCGGTATCAGCCAATCTGTGACTGTAGCTTTGGCTGCGGGTGCATTCGGTGGTGCTTTGATCGGTCTTATCACTGAGTACTACACAGCGGCTCGTCCAATCCGTCTAGTTGCTGAAGCCGCTTTGACGGGTGCGGGTACTGGTGTGATCCGTGGTCTTGCAGTAGGTATGGAATCTACAGCGATCCCAATGTTGATCGTTGTTATCGCCGCTTACGTTGCAGACCAAGCTTTGGGTCTTTACGGTATCGCTCTTTCTGCAGTAGGTATGTTGGCAGGTACAGCAGTTGTTATGACTGTGGATGCTTACGGTCCTATCGCGGATAACGCCGGTGGTATCTCTGAAATGTCAGGTCTTGGTAAAAACGTTCGCGACATCACTGACGAACTAGATGCCGTTGGTAACACAACAGCAGCTATCGGTAAGGGTTTTGCGATCGGTTCTGCGATCTTGACAGTTCTTGCTCTCTTCTCTGCATTCAACATGGAAGTAAACCATGTGCGTGAAAAAGCAGGTCTTGCGAAGATGTCTTTGGATCTAACTTCTTCTGGAGTTTTGATCGGTATCTTGCTTGGTTCGATCCTTCCATTCCTAGTTGGTTCTACAACTATGACTGCGGTAGGTAAGGCTGCGCAAAAAATCGTAAAAGAAATTGCTCGTCAATTTAAAGAAATCCCAGGCCTTCGTGAAGGTAAAGCAGAACCACAACCAGCTAAGATCGTAGACATCGCGACTCAAGCCGCTTTGTTTGAAATGATCTTGCCAGGTATGATCGCAGTTCTTGCACCAGTTCTTGTTGGTTTCATCTTGGGCCCTCAAGCTCTTGCAGGTCTTCTTGCAGGTGGTTTGGCTGTAGGTGCGACAATGTCTCTTTACATGGCAAACGCCGGTGGAGCATGGGACAACGCTAAGAAATTCATCGAAAAAGGTGGATTGCCAGGTCATCCAAAAGGTTCCGATGCTCACAAAGCAGCGGTTGTTGGTGACACTGTTGGTGACCCGTTCAAAGACACTTCTGGTCCTGGTATCGCTATCTTGATCAAAGTTATGTCTGTCGTTTCATTGTTGATCGCTCAATTGATCGCAACAATCGGCGGCTAGGCCGGTAGGCCGCAGAGCTGAAGCGATTTCAGGCGCGTAAGCTGAAGCAGCTTCCAAAACTAAAAACCCCAAGTCACCTAGACCTGGGGTTTTTTATTTTCAATACTCCTCGACGAACCTCTAATTTCGCTCGCCAAAGAATGACAAGAAATCCTCATAAAATTATAAAAAGGTATGAGCTTTCTTCGTCCGGCACTTCTCTTAATTCCGCTTGCTCTATTTTTATCTTCTTGTGGAGAATTGACGTCGTCTATTTCTTCTATCGATTCTTGGATCCCAGAAAGTTTTTACTATAAAACTCTTGGCAACTGCGAGCAGGGTGTGAGCTTTCCCGTTTTGATTGGGGCGGGAACGCAGCTATGGACAGATCCTTCGCAAGTTCGCGTAGCGCAGACGGAACTATATCTGCAAAAGAATAAAACCTATACGGCAAGGTATCGCGAATTTGATTTTCATACGCAGCTTTTCGAAAAGAAAATCGAATCCACTTACGCCTTAGATCACAGGAACAAAGAAATTCATTTCCATGGACTTGGAGTCGCGAAAATCTCATACACCGAACGCGGCAGACCGTTCATGCACTTGGTGTATTCGCAGAATTACAATTCGACTTTTTTAATGGGAAATAACGGGGACTTTTATCTCTATCGAGGATTCCAGGGTCTCAACGAATCCTCAGCAGACTATTGCCAATAGAAAAGCTATCCTTTAGCTGTCAGAACCCAAATACCGACAAGAATAAACAATGTTCCTGAAACGTATTTCATGATTTGGGGGCTTAACAATGTCCCCAAGAATTTTCCAAAGATCACACCTAAGATACCAGCCAGGCCTAAAGCAAGTACAACGGCAATCATAACCGTCATTGTGGATTTAGTCTGTGAAGAAGCAGCCAAAGCCGCGAATTGCGTTTTGTCACCCATTTCGGCCAAAAAAATAGTGATAAAAGTGCTCGCAAAAATCTTCCAATCCATACCAAGTCCTTTAAGATAAACGAAGCCGCAAAGTGCGGCTAAAACTGAAAGCATATTGATAAAATCGGACGGGTGGGAAAGCAAGTTTGAAAAGCCGTTTTATTACTGCCATGGATCTTTTGCAGGCAGAAGCAGCTAAGGGTGACTTAACGTTGCGTCGAATCTTCCAGCTATTGGGGGAAGAAGGCCATGCGATGCTCATGCTTTTTTTGAGCCTTCCCTTTCTTCAGCCCATTCCCATCCCGGGTCTATCCACGCCGCTGGGCTTTCTGATCGCAGTGGTCGCCATTTTTCTTTATCGCAATAAGCCGCCTTGGTTGCCAGAGCGTTTTGAAAATCTGAAGGTCTCGGCCGATGTTCTTTTAAAAGTTTCTGAAGTCGCGGAAAAAATCTGGGGTTATGCGGTTAAGATCGTAAAGCAGCGTCTGGTCTTCTTGCACGACCATTGGTTTTTCAGATTACTCAATCTTCTGGTATTTGTGACGAACTCTTTGCTTCTGTCACTCCCGCTGCCAATTCCATTTTCAAACACCGTCCCGGTCGTCGGTATCATCCTGTGCGCTATTGGCCACATGGAAAAAGACGGAGTTTTTATCCTTTTAAGCTACTTGTGGTGTCTTATAGTTGCGTCCTTCTTCGCAACTTTAACCATGGGAGCCGTTCACTTCACCATCAACTAACAAAGGTCTAGGTAAAATCTGTCGTCATAACAAAGGACCATAGGACCTCAATCCCTTTGTGCGCGCGGAAAAGCTGCTGCTACAATCTGTTTCTAAAGGAGTCACCATGATCAAGTATGTTGTAGCAGGAATGATGGTTCTAGGATTGGCGTCTTTGGCTCAAGCGAACGAAGGTGGCGCGTGTGCAAAAGATCGAGAAACACTTTGTGCCGGTGTTGAGCACGGTGGTGGAAAGATCGCCAAGTGCATGAAAGAAAATCAGGATAAGCTTTCTAGTGAATGCAAAGCCCATATGGAAAAAGCCAAAGAGGCGATGAAAGATATGAAAGAAGCTTGTCACGATGATGTTGAAAAATTTTGCGGTGATGTGAAGCCTGGTAAAGGTCGCATCATGAAGTGCATGAAAGAGCATAAAGAAGAACTTTCTGCTGCCTGCAAAGAAGAAATCGCATCAGCAAAAGAAATGCGTAAAAAACGTAAATAAGGAATTTAGTAAGTCTTCATGAGAGAAAAAAGTCTTCGTCTAAGTTTGATTGATGCTTTCCTATGTTCTCTCATGGTTGGAGCCGGCGAAACCTATCTGCCGGCTTATTCATTATCTATCGGCATGGGCGAAGTCTTCGCCGGTATTCTTGCCAGTCTTCCTATTGTCAGCGGTGCGATCTTGCAACTTATTACTCCGCGTGGTTTGCAAAGAGTGCAGTCGCATAAGCACTGGGTGGTGGCATCTAGCGTGATGCAAGCTTTGACGTTTATCCCGTTGATTTATTTTTCGGCGACGCGGGCTCCAAACTTCTGGACACTTTTTATCATCCTGACACTTTACTGGGGTTCAGGTTTTTCTTCCGGTCTTGCTTGGAACTACTGGATGGGACGCTTAGTGCAAGTCGATGAAGGAAATGCCTTCTTCGCAAAACGCGCTCGCATCTCTCAGCTCGGAATCTTGTTAGGTCTAATTGGGGGAGGTTTGGCTCTGAACTACAATGTTGAGCTTGGGCCGTTCTCTTCTGTATTTACATTGTTGTTTTTATTCGCGGCGACTTGTCGCTTGATGTCTTCCGCGATTCTTTCTTCACAGTGGTTTGATCCCGAGTGGAGAAGTGAACCACGTTTAGGCTTTCGTGCCTCTTGGAATGTCTTTTGGGCTAATACACAAAAAAGGCAGTTTTTCTTTTACTTAGTTCCGTTTCAAGCGGCCGTCTTTGTTTCTTCTCCGTTTGTTACGCCTTATATGCTGGCGCAAGTAAAGATGGATTATGGTCAATACATGGTGGCCATTGCGCTATTGTTCGTTGGTAAAATCATCGCTTTAAGTGCTATCGAAAAATTCAGAGGCAAAACTTCCGGATTTAATTTGTTGTTATTCGGAGCCGGCGCTATCGTACCGTTACCAGCAATGTGGGCTCTGAGTAATGGAGCAGGGTTTATTTACTTCTTACAACTTATCAGCGGTTTTGCCTGGGCGTTTGTTGAAGTCGGTCTTTCGTTGATCTTCTTTAAAGACCTCAAGCAGGAAGAAAAAGTTCCAGTTCTGACGGTTTATAATCTTTTAAACTCTGTCGCGATCATTTTAGGAACTTACATGGGCGGCAAAGTCCTTTGGTTTTTGGGTGAAAAAGTAACAAGTTATTACGCCGTCTTTATCTTAGGCTCTGTTAGCAGAGGCTTGGGTTTCTTGCCGCTCTATTTGCTGCTGAAAAACCAAGTTTTCGGTCAAACTTCTGCTGCTACTGACGAGCAGACGGAAAAAGCTTCTTAAATTCTTTATGAATCGATTTATCGTGATAAGTGTCTTCGCTCGCCGCAAGGTCACTTTCGCTATATCCCGAAAAAATTTTAAAGACTTCAACCGTATGATCTTGAAGGGTGAAAGCTGCGCGCCAAGTGCGATATGCAATCACGAAATGACCTTCAGATGCTTTCACGCGTTTTTTCTTAGAGTTTGTCGGTTCAAATTCCAGTTGGTGCAGAATAAAGCCACGCAGCTGTTCGACACCGGCATTATCAAGCCACTCGAGTTGTTCTAAAGCCTCTCCCGTAAATGAAACAGTGTATTGGCTAGCATCCGCTAGCCAGGCGGGCTCAACGCCGGGAAAGGAATCTGCGTAAGCCACGTAAGGCTTGATGTCTAAGACCGGGGTGCCATCTAAGATGTCAGCAGCTTCGACGTGGATTTTTAGCTTTTCAATGCGTTTAATCTTCACGCAACTCATCCCAATGCCGTTCGGGCGGTAAGGGGAGCGAGTGGCAAAAACACCGATCTTAGTCGTTCTTCCACGCGGAGGAAGCACCATGGGATTCCAATGATTATTATGATGAAAGTGAAAAAGCACCCAGATATGAGAACAACCTTCCAGACCGATCAAAGCTTGTTCAAAGTTTTCGCCGGAAGAGAGTTCAATCACGCCTTCAGAGTGAAACTCATCAGTCTGTCTGCCAGCCTCGTAAGGCTCTTTTTGTGAGCTGTGAAAGACGCCAATAGGGGTGATCGTTATTTGTTCCGCCATTGCCTCATCCATTCAAAACCAGCAATAGCCGCAGTGACGCCGACATTCAGAGAGTTCTTTCTTCCGCGCAAAGGAATGATGCGAACTTCATCAATAATTTTTAAAATTTCTGGATCTAAACCAAAACGTTCGTTTCCTAAAACAAAGGCTGTCGGCTCGGCTTCGAAACTTTCAAAAAGATCAACGGCACTTGCCGCAGTCTCTAGGGCGACGATGCGATAACCCTCGTCTTTAAGCTCTTCAAGGCATTCCAAAAGTTTTGGCGATTCTTCCCAAGCTAAATACTCTTGAGTTCCCATGGCGGTTTTTTCAACCTTCCACTGCGTTGGATTCGGCGTATAGCCACAAAGATAAATCTTCTGGGCCCCTAGGCACTCGGCCGTTCTAAAAATAGAACCCACGTTAAAAGCAGAACGGATATTATCTAAAACAAAAACCAGGGGAAGAGGCTCTGATGTGCTTTCCGACTTGTCGTTTTCAAGGACTAAGAAATCATCATCTTGTAAGTTCTTATGCAGCAGGCGTTCAAAAGGAATAATGTAAGAAACGAAATGCTTTAAAGTCATTTCATCCACCAGATGCTTTTGTAAATCCCCTAAGCGAGAAACATCTGGATTTTCCGAAAACTTAAGTTCCGAAATTTTATTTTTAAGTTCCGCTAAAGTCGTGGGATCAAAAGAAAAATCCCCCGAGGATTTTTCCAACGCTAGAAACAGTCGATGGATTTCTTCGAGGGATTTTTTATCTTGAGCGGAAAGTGCCATTATTTAACTCGTTGGCCGACTTGCGCGCCGTCATCAGCAGCCAGGACGAATAAATCGCTCCCACCGCTTCCTGCAGCAAGCACCATGCCTTCAGACATACCGAACTTCATCTTGCGCGGTTTTAAGTTCACGCAAACCAGAATCTTGCGCCCAAGAAGTTGTTCAGGTTTGTAAGCGGACTTAATACCCGCGATGATCTGACGAACTTGACCGTCGCCGATGTCCACCTTCAAACGAAGAAGCTTGTCGGCTTCTTTGATTTCTTCGGCTTCGATCACTTGGCCGATACGAAGATCTACTTTTTCAAAATCAGCAAATTCGATTTCCGCAGGGCGATCACCATTGCGATCTTCCGTCTTCGCTGCCGGAGCTGCCTTCGGAGCCGTCGAAGTGGCCTTCTTCGCCGCTTGAATCTCTTCGTTGATCTTACGACTTTCTTCCACCATGGCTTTGACTTTATCTGCTTCTACGCGAGTCGCTAAGTGCTCATAGTCCGCGATAGGGCGGTTCGTAAGAATAGTGTTGATGTCAGACCACTTGTAGTTCGTTTCACCCAAAAGCTTTTCCACTTTTTGTGTATAGTACGGAAGAACCGGTTTTAGGTAAATCGCAAGAAGGCGGAACACGTTCAAAGTCGTTGTGATGACTTGTTTTGTTTCAACAGGATTTGCATCCAAAGTTTTCCATGGAGCTTTTTCGTCGAAATACTTATTCGCATCATCCGCCAAAGAACGGATTTCATTTAAAGCTTTCGCAAAATCACGCGCTTCGTAATGAGCCGCAATCGCGTCCGCCTTTTTTTGAGCATGCGCGATCAAGTTTGCACCTTCCGCATCCGGAGTGCTCATCACGCCGTCCATCTTCTTTTTCAGCATTTGACCACCACGAGAACCCAAGTTTGTGATTTTACCCACAAGCTCTGAATTTACGCGATTGACGAACTCTTCTAGGTTCAAGTCGATGTCATCAACTGAACTGTTCAGTTTCGTTGAATAGTAATAACGAAGATATTCAGGGTTTAAATGATTCAAGTAAGTGCGAGCAGCAATGAAGGTGCCTTTAGATTTAGACATCTTTTCGCCATTCACCATCAAGTGACCATGAACAAAAACCTGATCCGGAGATCTAAAGCCAGCCGACTTTAAGAAAGCGGGCCAGAAGATCGTGTGGAAGCGAGCAATGTCTTTACCGATGAAGTGATACACCTCACGGCTTGGATCATCCCAGACGTCTTTTAATGACATATTGTTTTTCTTCGCCCATTGCTCGGTCGTGGACATATAGCCCATGGGAGCATCGACCCACACATAGAAGAATTTTTTATTATCAGTGCCAGGGATCGCAAAGCCGAAGTAAGGCTCATCACGAGAAATATCTAGATCTAAAAGATCTTCATTAAACCACTCCAGCATCTTTTTAGAAATTTCTGGAGAGCAGTGTTTAGGGATCCACTCTTCAAGGTATTTTTTAAAGTCATTCAGTTTAAAGAAAATACTTTCACTGTCTTTAAGAACCGGAGTTGTTCCGCAAAGAGAGCAGTGAACCTCTTTCATGTCACTTGGAGAGTAAGTCGAACCGCACACATCACAAGAATCACCATACTGTTCTTTAGCGCCACATTTAGGACATGTGCCCTTCACGAAGCGATCGGGAAGGAACATTTTATCGTGATTGCAGTAAAGCTGCTGGATCAATTGCTTGCGAGTGTGACCGCCTTCCACCATTTTGTGATAGAAGTATTCGCACAGATTTTTATTCTCGACAGAGTTCGTTGAACCGTACAAAGAAAACTTCACTTGGAAATCAGCGAAGTCTTTTGTGTGTTCGTCATAACTTTTTGCAATCAAAGCTTCAGGAGTGATGCCCATCTCGCGGGCCTTCACCATGATCGGAGTTCCGTGAGTATCGTCAGCGCAGATGTACACGCACTGATTGCCGCGCATTTCTTGAAAGCGTGCCCAGAAGTCAGCTTGAAGATACTCCACCAAGTGACCAAGGTGAATGTATCCATTTGCGTAGGGAAGAGCACAAGTAATGAGGATTTTACGGTTTTGGTTCATCGAATGCCTTTCAGGAATTAGCGCCAGTCCACGATTCCAGAATCAAGGTGGTAAATGGCCTGAACAACTTTTACCTCACCCGACGCAATGCCGTCACGCAGAAGTGCAGAGCGTTCAGCAAGTTCTTGAGTCACAGTTTGTAGGCCGCTGGAAGTTCTGCCGGTACCACAGGACTCATGTCCCATCACAACAACAAGATTCGATCCTAATTCGCCCACGGCGTATTCGGTGCTCGCTACTACATCGGCGGCAGCAGAAAGGTCGACCGTGCGAATAACGAAGATCTCGCCTAATTTTTGGTCAAAAATGACTTCGGGCGGAACGCGAGAATCACTGCAAGTTAGAACCACAGCGTGCGGTTTCTGTCCCGCGACCAAACGCATGCGGTCTTTTGCTGAAGCTCCGTCAGCGCGGAATTTGCCTTTAATGAAGCGAGTGTTTCCGTTTTTAAGCCAACCCAAAGATTTTTCTGCCGCCACGGGGCCCGCAGCCCGTGCGGATGGTTCTTTACCGTGATTTGTAGAAATATGTTGAGCAGCAGCAGCTACAGCGTCTTTCATCTCTTCCGCTTGAGCTTGTGCGGCTTCCATTTCCTGATCGTTCGGGCTTACTTTAGTGATCTCTTTAGGATCGCTTGAAGTGGCTTCTGCCGGAGCTTCTTTTTGTCCACCTTTCTGATCTTTAAGAACGACTTTTGGTTCTTGCTGTGGAGCTCTGCGCATCATTGAAGAGCAACCGGTCATAGTAAGTAAAATGACACCTGTAGTGAAAGCTTTTAGCATTTTGTCCTCCGTCATGCTTTCCTTATTCTCAGGACCTCCATCGAGAGACGTCAATTTAAAAACAAAAAAACTTTTACCCTTAAAAAGGAGCTGTCAGAATGTTTGCTGAGGAGACTATCATGTCCGTTGCAGTTCTTTCCCCCTCTGAAATTCAATCCAAACTTCAAGAGCGTGCTTACGCCGCACAAAAAACTTACTTAGCCATGTACAGCACTTGGTTGGGCGGCATTACGAAAGAGCCGGGGTTGATGACGGTCCCTATCGACGATCATTTGGTGCATCGTGGGGATGGGGTGTTTGAAGCGATCAAGGTCGTTGATGGCAAAGCCTTTCTTCTGCAAGAGCACTTAGAGCGTTTAGAGCTTTCTGCGGGTAAAATCGGTTTAAAACTTCCGATGCCCCTTGATGAAATGCGTGAAGTGATCTTTAGAACCGTTCAAGTAGCGAGTACAAAAAACGCTGTCTTGCGTCTTTATATCTCGCGCGGTCCGGGCGGATTTACGACGAACCCCTATGAGTGTTTGGCGTCGCAGATGTATTTGGTTGTAACAGCTTACACTCCGTATTCTGAAGAAAGATATATCAACGGAGTGAAAGTGGGGCGCAGTCAAATCCCTCCGAAAGACCCTTGGTTTGCGACGATTAAAACTTGCAATTACTTGCAAAACGTTTTGATGAAAAAAGAAAGCGTCGATCGTAAACTTGATTTCACAATCGGTGTAGATCCTCAAGGGTACTTAACGGAAAGCTCGACGGAAAATATCGTGATGATTGATAAAAATCGCACTTTGGTTCGTCCTAAACTTCGTCAGATCTTAAAAGGCACAACGATGATGCGCAGTTTTGAACTCGCTGAATCCCTTTTAGCGGCGGGTGCCTTAACAGGCATTCAGGAAAAAGATTTAACCGAGATGGATCTTTACGAAGCGCAAGAAGTGATGATGATTGGAACGACGTTAGATGTTTTGCCAGTCACAGAATATGAAGGAAAGAAAATCGGGACGGGAAAGCAAGGACCGGTTTCAGCACAGCTCTTACAGCTTCTGCGTGAGGATATGAAAAAGGGGCCGAAAGCGACCCCTGTTCCAGTTTAAACTTCCAATTGAATTTTATCTAAGAGCTCAGGGTCACTCAAGACAGCTTCGCCTCCGCGGGCGATGGCTGTCAGAGGGCTCTCAGCAATTCTGACCGGCAAACGCACTTCATTTTGAATGCGCAAATCGAAATCGCGAATCAAAGCTCCGCCACCAGCAAGCACAACACCTCTTTCGATAATGTCTGACACAAGTTCTGGGGGAGTGTGTTCTAAAGCGCGGTGAATGGCATTGATAACTTCTTGAACTGAGTTATTCATCGCAAGTCCTACGTCTTCAGAGCTGACTTCCATGGTTTTATTCATTCCCGTATCAGCATCACGACCTGTGATTGTCGCTGTTTTGATATCTTTTTTCGGAACAGCTGTACCGATAGAGACTTTCAAATATTCCGCCGTCGTTTCAGAAATAATAAGCTTTTTGTATTTACGGAAGTAATCAATGATCGAGTCATCGATTTTATGTCCACCCACGCGAGCGGCTTCACAGTAAACGATATCAGCTAGGGCGATAACCGCAACTTCCGTTGTGCCACCACCGATATCGATAATCATATTGCCTTCAGCAGACTTGATATTAAGGCCTGAGCCAATCGCTGCGGCCATCGGCTCATCAATCAAGAAAACTTCTTTTGCGCCAGCCGCTTTACAAGATTGAATAACGGCTTTTTTCTCTACTTCCGTCACTCCGTAAGGCAAGGACACGACAACTCTTGGACGAGAAAATGCAGATTTCACTCCC
This sequence comes from Bdellovibrio bacteriovorus, assembly GCF_001592745.1. Classification (NCBI taxonomy): domain Bacteria; kingdom Pseudomonadati; phylum Bdellovibrionota; class Bdellovibrionia; order Bdellovibrionales; family Pseudobdellovibrionaceae; genus Bdellovibrio; species Bdellovibrio bacteriovorus. The sequence goes on from NZ_LUKD01000009.1 coordinate 32,335, forward strand.
GGAGCTGAAAGAAAGTGTCTTAACATCACTTCCGTTGTTTCAAAGTCCGCAATCACGCCATCACGAATCGGCTTTTGCGGAAAGATGCTGCCAGGGTTGTTCGCCAATTTTTCTTTGGCATCTGTTCCAACCGCGATCACTCTTTTTTTGCCAGGACTTGTTTGTTGGTACGCGATCAAAGAAGGCTCATTTAAAATGATGCCTTTGCCACGGCCTGCGATTAAAGTGTTCGCAGTGCCGAGGTCGACGTACAAATCAGCGGCGGTTCCAGCTTCATCCCTAAATAACCAAGACAACATATTTATTTACCGAATCCTTTGTGGCTCTCAAATGGGAATGTAGCAAAAATCGAGATGTAAGAATAAGACTTATTCAACTCTAGGCCCAACTCCGCCCCTAAAGTCACTTGATTCCAATCGACGTAATGAAATTCTGTGCCGATTGCCAAGTTGGACGCTACGTAGTTTTCTTCTTTTGTGTTAAGGAACGTGAAGGGGATAGAGAAGTAGGGAACAGACATTCCGTACTCAGTATCAAACTTTTTGCTCAGCATGGGTGCTAGTTGCAGTTGAATTAAGTTTTCGTCCTCATCTCTTGCGATACCGGCACCCAAACGAAGCCCCATCGCCGGTTGATTGTCGACGTCAGGAATCGGGATCCACTTTGCACTTGCAAAAGCGTTGAAGTCTACAGCACCTGCGCCCATCGAAATACGACCGCTCATGGATTCATTGATAGCGGTGTCGAAGAAGACGTTGAAGTTTGCTCCGTTACCTTTGTTCGTTAGAAGTTGAGGTTCAACTCCCACTTGATATTTTCCTGGAGCCAGCAATTCTCCGGATTCAGCGATGCTCAAGTAGGCATGCGCCGAGGAACTTAAAAACAGACCTAAAACGAAGTATTTAGCAAATTTCATGAAATTAAAGCCTTTCAAAACATCCGATCTAAAAATGGTAGCCATTCGCGAATCGTTTGACAAGACCTTGATCCAAAGAGACCTTTAAGAAGTGACGAAACTTCCCATATCTCTAGTGATCATTACCTTAAATGAAGAGGCGCATATCGAGCGCTGCATTCGCTCCGTTCCCTTTGCCGACGATGTTGTCGTGGTTGATAGCTTTTCGACGGATCGCACGGTAGAAATCGCCGAACGCTGTGGAGCCCGCGTGTTCCAGGAAAAGTGGAAGGGTTTTGGCCCGCAAAAAGCCTTCGCGACGGCTCAAGCTAAAAACCCTTGGGTGTTGGCGTTAGACGCAGATGAAGCTTTAAGTCCCGAGCTTGCCGCAGAGATTTATGGTCGTTTTTCAGAATTAAATTCCGAAGCGGGTTATCTTTTCCCGCGCAAGTCTTACCACTTGGGGCGCTGGATTTCTCACGGCGGATGGTATCCTGACTATCAACTGCGGTTGTTTAATAAATCCATTTCTCAGTGGGATTCCGCAGACGTACACGAAAAAGTGGAAGTAAAGTTAAAGTTAAAAATGAAGAAAGACCTGCTTCATTGGGTCTTTGATGGCATCAGCGATCAGGTGCTTACGAACGATCGTTATTCTACGTTAGGCGCAAAAGAACTTGCAGCGGCAGGGAAGAAGTTTTCTTACTTAAAGATGATCTTTAAGCCTTGGGGAAAGTTCGTCGAGACTTACTTTGTGAAAGCCGGCTTTCTAGATGGGCTCCCAGGTTTTATCATCGCTGTCGGCGCCTCTTACTCGTTGTTTTTAAAATTCGCCAAACTCTGGGAGATGGAACGTGCTCAGAAAAAGTCTTCTCAATAAATCTCTTCTTAGTATCGTCTTTTTAGTTTTTGCAGAGGCCGCTTTGGCGGTCGCTCCGAAGTATCCCGCAATCCGTGAGGTTTACGGGCAGGTTTGGCTGACGGGGAAAGATGGCAAAAGAGCTCTCGTAAAAGGCCGTCAGGTTCTTCGTGAAAAAGCTCTACTAGAGACGTCTTTAACTGGCCGAGTTAAAGTAGAACTTGATGAAAAGCGCAATTTCATCTTGCTAGGTTCAGGTGAAGTTTTAATGCCGGTGATCAGTTGGGAGTCGGGTGAAGCTCCCGTTGTGATTCTAAAAAGCGGTGATCTTCACTGGAATCAGAAAGAAAAAGGCGCTTACAATATTGCTTTGCGTTCGGACCTTTTTGAGTTCCTGGCGATCCCGGGCGATTATGTTCTTTCCATCTATCCGCAAAAAGCCTTCACGGGCGTGAAGGTGTTTGAAGGCACCATGGAGTTTTCAGCCCTCAATGGTGAAGAGTCCGTGACGGTAAAAAAAGGACAGCAAGCGGGTTTTCAAGGTGTGATTGAAAACGGTGAGATCTCTTACGATGTTCTTCTTAAAGGTAAGAAAATTCCCAAAGGTCGTTTGACGGCGGTGACTCCGATTGATGCGGGGGAATTGAATAAAGCTGCCGCCGATGAGAAAAAACGTCTTGATGGAATCGCGAAATTAAAAGCGCAAGAACAAGCTCGGTTAGCGAAATTAAAGCGAGAAGGTGTGATCTGCAGTCAGCCTGCAGGCAAATTCAATGAGTGCGTTTGGACGTGCGTGAATAATCCTAAGAAGGAAAAGAAGAACTGCCTCGTCCAAAACGAGGGGACTGCCTGTGTCCGCCGCCGCTGCAACGCCAATGGGGATTGGTCCGAAGAAACCACTTTGGATGCTGAAAAAGCCAGCATAGTTTGTAAGGCGCAACCGGTCGTAGCTATTTGTGATTATTAAGTTTTTCTGATTTTTTCAGTGGCGGGTAAATTTCCTGCTTGCCATTTCCACGACAAAATCCTATAAAGGTTCTTCCTTTTGTGGTGGGTATAGCTCAGTTGGTAGAGCATCGGATTGTGATTCCGAGTGTCGCGGGTTCAAGCCCCGTTACTCACCCCAATTTTTCTCCCGTATAAATCGCAGATAGATCTAAACTCTGAAAGCCTCTTCTATTAAGGGTTTCAGAGTTTGTGCGGGAAGCTGCATTTTTCTGATTCCCTGGTTCTTGCTATCGAGACATCCATCAAAGAATCCATTCAAAGGGTATCTCACAAGGTGGGCTTTGGATGCGTTTAACAGCCGTCGCTGCCACCTTTTTTAGTAGCTTTTAGTTTGAACATCAGCTTTTGGAAGCATATCTCCTCGATACTGTTTACAGATTCTTCGTAGCTTTCCATACTACCGGAATAAAATCGCCTTCAAGCGATTTTATTGAGGACTCTTCAAAGTAGAGCTCAATACTTTCTGCTAACCCATTAACATTCATAAGTGCCAACCTTGAGGGCCAATGTTGGAAGCTTTTTAAAATATCTAGCTCGGGAAGTTTGGTCGTTTTGATGTTTGGTAAGATCGTAGCTTATCTAGTTGTTTCAGTGTCACTGCATCGGTAGTATCAGTATCAAAAAACCTCTATCATGCGATTTTTTATGCCAGCGGCAGAGAAGGCTTTCATCGTGTGAACCAGTGAGCTTGTGCTTCCTGCCAAACTAAGTTCAGGAAATATTTTCGCTTAAAATCGGCTTATTTTCTAAATCCGCCGGATTTGTTAAAATAGGTGTGAATGGAAATTGCCATTCCTTTTTCTCTTTCGGAAACAGATGGCATTCCCATGTGCTCAAGACATTTTTTTAGAAATCGTTCAACGTCGTCAACGCTCCCGCCATTTGCGAGAATTGTATACAGAGGTCCGGCGTAAGAGTCGTATTCGTCAGGTGGCAGCCCGTCTTTAATGAGATCCCCAATGACCTCAATTGGATCCCAGAATTGTAAATAGCGTCTTAATACTTCCATGACTTCCTTCATATCTGCATTTAATAAACATTCTTTTGTGCAGTCAAACTTCATTTATACTTTGGATTACGGCTACAAAATCAACACTGTTGTCAAAGTTCCGCTGCTTTCATACTGATAGCTTGTACAACTTTGGTTGTCCTGTGGTGGAAAGCTTTCGGTGGAGACATGCTTGAAAGGGCGCGATTTTCCGAAGTTAAAATGAATCTAAAGAGTCTAGTTTCTGCAGAAGGGAGTTATCACTCAGTATACGGTTAGTACACGGCCGACTTTAATAAATTAGGCTTTTCTATTGAAGGCGATGTGAGAGCCAAATTTTATTTAGATAAAGATTATATTATTAGCAATGTGCGGGCGAAAATTAAAGAAGATCTTCCATTTGTAGCTTCAGATGATCACCAGGTTCTGTTTGTCTTTAAAGAGGGTTTCGCGCAGAAGTCTATATGCAAATTGCGGAGAAATGGAATTCTAAGTGAATTAGGTGATAGTCAGAATGAAAGATAAAAAAATGATTCTGATATTTACTCTCGTTGTTTTAGGTATTCCGGCTGCATTTGATCACTTTGTGTCAGCTGTGTTACTAGCAGCCTTCTCATACGGTGAGTGTAAAGTGTTCACAATCTTAAAGTCGACCAAAGTTCGCTGCTGAAATTGCCAGCATGTTGGATATTCAAAAGTTAATAGTTTACCGGGTTGCTTTTGTTCTGGCGGTGATGATCGTGTTCCTACGATGATTGGATTGTTTTTTTTTGCGACTCTTTCAGGGGCAGGGGCTTGGCGTATCAGCGCTGCCAATGTTGTTTGCTGCATATGTATTTTTCTCTCCAGGTGCTCATTCGTGCGAAAAATGCAGACGGTATATTTAAGTCAAATTTAAATTTTAAAAATTAATATTTATTGGAAATAAATATTAAAATAATTATTTGCCTGAATATTTAAATATTTAAATATTTAATTGGCAGAAAATTAATTTCCTGACAGGAAATATTCGGCAAATAAATAAAATAATTATGAAAATTAAAATCGCTTGCTTTTGTGTTGCTTCCTTTGAATCCTATTAATACCTCCTTTCAGCATCTCCACCACACAAACGGCATACGGTAATCTGCTCAGCAGTAGTGTTCCGCATAAATTTAAGCATAGGAGGTGCTTGTGAAAGTATTGAAGAAATTATTTGAGATGGTGAAACCGATCCTTGAAGATGCTATCAAAGAGACGGCAAAAGACTGGCTTAAGAGCGCAATCGCTTTCCTGATTAAGTGGTTTTTTTTAGTGTGCTGTTTTAACTTGTACTTCGTGTCTTACATAACGACAAAATATTTATGATCCAAAATTTTAAGAGAAGTCGTCGGTAGGGCTTCGGCTTAGATGAAGAGAAAGTTCTTGAACGGGCTGCTTTTTCTGGCAGGAGATAAGTGCAGTTAAAATAGCTAATAGAATGCATTTCATTGTTGCTTTCCTGAATTGGTTCGCGATGAGAGAGTTCTGCTTTGAGGGCCCGCAAGTTCATACAGGTCCTCGGCTGTTTGAACGGCATGCTAAGGCGTTAAATCCTCGGCTGCTTTTTCTGTAGCGTGGGCCGCGCTGTTTTCTAATTTGCTGTCGGCAGTTTCTCCTTCAAGTGGATTCCAGCTGCCAATTGGTAATGAGCGAGATCCTTGAATTCCTTCTATAAAGATTCTTGCTGCCTGATCCTTTGCATCCGTTTTTAAAAGAGACGGTCTTAAGAAAACAAAGTTTCGAGCAGTTACAAACTGATTGTTGATGCCTATCAGTTTGAAATCGTTGTTCTGCTTTTTGATAAGCATTCCCTCTTGCAGTAGCCCTTCCACTACGTCTGGCATTGGGTCGTATCCGATTGGAGAGGAAACGAGCACTCCCAATGGGAATGTTCCTTTATCCACGGTAATGAACAACTCAATGGAGCCTCCGGTGTGAATATCACCCGTTAGAAGTGTATACGTGGTGTCGTTGAGAGCTTTGGTGGAAAGACATTTCATAAGCTCACCAAAGAAACCAATAGCTCGTTTTGATGTTAACGCGTCATCCATGTCATCTTCCATCCCAACGATGTAGTCCCACGCGAACATCAGATGCCATTTTTCAAATTTGGCTTTCACCTTTGGCTTTTTCAGCCATTCGATGATTCCGGCCATCCAACCTTCTTTCTGATTGGAATTTCTTGCCGGAACAACTGGGGACAAGATCAAAATGTTTTTATGTGGCAAAGCTTGGATAACAGCGAAAACCGCATTCTTGTGATCTTCGTCCATGATTTTATTAATCCCTGCATTTTTCTCTGTGCGCATATCGAGAGCAATTAGGGCCGACTCACCCAAGTCCAAAGTAAAAGAGTAAGCGGATTTTGTTTTGGAGATAATTGGAGTTGGGTTTCTTGAGGTTTGGAACGCCTCGAAAACTTCTACCAAAATACTCATGTAATTTAGCCAGCTAGATTCAAAAACGCCTTGCTCGTTGAAAAATCGGCCACCGGCACCGTCGGTAAAATCATGGTCATCACACATTGCCACGGACGGAATACTTGCCATGAGCCTGCGGTAGCTTGGGTCTGAGGTCTGTTCCCACGCTCGACGAATAGCTGCCATTTTAACTTGGTTTCTAAGCTCAGGAGTGACATCGCCCTTAAGTTTTTCATAAAACTCTTTTTCGGTGTCATCTTGATAATATTGATCTCCGCCAAGAATTAAAAGCTTTGGTGGATTTTTGGAATTTGCGATTGTGGTTTCAAGGCGACGCCACATGTCCCACTTTTTATTTTGATCTTTGAAGATGTAGACGCCGTTACAGCTTATAAGAACTGTTTCAGCATATGCATCTAGAGTGCTCCAATAGGTGAAACGAAGGTTCGACTCTAGAAGGCCAGCTCCCAAGTCTAGTCTTTCCCCTTTTTTGGTGAAGCGATAAGAGTAATTTCCACCGGAAATTAATCCATGAAATTCAAAAACGAAGTTTCTGACTTCTGGATCTTGCGCCTTGGCTTTCATTGGTGGAAGTGCGACTCCGCTGAGGCTAAGTGTGCATTCCACTTCGTCGAAGTCTGTTTGAAAAGGTGCGCAAAGAACAATCTTTTGCGCCCCATTATGTCCGCGTCCCAAGAAAACGTGGATAAATTCATGACTACTAGAACGTACCGATTCCATTTTTCCCCCTCGAAAAAATGTTTGCAATGAGAGGGATTTCACGTCAGGCTTATAACACAAACGTAAAAAGCAACAATGAGAATCACCATCTCGGTTTATTTTTATCGCTTCTGTGTCTGTTGGCGCGGATACAGAAGCATCTTTTTGTATCTTACCAAGTGACTGCGTACTTCAAAATACAAATTGTTAAGGTTATTTCATAATATTTGTGGCAATGAGCAATGATGCTGTGCTTATATTAAAGTTATTTGGAATATTAAGCTCGTATGTTTTTGATTTTTCAGTACATTGCATTGTTAGTTAGTATTTGTGTTTAGCATTGTCTTATTGCTTATTTTCCTATCACTAAATACCTGACGAGGGACGCCATCTGTTCTGTCTTTGGCAAAGATCTAACAAACCTTTTTATTTCTCTTTTCTCGGTAGATGCGTTTCATTGGAGACGTCCGGAGCGCCTTTTTTACTAATCCAGGTTTGAAATCCCATTGCCCTTCAATTGCGATATCCGGATTGTTTCTTTCTCAGAACATGGATGAGTTGAGGAATTGATTTTCTCTAATGGTGATTGTTCCGCTTTAAGCTGTGCTGCACATTGCGTGCGTTCTTTCTGTGATGGGAGCAGACCAAGGACACTGTGATCTTGTGAAAAAAGTATGCCTAAAGTTCCTAAGTAAACTCTGAATTGTTCTTCGATGTTTTCCAGAAGAGAATGTATTCAATTTTCCTCTAAAATAAATTTTTCGCGTTCCTCGCGAAATATTTCGCGAACTGTATTTTCATATTCTTCAATTCCATTCAAGGCTATCTTTGTCATGTCTTTTAGAAGTTCCTCAGAGTTCAATAGTGGGCCGGCAAAGAAGTCTTGTCCAAAATCAATATATAAAAGTGCCTGTCTTAATTTGGGGAAATCAGCCATATTGTGAAAATAATTTTCAATACCTGATCTCAATTCATCACGAGAGAGCGTTGGATTATTTTGTAGGAAAGTTTCTACCAATTGGTTGGTTTTTGGTAACATACGATCTAGATAAAATTTAGTTGCAGGTTGGAATTTTGATGAATGGAATTTTAGATTTTTTTGATCGAATCCGTTCTCTAATCCTTTGATTATCTTTAAAACTTCTTCAAATGCTGTTATAGTTAGAAACAATGCTCGTCTAATATGATTTGCTTCAAATAAAAGACGAGATTCGATAATCATATCTCGAGCATTGTCCAGGACACGCTCGCAGAAACGAAATGTTGCAAAGTCCTCTTTTGAAATTAATAGTTTGCCTTCCATCGCTTATTCCTCATGAAAGACATATCAACATATTTGAGCGTGAGCAAGGTAGTGCGAAAAATCTGCGATCAAGGCCGTCCCGCACCTGTCCTTTTGACTATTCTGAATATTCGTTCTAAGCCCGAGAATTGTTGGGGGATACCATGAAGGTGGTATGAATCTTGTGGGCGGGTCAAATCTCTTTATAAAGTTTATTTCTGGTGTCTTATTTTTAGATTATACAGAAATTTGATCTGGCTCTTTAAGGGTGTTGCTTTAAAATAATAACATCATGATCGGAAGTTAGGGCATGAGCTTTCAGCAATTCCCACTTGCCATCCTTCATAGAGTAAAAGAAATTGGCTTCTCCCCCTTTGCAATCTCCATAAAAATCAATTGTAATTTTGGCATCACCTTGAGATCCCTCAAGTGTATGCTTAACCCTGATCGATGAACTTAATGGCTTCAAAGAGCGGTAGGTGATTTTGCCGACGTACTGGCTAAGGACTTTGTCATCTCGTAGGAATTGAACTGACATACCATAGGGATCGGTCGTCATAATGAGAAAGTGCCCGGCAACATATGAAAGAGCGAATAGGGCAAAGAAGGTCCCAAGCACGAACTTTTGGCGTGAGCCAAAACTAATAAAGTCATGGAGCGTGTCTTTGAACCATTGCTTAATCTTCATAGCTATTAGATCGGCTCTTTTGATATACAATCTTTTGTTTGAAACATAATTGGGTGCCTCATTTTCCCTTCAATCATATTATTGTTAGAATCCAATTCGAATTTATTTGGGATTTTCAAAGAAAGTTTCTAAGAACCAATCAACAATTTTCCAGTTTTTACCTCGGTAATATGTTTCTTTATAAGTGTGTTCTGCACCTTTTTTTCCTATCCAATAATCGGTGTTTCGAACATCAAAGTCTTCTAACTTCCAGCTACCTTTTATGTGCAAGATTTTATGACGACAGACGACCGTTGTATCGACTGAAATTTCATTCTCAAGAATTTGTATAGACCCGCTTTTAAGAAGTGATGCGCATTGAGTTCCGGGCCAGGCTGATCCACCTCTTGTGAAAAATGCGATTAAGCTGTCATTTTCTGATAAATCATAAACTCTGTCCTCAAATTCCGGGCGCCACACCGTAAGCTTCCAGAATGTCTCGTCATCAAAAGCGGTACTTGGATCATGATAAGAGCGAACGGCGAGTATGGTGCCGTCTCCGGGTTTTATACTATGATAACTTACTGGAAATTGTGGATGTGTTGCTGTCCCGGACCTAATTTCTTCGCGTGTTGCAAACTTATCGAAGGTTGTGCTTTCAAAAGTTGCGTTCTTAATTTTGTAAGCTTGAGTAGTGGGACCGAAGTCTATGAATAAGCCTACTAAGGGTAACAGCAGCAACGCAATTACTACTAAAAATAGAATTCCTAAAACTTTTATTATCCGCAAAAGAATCTTCATCCGGAAGCTAGCCTGCTTTGCGTATGTCATCAGATGGATGAACCTTGGGCTTTTCCGGATTTTTCAGCGATAGCCAAAACAAACGAATCAATAACGCGCGCATAATAATGCCACCTGGATTTAATATTCCTTGAAGCAAGTTCATGACAGTTTCAAATAGAAAAAAGCCGAAAGCTCCTTTTAGATAAGATCGACTTTTAGTGTCCCAACCTGCAAGAGCTAAAACTAAATATACAGAGCCAGAAAAGAAATTATAGAAACCGAATCCAACTTTAGCCATAGCCTCTACGTGACCGAACACAACAATAGATCCAATTAGAAAATTCAATCCACCAAGACATGCCATTAAGACATATCCATCTTTACTTGAGGGTTGAGATGTCGATTCAGAATCTGTAGTAGTGTGCTTGTAATAGGGCGAGAAATCCCACGGTGACCATTTTACAAATATTTTGCTGCCGTCGGAAAGGGGAAAGGTCGCACCCTTATAAAAGATTTCGTTCCATCCGCGTAAAGTTCCCAGAAGCTTTTCATCCAGAAAGACTTCGATTTTTGTTCCAAGCAAATTCCATTTTAGAGTCAGACTGCGTGTCTTGCCTTCAGCGCGAATGAAGTCTTCTCTTTGTGCCATCTGAGACCGCCTTCCTGTGAGCTCTTCTTATCGGGACGTAAGATAGTAAACTAAAGAATGTTTTATTCCTGTCAAAATTCTCATTCTGAAACACAAAAATAAAGATTTCCGAGAGAAAATCCGATATTATTCTCATGAATTCGGAACGTTCTGGGACTTTAGGTTATAGTTCGTTCTATAAAGCTATCATTTGTTCGATGGCTTTGGGTTCCTGTACCATCGACACTAAGATTCGTAATCCCTTCGCCGTTCAAATTAATAAGTCTTCGATCTACACCAATTCCTCAACGCATCCGTTTTCATTTTCACCGACGTGGGAAGAATCCGTCTTTAACGGCGGGACCGTACTTCTTTACGATAACGCCTTTTGCGACGGGACTCCCACGGAAGTTGAATTATCCGGGACAGACATACATATCGATGGTCTGCAAGATGGTAAAAGCTATTACGCGAAAGTGCGTGTGACGAATAATAGTCGCAACTACGAATCATCTTGCGCATTCTGGGTGACGGTAGACATGCAGGCCCCGATGCCGGCGACGATCACCGCGCCCTTATCAGATTCTTACGTCTCTGCGACTCACTTTGTCGGTGCATGGAATAGCGTAGTCGATATCGGACCGGCAGGCTTAAGTGAAATTCCGTACAAAGTCAGACTTTACGATCAACCCTCGTGCACGGGTTCCATCATCTCTACGAAAAACTTAGCATCGCTCACTCACGTCTTTGACAATCTTTCCGCAAATACATTTTACTCTTTTGACATTCAATCCACAGATAAAGCCGGCAACTGGAGCACTCCCGTTTGTTCTGCTTTCATGGAAGTGGATTTATTCGCACCAGGCTTTGTCTTAACTCACACAGGATCTGATCAAGGATACGCCGCCACGCAAACAGTTTCTATCACGGTAACAAACGACGCCTGGGCCTCTTATTGGTGCCTAACGGAAGACTTAAGTTTTATTCCTTTAAGTCCCGCAGATCCTTGCCCCGGAGGACAAGGGCCCGCAAATGGTTGGCACACCTCTCGTCCAACAAACTACGATCTTTCCGCAGGCGACGGAGTAAAAACAGTGAAGCTATGGCTCTTCGATAGCGCGGGCAATGCTCTGACGAATAAAACTCCTACTTATAGTATCGTCTTAGACACTATCCCTCCGGGAGCTTTCCCAGTCTTAGGAATCACCGGCGGAAGTGATCTGACCATCGATGATCGTTTATCACAACTGGTAGATCCCATCGTCAACTGGAGTCCCGCTTCAGGATCCTCCGCATACAACGTATCGATTCTTAACTTAGATCTTACTGTGCGCTGTGAAGAAAACGTTGGGGCCTCTATCATGCAGCAAGCTCTCACTGGTTGCGATCTCGTTCCCGAAACAGATTACATCGCCCGCGTGATCGCCCGCGATGAAGCCGGGAATCTTACACAAGGAACCGACGTCATCTTCCGCGTGGATGTCACTCCACCGGGAAATTTCAATATTTTAGGAGTTAGGGGAGGCGTCGATACGACTTCAGATACATGGGCCGCACAGTGGCCAGAAGTCGTTTGGAGTTCTTCATCTGATGCCGTCATTTATCAAACGTCCATCCAGTCAATGAGCGGAACCACAGTCTGTTCTGAACAGTCGACCTCCACAACGTCCTATGATTTTTCAACAGCGGGTTGTCTTTCATTGGTTCACGGAATGCAGTATCAAGTTCTAGTGCGCTCGTTAGATCAAGCAGACCTGATAACATCCGCCAGTAACAGTCCCTATATTTTCCGAGCGGACACTCAAGCCCCAGTACTCAATGTTACAACAGCTCCAAACGCTATTATCAGAGACACGGCAACAGATTTTGAATTCACCGTTTCAGACGATACAAGCGGACTAGCAAGTGTGGAATGTAATTTTAATTCTGGCGGTTACGCAAATTGCGATAGCCCCTATGAATTATCCGGACTTTCTCAAGGAAGTTACTCATTAAGTATTCGCGCAAAAGACATCGCCGGAAATGAAGTCATTTCAAATCATAACTTCGACGTCGATCTCTATCCTCCCGTAATCACGGTCACGGATTCTCCGGGCGCCTTTGTTAGTGAAACTTCAGAGCAATTTGTATTTAATGTCGTTGATTCAGGTTCATCCGGAGTCAGCTTAATAGAATGTAAATTGGCCGGCGGATCATGGGCCGCGTGCGCTTCTCCTTATTTAATTCCAGTCGTGACGGACGGGGCTCATGAATTCCGAATTCGCGCCACTGACTACCTAGGCCACGTCAGCGCCGAAACCACCATCAACTGGTTCGTAGACTCAACGCCGCCTTCGATAGTCTTTACATCAGCACCTTCGGACACAGTTGACACGGACGCGACTATAGAGTTTGAAGTCAACGAATCCGAAACAACCGTAAATATTGAATGCGACTTAGACGGAGGAGGATGGTCTTCATGTACATCTCCTCACAACCTGACAAACCTTCCTTCGGGCACACACAGCTTTTCAGTCAGAGCAACAAATGCAGCCGGTCTTGTGTCGACCCAAACTGTCACTTGGAATGTCATTGCACTTACATCATGTAAAGTTATCTTAGATACCGGTGGCTCTGTCGGAGACGGAATGTATATGATCGACCCTGATGGAGCGGGCGGAAGCGCACCGATCTCTGCCTATTGTGAAATGACGACCAATGGAGGCGGTTGGACATGGATCATCGGGAACGCCAATTACGCGAGCGGAAACTTTCCTGCCGCAGTTTCTGTCAGCGGAGTTTCTATCTCTTATAGCGGAGGACAAGTATCTTCTTATCAAGGCACAGGCGCGAGTGGTTATTGCAATGTTCCCGCACCGTTTATCGGTGTGACAATCACCGTGCCCCACAAAGAAGTTTACCTTTACGGATATTCGCAAGGTTACAACGCCACACCTTCAGCGTGGATTGATATCGGAAATGACGGTTATGATTATCATTGGGCAAGCACTTGTCACAATTGCACTGCCGCGAACACTCATAACGTCACTCGTTCGGTGGCGTCAGAAGTGACGTCTTCTTATGTGAACGTCAACGGCAACTCTTGCCAATATACTGGCGGTAACCAAGCCCATATCTATGTTTTAAAAGTACGGTAGGATTTCTTGTCTAAATAAGTTCACAGCCCGGTTCTTAAACCGAGTGTGAAACCAAGGCCACAGCATTTTCGTCAGCCGATGCGGGCACCAACTTCAAATGCACTGTTGTGTTTTCTGAATGAATAGTAGCTGCAGCTTCGTCCCGTGCAACCACATGGCAAGCAAGCCCCGTACTTGGGAAGGTCAGATCAACCACTTTACCAGTTTGCGCTAAGACCAACTCTTCGGCCGTCCATTGAGCGGTGTGCTCGTTAACGACTGTCTTTTTCCCCGTTTGGAATTTTGAAAAGCGAACCGCGACAAGCATTGAAGCAAAGATGATAAAGGCAAGAACCGGAGCGATAGAGATCAGCTTCAAATGCTCCCACATCATTTCGCCGGAAACGCTCTTAGAGAAAAATTCTGCGACAGCTTTGCAGCTTCCGGCAATAAAGACGGTCCACAAAAGAAGTGTGCTCAGTGTCTCAATTATTTTTCGCATACGTCACTCCGCCACGATCGGGGCTGATCCAAGAACTGAATTGGCGTTTTGGGCCAAACAGAACTTTTGGGATTGCTACGAATAGCACAAAACTATTAATCATCCAATAAGCAAAAGGGTACCAGATCGCAACAAAGCCCAGTTTCGCCGAACGCTCATATCGGCCGTGCAAAAACATCCCGACAGCAAACTGCAGAAAGCTCATCACACCAGTAAGAAGAATCGCATAACTGAGGTTGATATCGTGGGGGTTATGCCCAAACAGAGCGATCGCAATCGTCACAGGTAATAGGAAAGCCCAAGTCACAGAAAATACGTACTCCAAAAGAATCAGTCTTAAACCTGTGTCGCGGCTTTTCAAAACAGATCGCCCGTGTCTAAGAATCACTTCAAACCCACCTTGCGCCCAGCGAAGACGTTGTTTCCAAAGGCCTTTCAAAGTGTCAGGCATTAATACGTCACAAGTCGCTTTGGGCTCATACTTCAGGGTCCAACCCGAAGTTTGCAGTTTCCAGCTGATTCCGACATCCTCAGTCACAGTGTAAGTGTCCCAGTAGCCGACGCTTTCCACGGCAGACTTACGGAACATCACTAGGACGCCAGACAAAGCAAATAAGCGCCCCAAAGTTTGGTGATAACGCTTAATCATTCCGACGAGGGCCGAGAATTCTCCCACTTGCAGTCGACCTACCAAGGTTCCGCGATTTTTGACGCGCGGATTTCCGGTCACACCCGCCACATGCGGATCGCGAAAGTGCTCCATCATAAGGCGGGGAGCATGAGGGTCTAATTCAGAGTCGGCATCGATGCATAAGATAAACTCATGACGACTAGCCATAGCACCTAAAGTCAAAGCCGCCGCTTTTCCACGGTTCTGAACCAAGTTAATAACGCGCATATTCGGACGAGACATTGCCAGTTTTTCTAAAACAGACTGAGTCTTATCCCGGCTGCCATCATTGATCGCGATGATCTCGCATTGGTCTGAAGGCAATTGGTCTAGCGAGCGAATTGTCGCTTCCGCAGTTTTTTCCTCGTTGAAGCAAGGAATTAAAATCGTATAGGGTTGGTTAGAAAACTCAGAAAGGGTCGAACGATGGCGCTCCCTTTTAAAGTAGAAGACAAAAGCCCCCATGATCCAAATCAAAGGCAGTACAAAGGGAGTAATTAAGAAAAGGGATGTGAATAGCACCGGCAGATAAGAGAAAATCATTTCGCTTCCCCTTTGATGTGTTTTGCATTGCTTTGGCGAACTGAAAACAAAGTTTTGAAATCAGGATCGGGAGCGACATCTTTGAAGTTCACATCATAAAATAAATTTAAATAGCCCTCGGCCATCACGTGGCTAGCAACTAGATTATAATCTTTCGGCAAGGCGACAATGTCTTGCTTCTGCTTTATCGAATTCGGCACAGCCTCGAGCTTCTCTTTTTCAAGCTGTTGTGGAGTCAGAACCAAGTAATCAAAAATCTCGGCATTTTCAGGTCTGGGACCAATAACTCCATACTGCCAGTGGGGGCGCACAGAGCGACCCGCCGCCATCACAGATTCAAAAGACAACTCTTTAGCTTTTTCTTTTGAAGAGACCTCAAAAAAGACGCCGTCGATGTCCGTGTATTTCGCTAAATCACGAATGACTGCTTTGGCTGTTTCCGTATTCTTCAAAAATGTTTGTGGTACTCGCGCATAGACATTAGGAACACGAGAGCGATGTCTCATTGTGTGCGCCGCGCGATTCAGATAATCCGCGCGCACCGACATCTGTGAAGTAGGGAAGTAAGCATCTCCAGAATCCGAGACGGCCTGGAATAAGGCGCCGTTAGCTCCCAAAGCCAAAGTTTTTTCCAATAAGTCACCCAAGACTTGCTCAGCCTCGGCTTCGTTTTTCTTCCAAATACTATCAAGGTCCACGCGAATCATGCGTAATGGAGACGAGTCCACAAACGCATGCTCTAGTACATTTGCAAACTGTGGAAGATCCATATCCGCAAAGATAAGCCCGCGACCCATCTGAGAAATATCACTGGCATTATTCAGGCCCGCTCGAAGAGTCATCTGAATTTTCAGTCCCACATCCTCAGCGGCTTTTCGCGATAAACCGTTTGAAGCGCCGTAGGGCCATACGATAACAGAGTTGTCTTTCCCTAGATGTTTCTTGATAAGTTCATTGTTCTTTTTAAGATCCATCTGGACACGATTCACAAAGTCTTCTTCGGATTGATAAGATTTCGTGATCGAGTCATACCTAAAGAAGGCAGCCATTGGTGCCTGACTTCCTTGCGGATTAAACACCTGGCCTTGATGCATATCATAGGTGTGAGAAACAACATCCACCAAACCTGATTCAGACATTTCCTTTAACTGCTTCCAGGAAGCCATTTTAGGATTGGTGTCTTTAAAACCATAATCCGGTGCCACACCATCTTCAGTCCACTTACCCACGATGGCAAAGACCGCTTTAAACTTATAAGTCTTTAAAAGCGGATAAACGTTTTCATAGAAAGACGCTAAGCCATCATCCACGGTGATAAGCACAGCTTTAGGAGGAAGCACCTTTTTGCCTTGAGAAGCTTCAATGATATCTTGCAGACCCACGACATTGTAATGAGCCTTCAGATAATCGAACTGTTCGATTAGATCTTTTTTGCGAATACTAAAGGCATTACCTACGAAGCCGTTACTCACATCGTGGTAGCAAAGGGCGACGAAGGTGTTTGTCAGGGGATCTTTTTTTTCGGGAGCAGGCGAGGTCTCGGCACGAGTGAAGAAGCCAAAGAAGATAATGACAAGTGAAATGAAAAGCCGCACGGATTGAGACGTCAATTTTGAAAAGACTATGACTCTGTCGGATTTCATTTTAAACCATCAATGGGACAAGCTCAGCAAATTTCTTGCAAATGA
Source organism: Bdellovibrio bacteriovorus (assembly GCF_001592745.1). NCBI lineage: Bacteria > Pseudomonadati > Bdellovibrionota > Bdellovibrionia > Bdellovibrionales > Pseudobdellovibrionaceae > Bdellovibrio > Bdellovibrio bacteriovorus. Next base: position 49,125 of record NZ_LUKD01000009.1, read on the forward strand.
GTAATCTAGTTCCGGCAAACCGTCAATACCTCTGAATGGGGAGTAGAAGATGTGGAGACGGCCTCGCAACTAGAAAGGGTCAGTCATAAATAAACCGCGTTTAAGTCTTGGCGGAACGAGTGTCTGAGGTTTGTACATAGAAATTCTATAAGGTTCATCAGGCCGATCCCATGACCCGTCGTGGATGAGATACAGACGGGCTGGCGAAGGTTGCATTGCAGGCCAAGTCTTCAAACCCTTAAAAGTGCTATGTTATTTGCAAAACTCTGCCGAAGGATCCTTCTGGCAAGCCCACTTTTGCAAAGACTGAACTTCGCTTTTAAGTTGAGCGTTCTCTGCCTTCAAGGCTGCATTTTCTGTGCGCCACTCTGAATAGAACTCTTTAAAAGCCTCAACTAGGGGCGCCACAAGGTTCGCGTATTGAACCGCTAAAAACCCATCATTGTCTTTCGTAACTACGTCCGGGAAAACTTCTTGAACCTCTTGGGCAATCAATCCAATTTGCTGACCGTGATCAAAGTGACGGGCAGGGAATTCTTCCACTCTCCAGTCATAAGTCACACCACGAAGTTGTAAGACTTTTTCTAAGCTAGAATCAATGGTCGCTATATTGCGTTTAAATCTTCGGTCTGAGGTGTTTGCCCACGAGGTTCCACCGGCGGTCCCGCCGACATGAAGCATGTAAGAGGGATTGGTGATACCAATGCCGACATTGCCTGATCCGGGCTCGGTGATCATCGCATATTGCGTAGTGATCGCTCCCGCACCAACGGGGGCACGTAGCATGATTCCCGTATAAGACCCGATGGTATCATAGGCCCTAGTGGCAAGACGCAACTCAAGTCCATTGGCTTCATTGATTGTTGTGCCGCCTATTGCCGTTCCTTCTAAGTTGATATCTGATGTGATGGCATTAATTTTTTGCGACACAGGTAAAGAGGCGGCTCCCGGAATAAATACATTTGCCCAAAGAGCTGTTTGAAGCCCGCTGACATTTGCGGCTCCCGTGTTCACCTTGACTTGGCCTTGTACGCCATAGGAGGTTCCGGTAAAGCCCGCTTTGTTGTCAACGATGCTTAATCCTAACACCGCTCCCATGGTCCCTGATTGAGCGTACTCTCCACGGATAGAGTTATCGACGCCCATTGCCGGCATGGTGATGCCTCCGGCGGCAGTTTGAGTTTGACCGACGCTGACTATGAAACGACCTTTTCCGGTTGAGCTCGTTGGACCATAAAAGTAAGAATCGAATGAAAACGAACCGGGATTTGCGTTGCCCGAGCCAAGACTGCCCAAATAAAATGAAGACCCTTGAATTCGAAAGCGTTGTGTTCCTCCGGTAGAAAATGCGATTTGATCTGGATTGGGGTTGTACATCCCAGAGTCGGAATCAGCACTAAATGAATAAGTAGGTGCCGCCGAAGTGCCAGCACTGCCCAGAACGGGGAAGGTCGCAGCAGAAACTAAATCTGTATAAGCCGAACCACTTTGCGAGACTTTAAATTTCTTTGCCGTCGAATCAAAATAAATACGTCCTTCATCAGTGCCCGCAACAGCCGGTGCAGCGATCTGCGGGAGGGCGATCGTCGAAGGAAGTCTTTCAGCAGGTATCGTTCCTGTCGTGATCACCGCGGCATCCAGTCCTGCGATATTGGAACAAGTAAAGGCATCAGTCACCGCAGACCAAGTCAAGGTTTGTGAGGCCGTACAGCTTGTTGCAAACTGCGAAGCTCCCGTAGAAGTGCGAAGATCGTCAATACCAAACCAGACGGGCTCTAAAGAAGAAGCTCCATATCGATAAACTTGTCCTGTCTGCGGAGCTGTGGTTGCGACACTGACACCTTGAACTTTTTCAACAGTGGGGTTGGGAAGTGTGCCACTTAAATCTCCACCTAGTGCCGTCGCAGATTGAAAGGCCCCGGTGATGCGAGAATCATTTCCCTGCGCCGCTGTCCCCGCCGTGGTCCCGAAGTTCACAGCGACGGTTTTTGAAGTCGTTCCGGTTACGTTAATTCCGGTGCCCGCAATTACATCGGAAACGACTCCCGAGCCCCCTGCATCCGTCACGCAAGTAAACGAAGTTCCATCAAAGAAGACGACTTGCCCTGCGCTACAAGCTCCCGAAGGAAGGGCCGTCGTGCGAACAAAATCTGTCGCCGTAAAGTTTCCAAGCTTCAATGCAGAAGAAGCAAAGTGCGCGTAGGGGACAGAACGAATTTCATTATCCGGTGTGATTTGATTCCACCCAACCCCATCATGAAAACTGACGCTGAGGCGACGAGATTGATCTGCAATAGGTCCTTTACTGCTAGCTACATTGTTATTCGCATCGGCACAGTCTAGAGTGGCGGTATTATCAAAGACCTCTTTTAAGCCCACACTTCCTGATGTTGGAAATAATTTTGTTCCTGTTCCTAGCGGGACATCAAAGACACCTTTAGAGCCCGACATATTCACGCCATTTTTTTGTTCACGATAGTAAACGCAAAGACCGTCTTGAGATTTTATTTCGAACAAAAAGCTCACGTTGTTATGTTCAAGTGGAGTTCCCGTCGCTGTAAGAATGCGACCTTGATATGTCAAAGTGTTCGGAGCTGCGAAAGCTATCGATGTAAGTATCAAAACGCTCGAAAAAATAATGAGTCTTATCATGGGGTTCTCTTCGGAGTTAACAGCGCATCGATTAAGAGAATAACGGTCAATAAGAGGCGTGATCATATTAAAAAACACTCTCACAATAATTCGAAACTATTCGGTGATGTTCGGATTACCAGATGAGCTTGGGCATTCTGTAGAGCGTCGGTAAGTCGGCGGTGGAATGTTTGATAATGTTCGGAGTATGGAATAAATCTTCGTGCGATGACCGAACAAGTTCTTTTCTACGACGATTACCGACTTTATCTCTCTGAAGCATTTGAAACACGACGTTTGCGCAATCCCAATTATTCCATGCGAGCCTTTGCTCGGGATTTAGGTTTGGCGGTTTCGACACTGATTGAAGTGCAAAAGGGAAAGTATGGCCTTTCAGCAGCGCGCGCTCGTGAAGTGGCAACCAAGCTCAACCTAAGTCAAAGACAGTGCGAGCATTTTTCTGATTTACTGACGGCCCAGTTTGCTCGTTCTAACGAACAAAGAGTCATGGCCCGAAAAGCCATCGAACATCGAATCAATAACTTCGTTCAAGAAGTGTCTCTGGATTCTTTTAAAATTATTTCTGAGTGGCATCATCTGGCGTTTTTAGAATTAATGGACTTAGAGAAAAACCATCTCGATAAAGCTCGTTACGCTAAAAAACTCGGTGTGAGTGAAAAGGTGATTGAAGATTCATTGGATCGCATGAGTCGCTTGGGGCTAATTGAGATCACCGCAAATTCGGTGAAGCCCACATCTCAATTCACTTCAGTGAATAACAACTATAATTCCGAAGCGGTTCGTGGTTTTCATAAACAGATTATCGAAAAAGCACTTTACGCCGTTGAACGCCAAGACAACGAAAAGCGGGAAGTGTCGTCCACTTTATTCTCGATTAAAAAACAAGATTTCCCGGCAGCCCGCAAAGCCCTTATGGATTTCCGTCGCGAATTTGCCTCACGCTTTGGAACTACTGAAAACGCGGACGATGTCTGCTGCCTGAGTATTCAATTTTTCAGCCTTTTGGCACAGGAAGATGCACGATGAAACTTCTTTTAATCTCTTTTACGCTCCTTTATTCCTTCACTCTTTTTGCCGGCATTCGAGACGTTGGTAGTGGTGGAGCGGGGATCTTAAAAGACAATCGGATTTATTTATTGGACCTTTATGAGGTAGGATTGCCAGAACCTTTAATAGATTCTAGCGTAATTCCTGATGAAGACATTCTGAATCGTGCTAAGGCTATGCCACATTTTACGGACGACGAAAGCATGATCTTCGCTCAAAAAATGACAGAAATTCGACGGAAAGCTCCCCGTTTTGCGAATGTTCTTCTTTTGGCTCTTTCTAAATACCAATGGTATCTGGTGGATACACCATTAGCGGTGATTAAAGAAGACACCCCGCTTGATTTAGAAAACATGCAGCTTGTACAAATAGCCAATCGCCTCGAAACGCGGGTTCGCATTTATCGTCCTTATTGGGAAAGTATGTCACCAAAAAGCAAGGTGGCATTAGTAATTCATGAGCTGGTTTACTCCATTCACCGGCCCACGATGGTCTCTAGAGAGAAATATGCCTTCGTCGTGGACGCGGTTCGTGTGAGGTCCATTGTGGCTTGGATGTTATCTGAGGAGTTCTATTCCAGCACGCCTGAAACCTTAGCGCAAATGACCAATAGCATGTCTAATCCCGCGCAACTTCGAGATCAATATTTACTGAATCTCGATGCGGATGTCGTTATCCTTAATGGCTATGTCGAACTAAGCGTTTCAACAGATTTTGATAGAGCTTTCGTTTGTTCCGATATCGAGCGTCAGGTTGGGGGCTCGGCAAAGGTCGTCGTCCAACGAGAGTTAAAGGTTTCTTGGAGTGAGCTTTTTTTCTCAAGTTATTTGACACCAGAAGGTCTTACGCAGTTTACGTTGAGGCTCTCAACGCGGTCTTTAGGGGACAACATTCGATCTCCCGGATTCTGGGATGAGGCCATCTTAAATCTGCCAAGCATTTCATTTGACTCTTCCAACGTAAAAAACTGCCGTGCCTTGCTTCAACAAAGTCACGAGCAGTCCTTAAAACATTTCCAGGAATTGTAAGATCAGGTTTTAGGAGACCTTTAAGAACGGTCTTTGATGGTTTTTTTCAACGTCTCCATTCACTAATACCTGGAGTGTTTCTACATTGGCCAAAAGTGAATAGGCTTGTGCTGAAAGCTCCTCAGCCGCTGCGGCTGATTCTTCTGAAGAAGCCGCGTTCATTTGAGTCACTTGATCCAACTGATTCATCGCTTTACCGATTTGTGAAATACCGTTGAATTGTTCTTCACTAGCTTTTGCTAATTCATCACTGAGGGCAGCGACCTTACCGGTTTCGCTTACAATCTCCTTTAAGACTAAGCCGCTGTTTTTCGCTTGCTCGCTTCCCGCATTTATCTTTTCTACGCTGACACTAATGAGTGAGGCGATATTTTTTGCGGACTCAGCACTTCTTTGCGCCAAATTGCGAACCGCTTCAGCGACAACGGCGAAACCTTTTCCTTGTTCACCCGCACGGGCAGCCTCGACCGCCGCGTTCAAAGCCAAAAGATTTGTTTGAAAGGCGATATCATCAATGACGTTGGTAATTTCGGCGATTTTCTTTGAATCGTCGGCAATGCTCTCGATGGAATCAATGAGCTTATTAACCTGAGACTCACCCTTAACCGCGATAGCGGAGGTTCCATTTGCCAGAACGGAAGATTGCTTGGCGTTTTCAGAGTTGATCTTAATCATCGAAGTGATTTCTTCAATAGTGGCAACCGTTTCTTCTAAAGAAGAGGCTTGCTCAGTAGCGGATTGAGAAAGAGTCTGCGAGGTATCAGAGATTTGAGCAGCGGCATCGCGGACTTGGTGCGAGCTGGATTCAAGTTCTTTAGAGGTGAAATTAATCGTTTTAGAAAGGCTCATTGCAACGAAGAGTCCGATACTTTGACCTAATATTACACCAATCCCGATAACAGTCAGCATTGTCGAGTTCGAAGAATCTACCTGATCTTCGGCCTTTTGGATGAAAATAGAGGCCTGCTTTTCTTGATAAGCAACCAAGTCATTCATTGAATTACGGTAGACGGTTGATTTTTCTAAGTCTTGATTGACAAAGATTTGCACCATCTTATCGATATCCTCGGGTCTTCCGGTACGGTAAAGACGAAGGACCTCAGCATTAAGAACTTTAAGGTCCTGCCAAGCGTTGTCGACTTTTTTATATAACTCTTCTTCTCCGGGCATATAGGAAAGCAGTTTGTATTTCGCATTTTTCTCTTCATATTGCGTAAGATGATGTTCCGCACCTTTGATGAAGGCGTCCGCTTTTTCTTTAGGAAGGTGTGGTAACCCCAAACTTCTAAGATTAATCCTTAGCATTCTAAAATCTAAATACATCTGATCCGCCAATTGGATGTTCGGCAGAACTTTGTAGGTAACTCCGTTGTAGTTTTCATCAATGTCTCGAATAGCGAAGTACGCAAAAGCACCCACGACAACTGGAACCAGAGACATAGCTGAGCAAAGAACAATTAATTTTGCTTTCAATCCCATTTTAGACATAACGTCCCCTTTAACTTCACATAACGATTCGGTATTTAATTTCATTGCTGAAGCGCAAGAAATGTTAAGTTCAGCTGACAAAGTAAGGTTCACTGTTACGTTTCAAGAATTGAATGGCTGCTCATATGATTATTTGCATTTAATGCCAAATGATCCCGCGTTTAGATGTTTTCTCACTTAAGATGAATAAAAATTTTTTTTAGGTAGCAGGTAAGGTCTCGCTTCTTTATGACGGCGGTCATGATCACGTTCTAGTTTACCTTTGCCTGAAGAAGGACGCATTGTTTTTTAGAACAGAAAGAGGATTTCATGGGACATAGAAGGTTATGGTTGATTTTCACTTTCGTAGTAGTCGCATCTTTTGCTGTGCTTGGATACTATGGAAAAGAAATTTATCGCGAAGCACCTCCTCAACCAAACAGAGTCGTGACGACGGATGGAAAAGAAGTTTTTTCAGGCTTAGATATCAAAGACGGAATGAATGTGTGGCAGTCTATTGGTGGGCAAGAGGTCGGTTCCGTTTGGGGACACGGTGCTTACGTCGCTCCTGATTGGAGTGCCGATTGGCTTCATCGCGAAGCGGTGTTCATGGCAGACCGCATGGCTGAAGAAAAATTCGGAAAGAAGTATGAAGAACTTCCTGACGATCAAAAGGCTTCTGTAAGAATCAGTTTGCAAGATGAGCTGCGAAAGAACACATACGATGCAGCAACGGGGACAATTACCATAAGCCCCTTGCGCGCGGAAGCTATTGCTCACAACAGTAAACATTATAGCGACCTTTTCATGAAGGGCGAAAACCTAGACGAACTTCGCGATGCCTATGCCATTCCTGCAAATACGATCAAAGACGAAAAAAGAATGCATATGATGAATGCCTTCTTTTTTTGGTCGTCCTGGGCGTGTGTGACTCAAAGACCAGGACAAGAGATCACTTACACAAACAATTGGCCGCCTGACAAACTAGTGGGTAATGAAGCCACAGGATCTTTGATTTTGTGGACTGGTTTCAGCGTCATCCTGCTCTTAGCCGGGATCGGATTGTTAGCGTTCTATTACGCTGTAAATCACGGCGATGAAGTTGAGCACGACAAACTTCCGAAACTGGATCCTCTCTTAGGCTTGTCACCAACGCCCTCTATGTCGGCCACTTTAAAATATTTCTGGGTCGTTTGTGCACTGATGGTGGTGCAAGTGATCTTAGGAGCGGTCACCGCGCACTATGGAGTTGAAGGCACCGCTTTTTACGGATTCCCGTTAGCGGAATATCTTCCTTATTCCGTCACTCGCACATGGCATGTTCAGTTAGGAATTTTTTGGATCGCGACATCATGGTTAGCAACCGGACTTTTTATTTCTCCCGCTGTTTCTGGACATGAACCAAAGTTTCAAGCTGCGGGCGTAAACTTTCTTTTCGTCGCACTTTTAATTATCGTCGTCGGCTCTCTTGCGGGGCAATGGATGGGAGTGATGCAGAAGCTAGGCTTAGAGGCCAACTTCTGGTTCGGCCATCAAGGTTATGAATATGTAGATCTCGGTCGGTTTTGGCAATCATTCCTTCTAATAGGATTATTCCTGTGGTTGTTCTTGATGGTCCGGGCCATCTGGCCTGCGTTTCGGCAGCAACAAGAAAATCGTCACTTGTTAATGATGTTTTTAATCGCATCTGCGGCGATCGCATTGTTTTATGCTGCGGGCTTTATGTGGGGACGACACACGAACTTAGCGATCGCCGAGTATTGGAGATGGTGGGTTGTTCATTTGTGGGTGGAAGGTTTCTTTGAGGTCTTTGCGACTGTTGTTATCGCATTTTTATTTACCCGCATGGGGCTTATTCACAGCAAGGTTGCGACTTTAAGTGTTTTATTTTCCACGATCGTATTTCTAGCCGGTGGTATTTTAGGGACTTTTCATCACTTGTATTTCACTGGAACTCCAACGGCCGTTCTGGCAATCGGTGCAAGCTTTAGTGCTCTGGAAGTTGTACCTTTAATATTGTTAGGCTTTGAAGGTTACAGTCATTTTCGAGTCAGCAAGGCGGCGAAATGGTTGCAGGCTTACAAGTGGCCGATTTATTTCTTCGTGGCCGTGGCTTTCTGGAATCTGGTCGGTGCCGGCATATTCGGCTTTTTGATCAATCCGCCGATTGCTCTTTATTATATGCAAGGTCTTAATACGACTCCCGTACACGGTCATACGGCCCTTTTCGGAGTTTATGGAATGTTAGGTATTGGCCTGATGCTTTTTGTCTTAAAAGGTATGGCGTCTCGACATGTTTGGAAAGACGGAGTGATTTCGTTTGCTTTCTGGTCGATTAATATCGGCCTAGCTTTGATGGTCTTAATCAGTGTCTTACCAATAGGTTTCTTGCAAACTCTGGCAAGTGTCGAGCATGGCTTTTGGTATGCGCGTTCCGCCGAATTTATGCAGCAACCAGGAATGGATACCTTACGTTGGTTACGCGTCATCGGGGACACTATCTTTACAGTCGGAATTTTAGCGTTAGGGTGGTTTGTTGTGGGCTTGAAAGTCGGCTTTTCGGTGAAAGAAAAAATCGATTTGAATTCAGACGGTTTGTTGTAACAGGGAGGTATTATGAATTCTAGTGGAAGACTTCTAAGTTTTTTAGTTCTGGGAATGATGGCGTTAAGCTGTACCAAAAAATCGGAGGTCAGCGAACCTACTAGCAAGGACAAGTGGAAAGCTTCTTCCGCCGAAATCGCCGAAGACAATGAAAACTTAGATAAATTGCCTGAAGAAGAACATAAACTTCTTCCACCGCCACAAGTTCCCTCACCTATAACTAGAAAGAACCCTGCGCGTGTGAAAATTAAGATGGAAATTCGTGAACAGGTGGGCGTGTTGGCTGATGGTGTGAAGTATACTTTCTGGACTTTCGGAGGAACGGTGCCCGGGCCGATGCTTCGTATCCGCGCAGGCGATTACGTTGACTTCACTTTATCAAATCATCCGGACAACAAACTTCCGCACAATATCGATTTGCATGCTGTCACAGGCGCGGGTGGAGGAGCTGAAGGTTCATTCACCGCTCCCGGACACTCATCAACTTTCTCATTTCGCGCACTGAATCCAGGTCTTTACATTTACCACTGTGCGACAGCACCCGTAGGTATGCACATCGCCAACGGTATGTACGGACTGATTTTGGTGGAGCCAAAAGACGGTTTACCAAAAGTCGATAAAGAATATTATGTCGTTCAAGGTGACTTTTATACTAAAGGAAACTTCGGTGAGCGTGGTCTCCAGGCTTTTGATATGGAAAAAGCCTTAAAAGAACAACCTGACTATGTCGTATTCAATGGTGCCGTCGGAGCCCTTTCAGGGAGTTCATCTTTAGTGGCTAATCTAGGCCAAACAGTGAGGATCTTCTTTGGTAACGGTGGACCTAATCTAAGCTCTTCTTTTCACCTTATCGGAGAGATCTTTGATCACGTTTATCAAGAGGGTGGAAGTCGCATTACTCAGAAAAACGTGCAAACGACTATGGTTCCTGCTGGTGGATCGGCGATCGTTGATTTTCGAATCGATACACCGGGAAATTTTATATTAGTAGACCATGCGATTTTCAGAGCATTCAACAAGGGCGCTTTAGGTATGTTGAAAGTGGAAGGGGACCACAATACGAAAATCTATACAGGTAAAACTAAAGATGCCGTTTATTTGCCCGAAGGTCAGAACATGATACCGATTTCTCAAGAGCAAAAGAAGGATCCGCCAACAGGGGACACACTTGACGCACGTATGAGAACCGGGGAAATCGTTTACAAACAAAACTGTTTGGCCTGCCATCAAGCTAATGGTGAGGGTGTGCCGAATGCCTTTCCACCTCTAGCTAAATCCGATTTTTTGATGGCAGATAAGGCTCGGGCTATTCGCGTTGTGAAAAATGGACTTGAAGGAGCCATTACCGTAAATGGTAAAACCTATAATAGCGTCATGCCTGCACTACTAGGATTGTCTGACGATGATATTGCGAGCGTGGTAACCTATGTCCGCAATAGCTTTGGTAATAAGAGTGATGTGGTTACTTTGGACGAGGTTAAGAGAGCGAAAAAATGATTTCGTCTTTTTTTGCAATGGCTTTGCTATTTTCCTGGGCCGAAGAAATCAAAGTCTCTGGTGGAAAATTTCAGCCCTTATTTCAAGATAAGGGGGAAGAATCCATTGTTATCCCGTCCTTATGGGTGGATGCGACTCCCGTGACGAACGAAGAATTTCGCGCATTTATTAAAATGAATCCTAAATGGCGAAAGTCAAAAATTACTCCGCTTCTTGCGGACTCCTCCTATTTAAAAACTTGGAGGGACGACCTAACATTTCCTGATGGTACGGGGCGTTTCCCTGTTGTTCACGTGTCTTGGTTTGCAGCGCGCGCGTTTTGTAAATCACAGGGCAAGCGACTCCCCACGATTTTGGAATGGGAGTACTTTGCAGATGCAAACAGTCCCGAGAATGAAGCAAAAATATTGAAGTGGTACGCCAAAGGACAAGATGAAATAAAGAACGTGAAATCTTTGAAACCAAATAAGTTTGGTCTCTATGATACGGCCGGACTCATCTGGGAGTGGGTGGATGACTTCGGCAGTGTTGTGATGTCAGGAGACTCACGTGAAGGTGTGAACCGCGATCTTTTTTGCGCCGGGGCTGCGATAAACACCAAAAAACCTAAACAATATGGTGCATTTATGCGCTATGCGCTTCGTTCCAGCTTGCAAGCCCAATACACAACTTCATCATTGGGATTCCGTTGCGTAAAAAATTTTATTGAGGAGAAAAAATGAAATCCATAATCGTATTCTTGATTTTTTGTTCTCTAAATGTTTTCGCTCACGAAGATGGGCATGGACATCATGGGACTGAGACCTTGGAATCAGCAAATCCCATTCCTGGCAGTTCTCTTTATCAACTCGATAGCAGTTGGGTCGATAGCGATGGAAAAAAAGTTTTATTGAAAGACCTAAAAGGAAAGCCGCGCCTAGTGGCTATGCTTTACACTCGCTGTACAACGGCTTGCCCTTTACTAGTAGAAGACCTTAAAAAGCTTATTTCAAAGCTGCCGGCTAGGAAACAAAGCGTTTCTGTAACGCTGTTTTCATTTGATTCCGAAAACGAAACGGCCTCCACTATGAAAGAGTTTCTTCAAAAAAAGAAAGTGAAGTGGCAGATGCTAAGGGGCGACTCCTCAGATGTTGCTGAAGTTGCCGCCGCACTCGGGGTCCGTTACAAAAAACTTTCCTCTGGAGAGTATGTTCATTCTAACGTTATCTATTTGCTGGATGCAGAAGGTGTCATGATAGCTAAGAAGGAAGGTCTGAAATCCGATGATTCTGCTTTTGTGAAGAAAATCGAAAGTGCTTTAAAATAAATTGCACCGCAGGTGAGGGATTTGTCTGTTACATAATCCCTGTTGCGCTTCGACCTCTGTCTTAAAATGATCCGTTTTATTGAGGGAAAAAATAATCTTCGCGAGTTTTTTCGAGAGCTCAGATAGACTTTAAGAACAAATCCATAACGGGGACTCATTTAACAAAGAGGAATCATGGCAAGACTTATTCTGGTATTGTCGGCTTTGCTTCTAGGTTACTCACAAACCCAAGCAGCCGCACTGTTCGGTCGTCCTTCCAAGATCATTGATAGCAACGACAGCAACTCTAGCAGCGCAGGAAGTAGTTACTACACACCTTATACATCAGGTTCGTCGTCCTACTCCGCCACTGGGGGAGGTTGCGGATCTGTACCTTCTCATGTGAAAACCGCTTTCGGTGAGGCAAAGCGATTCACGCAAACTTGTTCTTATGCGCAGTTGTCTCCCGGCAAGATGATTGCCGTGAACGACTATTCAGGCGATGGTCGCCCGACAATGTACATCTTCGACCAAGATGGAAACTGCGTAAAAGGTTTTCCAATCAGTTGGGGTGTGGGTTCTGACCGCAGTGGACGCTTAGAGGCGTGCAGCACCGAAAATTCAAGAAAGACTCCTCCTGGATTTCACTTGACCGCTGTTCACAATGGGGCACGCTATAATAGTTCGAACTCGCTAGGTATGGCCGGTCTTTCTGGTCAGGACAGCCTTGGGCAACGTGGGGTTATCATCCACGGAACAAGTCCTGCGGGAACCTCTAATACTTGGGGATGTACAGGCGTGAACTACGAAGACTTATCAACGGTCATGAAAACCTTGGGTGTAGGATCGTTGGTATATAACTACTTCGGAGGAGCAAGAGCTTCTAATTGTAGTGATAATTCTGGAATGGAACGCCCGGCACAATGTCAGCCTGAAGCAGCGGCGGTAGCAGCAGCGAGATCCAACGGGGTTTCGTCGTCGAAGTACTCTGGAAAAAGCAAGTACTCCACTAACTCAGGCCGTTCGAAGGATACGAACTCGACAAAAAGAAAAGGAGCAAAATAATGAAGTCCATCATAGCAATTGCAATCACAATGATGATCTCACCCTGGGCGCTTGCGGTAGAGACAGCTCCTGCTAAAGAGACACCAGCAGCTCCGGCGAAAGCGGAAGCAACGCCAGAGAAAAAGAAAGAGTCCAAAGAGCCTCGCAAGCCTTCCCAGGCAGAGCTTGAGGCTTTAAAAATTATGAAAGGTGCCGAGATTGAGATATCTCACTACGACGATGATACGAACACTTTTGAAGTGACGATCATTAAAGAGCCAGGAGTAGGGCCGAACGTGACCACTCCGGAAGAACTTTATCGTTCTACAGAGATGAATGTCGACTTTGCGACGTTCAACTCTAAAAAAAGAGATTACATCGGTTCTGAGTTTCAATTGAAAGAAGATCTGATTCTGATTGGACCAGAGCAGATCATGAAACGCTCTAGAAAGTAATCCAAAAGGGAAGTTCTAAGTTATAGAACTTCCCAGCCTTCTACCGGTTCCCACGTTGAATCACACGTGGGATTTAGAACCACCTCAGGGCATGCGATCAAAGCGCGAAAGACGATGCCTTCTTCATCTTCAAATAAGAGAGTTCCTTTGGTGTATCCGGCAGGCCCCTTATAAAGCCCCTTTAACGCGGCCGTGCGTCCTTTACGATCTTTTGCAACGACGGCACCTGGACAGGCATCCGAACTGTCTTGGATAATCTTAAAGTCCCAGTGCTCGACTTGTGAATTCTGATTTAAAGACGTTGTGCGGATGCTTCCTTCGCTGATTTGCAAAGGTTGCAGGATTTTATACAGAAGAAAGTTCTCTCGTGTTTCAGCGGGACCATAAACAAGACAAGTCATTGCTAAAGCGGATATTAACGACATCGAACACCTCTTTGACTAGAGACTTCACCCCAACGTACTGCCGGACTCCAAACTGCATCGGAGTTCAAGTGGCCATCAATCATTTTTAAAAAAAGCTCCCACGCATTTGTTGCAGAGACTCCCGTCATCACGCGACAGCGAAGTAAAATTTCTTTGGCATCACGAATAGAGCCGTCGGTGCCTTCTTCGTTGGGATAATTATTCTTCTTCCAATAAGTTAAATCATTCAGTTGCCCATAAGCTTCACGAATGCGTGCGTCGCGTTTATGGGTGGAATATTCGTTCATCAAACCTGCAGAGAGGCAACGACCGCCATTGCTTTGAATGTTGTTCCAGGCCGTGTTCACAGATAAAATGCGGCCTTGCCATAGATTGCAGATGCTTTCGACCACGACCTCAATGCGTTCATCAACAGTGGGAACACGAAAACGCAGGATTTTGCGAATGTTTTCGTGCCATTGATAGATTTGTTTTCGAGACGGCGAAATATTTTCTCGCCACCCTGCCATAGAGAACTGCTCCTCACTGCTGTACGGCGTAGGAGCGTCTGTTTTCCACATACGGAATCCCCCCAGGCGACTCAGAGGCCAAGAATAGGGATTGCGAGTGGTGATAAGTTCACGCACCTTCATGGGTGTCGTTGAATACAGTGTCCGGATGTATCCGTTGTCTTCAAGATGAGTCACGAGTTCAGCGTGCCCTCCACGAGTCCCCACGATACTTTCTTCTTCAGGCGTCAAAACGGGATTTAGAAAAACCACACCAGGTTGAAAAATCAGGCGATCAATTTTGATCGGGTAGGTATCGTACCCTAGGGTCTTCGTACTCGTAAGATGGGAGACATGATTGATAAACTCGCGAAGGCGTTGCCTTTCCGGCAAATGATCCCAGTTCGACAGAGTGTTTGTTAAGCTCGTCTTCATGTTTTCTATATTAGTGAATCTAACAGGAAGAGCATTTTCATACGCAAAGATAATACGAACAGCATAAACAGCATCCGCACAATCTGTGGCAATACCATACCAATTGCTTGCGGGATTTGAAAAGATGTCGAATTTATAGTTTTCTTGCACCCAAGAAGAATAGCGCTTTTCCCATTCTTCATTCCAAGAGTTCATTGCGGTCCACACTTTGGCGTGGGACATGGAAGAACTCATTAGGATAAAAAGTGCTACAAGAGTTTTCAAACAAACGCCTTAATAAATATCTACGCCCAGATTCACTTCAGTGTATTTTAAATCATTCGGGCGCAGGTCGGTGCTGCCCTCTTTAAACTGAAAAATGATCTCACAAAAGCGAGGGACATTCTTAGGACGGTTGGCATTAACAATGACCGTGGTCTCTTTATAAGAGCCATCGAAAGCTGCCCAGTTTGAAGTATAGGAATAGTCGACTTCCATAGTGCCCGAAGGCCGGGTTTGGTTATTAGGGCGAGATGCTGATTGAGAGCCCATACCGCGAAGGTCACAGCGAGTGATCGTGCGATAGTAAAGCTGCGCAAATTTCGCGTAGTCCGGCAAAGAATGGTAAACCGAGCTGACGATGTCATAAGTCTTTTCAGACTGGTCGTTACGACCCACTTCTTTTTTCGTGGGACCGACATAACAAACATGAACATTGTATCCAACGCCCATTTGCTCTGTAGAAAAAGAAAGTTTCAAGTTAGTTAAAGCGGCATTCCACTGTGCTGAAGAATCAAAAATAGCTGCAACGTCATCGCTTAAAACATAGCCGCCACTGCGAGTTCTACTAATGGAGCTTTCTGAAACCGTTAAGTCTTCCCAAATCAAAGACCCCATGATCTTGCCAATAGGGTTTTCTGTAGGAACGGCGTTTAAACTTAAATTACACGCATAAATGTCTTCAGATGTTGAGACCGCGTTGATCCCAGCCTGCTGAGCCATTGCCAAAGAGCCTGAAAAGATCCAAAGTAAACTAAGAGTCAAAAGTTTCATTAGAACGGCTCACAAGTGTAACGAGGAAGACTTTTAATTTTTTTATCCATGATCACTTTATTCGGAGACTCTTTCACCAAGCGGATGTTTTCAAGCTTGTATGTGCCCTGATCATCCAGATCGCCCACAGTGAAGGTAGTAGTGAAGCGATTCCAGAATTTTTGTTTGCTCGCTTGGAAACACTGACCATGGCTTGGGTCGCATAAATTTCCATAGAAAGCGGGCCATAAACGAGTCGCGCCCAACTGTTTAAAGAAAGCCAAGGAAGTGGCCAAGTCGCCATTGATATCATTCGAAGTGATGTTTGGCAGACCCAATAAATTCGGTAGGTGCGGCAGTAAATGCAAAGAGTTCAACGATGGGATCGTATCTAGACCGGCCACGCCATTGACGCCCTTAAGATCTACTAAAAGTTGTTCCGCACGATTTAAGAAAATGTAGAAATCTTCAAACGGATCTATCATTGTCACTATGACTTTATAGGCCTGACCTTTTTCAAAGCTGGCGCCATCGATAGACTGTTGTGGAAAACGCATCAAGCCCTGCCAGCTGCCTTGAGCAATTCCACCCGTGGACCAGCCGTCGACAAATGTTTGCTTGCCAGATTGTTCAATTTTAAAAATCTCAACCTCTGCCGCTACGGGAATATTGTAGTTTGACGGATTTACGCAAAGGCCGTTTTTACAAACCGAGTTGTGGAAGTTATCCACGGAAAGATACATGTTAAGATCCAAGCGCTGATCACCGGCGGGTGCAAATTGCAAGTCACCCATATTCAATTCAGCATTGTAAGTGTCCGGGAAGCGGGGAGCTTCAGGACCCATGTCTTCACTCAGCTTCAACATGGACTCTTGTGCTTGGAACGTGTAGCGGTAGCGAGATGAACCGATAGGGTCTACTTCGGTGCTAAGGCCCGTATCATCACCCGTAACATAAGTGTTTAAAGCCGCTTCGATATCGCCGAATTCAAGCCCTAGCTCCTTCATTGTGTCAATGTGTAAGCACTCTGGCTTCACTCCCAAAGTGACCGCCAGGTTGTAGCTCGGATTGATATTCAAGAAGCAGTAGTCGCCCTCAAGCTGCACAATGCTCGCACCTTGGTTTGTGACCTTGCAGCGCTCTTGTTCATGCTTATAACGAAGGGGACGTCCGTTCAGTTCGGCGACAGAGATGAATGTGCATTGTTTTAAGAATTTTTGTTGGCGCAGGACCAGAGATTTCTTTTGATCGAAATCTACACCTTTTGCGAAAATCGGATTCTCGATTCGGCAAAGATTGGGTGTAGGGATATCTCCATCAAGAAAAATATCTGCGACGTCGGAAACTTGCGTCGGCATGAACACGCCTTTACTCAACATCAAATACTTGCCCGCGCTTTCCGTACATTTTTCCACCATTTGCGGAAGAATCGTCGAGTTCGTGCCATCTCCATAAGGACGAATGACAGGGGCTTGTGTGAAGTCGATCACAAAGCTGTGCTTCATATCACGAGAAGTGCGGCAGGCGAAAACCTCGCCTGCCATTAACAGAAGAACTCCAAAAAGAAAGATAGATTTTGTATTTAAAATTTTCATATTCAGTCTTCCTTTGAGCAGAGAGCCGGTAAGGCTCTCTGACGGAGTCTCTAATAATTACTGCTCTACAGATTCTTCAATCTTAGTGTATGTGCAAAGTTCAGCACCGTGGCGTTGCCATTTACGCAAGTTTTTAGACAAAACTTGAGAACCTGCTGCACCGTCAGTTTCAGAGAAGATGTAACGGATACGGCAGAAGCGTGGAGCTTTTGTGCTGTTGTCGATAGTAGAGTTGATCAAGTTAGCAACAGAGTTGATTTGAACTTGATTTGACTTCGTGTAGAAGTCACCAGACGCTTGCATTGGTGAATTCCAGTTAGAGAAAGAAGCTTCGTTATCAAGCGTGTTGTAGTAACCCGCGTTGTTACGAGACTTTTGGATTTGACCCATACCTTGAAGGTCACACACTGTGATAGCTTGAACTTTCAAACCAGCCAAAGTCGTGTATTTGATACCTGTTGGGTTCATAGTCAAACCGTCTTGAGTGTTGTCACCACCGTTTACCGCGTTAGCAATAAAATCGGTAGCTGTAGCTTGAGCTTGCAAAGACCAGTTCGCAGTAACGCCGTCTTCGAAGTACTCAATTTGAGGGCCACGGTAGCAGATGTCTACGAAGTACTCAGCTCCGTAAAGCTCTGAACCAAGGTTGAAGCTCAACTCTTTAATTCTGTTTTTGAAAGCGTCAGCGTGAGGAACAAGCGTGTTGTATGCGCCTTGACCCGCTTGAGCTGTTGTCGAAGTCCAAGTTTGGTTCCACTCAACTTTTGATTGGTTCCAAGTGCTGTATGAACCTTTCATGTAGTCCATAAGGTACTCACCACCGTTGTCGTTAGTACAAACGCAACGAGTGTTACAAACCGTACCGTTACACTCTTGTGGAGTACACGCCGTTTTAGTGTCTTCGAAGTAGCACACTTTGTGAGCAGAAGCTTCGTGGCGAAGACCCGCGTTACACGCGTAAATGTCTGGGCCAGAGCTGAAAGTTTTGAATTTAAAACGCAAAGAGATTGCGTTCGCGTTTTGAGCAGCGATGAAAAGCATTGCAGCTGCTGCAAGTTTCATAAAGTTAGTCATTTTTTCTCCTTTTGAGCTAACGTACCGTTTAAGGTTTGTTTAAATTTAAATTACCGTTACCAATTTCAGTCTGCGGAGCATACTCCAGGACATACATGTCCTGGTTATACTGTCCCGTGCCTTCACAAATGATATATTTGATCTGCACGGGCTCGTTGTTTGAGTTCTTACCTAAAACGACCAGTGGTTGTGCACTGCGAGTCGGGCAAAGACTTTGGAACAACGTTTGAACCTCATCTTTGTTTAAATCCATATAGAAGTTATAAATGCTGCGAGCGGCGATAAAGACGTGGTCTTTGCGAAAGACTTTCTCGATATCTTTGACTTCAATAACCTGATTTGTGTTTCTATAAAGTCTTTCTAATTCTGTAAAAACGGTGCGCAAAACATTGTTCGCCATGCCCAAGCAGTTGAAGCAGACATCTTGCTCTTTCCAGCAAGCGTTCGCATCGTTACACACGTTCTTGCAAAGAGCCTCGTCAGGGCGACAGTACAGAGTCACACTGTCTTGAAACTGACCACTCTGACTTACTTTGACCTGAGAGGTGATAGACCAAGCGTGTGCGGACGATAGGGCTATAAAAGTGATGAAAAGAGCGAAGATCAATTTCATCGGCGATCTCCAATCACATTGCGGCAAGATTTGTGAAATCCACGAATAGAGTGAACTTTAGTGTTTTCAACTTTGCGTTCATTGCAAGTGAAGCGCACTATACTTTCGCCTTTGCACAGATCCGACTTAATCCAAGCTTCGCGCTGAGTGTTTGCTGAAATATGACTTGGATGACGATCGTCCTCACGAATATAGACAGAGTGAACTTTCGTATTAAAAGTTTCTTCAAAGACCGATGCGGCCTTTGCCGCGCACGTATCGCTGAAGCATTTTAAACCTTTACCCAATTGATCTACGCAATGAGAAGGAATTTGACCGTACTTTTTATAAACTTCTGCAGCATAGGCCGCATTGACGTTCCAAGATTTAGGGATATTTACTTTATCTTTCTTGGCATGGAAGTACTTCTGGAATGTACGAACCATGTAAACCACAAACTTAGCCGGATTAAATACAGAAAGAGAAGCCGTCGATGCGCCCGCAACCGCCATAAAGTTCATCGTACATCCGCCGCAGAACGAGCGGGCATTGTCTTTTCCGGTAGCAAAATCACTTGGGTTATTTGAAATAACCTCGGTCTGTTGCTTTCCATCGCAATAGTTCAAAGTGATTCCAGAAAACGCATAGAAATTAAAAGTTCGAAGACCGTTGTTATTTAGAGAAAGAGCGCAGGGAGCACCTACTAACGGCCCAAAATCTGCGACAATCGACGTTTGAATTTTTGATTTTTCAAAACGAGGGTCAAATTTGATTGTTCCGTCCTGAACTAACTGTTTGAAAGAGGCTACGCGAGGAGCTTTGAAGTCAACATCGATATAGATCGGAAGGATATTCCACCCGAAAAGAGCGGTATTCGCAAGATCCGTCATAAACACTTTGTTCATTCGTTGTGTTTGATACCAAGGATCATACATCTTACATGTTTTCAATTCAGAGTATGGGTTGAAGAGATTTGGGTCTGAAGATTTGCCTGCAAGAGGAATCAAGGCATCGGCATAAGTTGAAACCGCGTAAAGGTCGACCATGCTCTTAATCATCAAGCGAGTGCAATCGATAGAGTTGTAGCAGATGACCTGAGAAGCTGAAGAGGAGCCGGCGTGTGTTTTCCAAGAAAGAAGGGGAGTTCCATTGAACGCCGTGGGCGTGAATTTGGTGCCTTGTTCTTCTGTGCCTGCTGCGTTGATCTGCAACATGTCTTTAGCCCAAGGAGCGAATCCCAGTTTGTTAACTGTGTACCCAGTTTTATTCCAGAAGTTCGTTTTTTCAAGCTCGTTACACACAGGTAGAACGCGCGCCGAAACTTCTTTGAAGTAGTTCACATGCTCACTCAAGGAACGTTTCTCAGAGTAAGGCATTTGCGTCATGTTTTTAAGCTGAGCAACGCGTTCAATGTCTGACTTTAAGAAGTCCAGTGTTTCATCGCCCGCAAGACGAATTTCCGTACACATGTAGTACAACTCATTCATCATTTGCTCAGTGGATCCATGATTTTTAATATCAGCAGAAACACTTGCGGTTAAGCCTTGAATGCCTAGCTGATCTTGAAGCAGGTTCATGTTCGTCATCGCCGACTGGTATTTATTTTTCATAATACCACGCGACTGAATCAGGTTTTTACGGAAGTTCGACAACCACTCTTCAGCTTTATCGAAAGATTGAGTCCCTAGGAAATCGTTATTAACGCCTCGAACGCCTTTTTCCAGCATCTCAGCCTCAGTTCCTGCAGGCACTGTATCGAAGAATTCGCTGTTATTTCCGCCAGTGGCTTTCGCTAACTCACGCAAACTGTTGATAGAAAGGTATTGGTTATCGCAAGACGGTGGGGTCATACTGCGGCAGCCGTTCGGTGTATAAAGAACAGCTTCTTCAAGAGCAATAGATCTAAAGAGCTTGCCGAATGTCGGGCTCATCACTTCAAGTTCGTTCGTATTTCTCCAAGCCCAGGACATGTAAATCTTTAAACTGTTCCAGAAATCAAAACCTTGAATTTCTAAAGATTGTGGGTTTGTCGCCCAATCCAATTGAAGAGTGACGAAACGGTTGCTCAACGTATCGTCAGCATCAAAACAGCCTGTGATATAATCAGCTTCGTTCATGTAAGCTAGAGCGATGTCTTGAAGATTGCTTGCGGTGACTTCAGCGTTATGCAGATGTCCTTGAAGAGCAGAGAATTTTTTAACGTAATAACAGCCCAGACGGTCTTTAGAAGCATGAAGCGGGAAGTTGGCTGTCGTAAAGCGGTCAATAGATGTAATTGCGGCACGGTTTCCAGCATTGTACCAAAGTTGGCTTAAGTAGTCTTGCAAGTCGGCGCAAGCATTTCCTTTGGATTGCTCACAGTTACGGGATACTTGAAGGTACTTTGGAAGGTTCGCAGATTTTAAGTTTGCGGGTAAAACAGGCAGGTGGCCGCGCACCATCTTATTCATGATATTTAACGTCATATACGCGACTGAAAGGCGGAACTCTTTCATCGCTTTAGCGGAATAAGCTGCTGTATCAAGTCCCGAAAGCTTTGCGACAGAATTTGCGACTTTAGCGGCGTTATAGCCGTCAATCATCACGAAGATAGAAGAGGTCGGCTTTTCTGAGTCAATCGCACACTGAGCGCGGTTGGTGAACGGCAAGGGACTTAGAAGTGTCGTCTGATGAGCGGGAATTTGCTGAGCCACGCTGAAGGCGGGCGCAGAAATTCCCATCAAGACTAAAATTGCAAAAACATGCTTCATGAATCCTCAGATACGTTCAGAAAATAGGAAGAGGTACGTATAAAACAAGCCAACTAACGCTTAGTTAGTCGGTTTGCAGTTATCAACTTTGTTCAACATGGTCGTGTAGAATAAGATGACAGTTTGATCGGCGGGAGAAAAGTTACGTTTTGTCGAACCATCCGTATTTACCATGTTGTACATATATGTATTAACGAAACGGTAAACAGAAGGCGTCACACGTAAAGTCGAATTACAAACGTAATTTTTGTAAGTCACAGTGATACCCGCATAGTAATCGCTGTTGTTGGCGTTGTTGCTGCCTTCGCCGATGTAGAAGTTATTGCCCGTGCCATTTGGATTGTTGCCGTAACCTACTTGAAAGCTCACAGTCCAGCCAGAACCCGCACTGTCGGTACCTACGATAGAGCAAAGGTTGCCGCGGCAAGCGACTGCCATCTCATTTTCAATCTTTCTTTGGATTTCTGCTTCAGTGTAGTGTGGATTTGGACGAGGATCATACTCAGGGCTGCCACCATCGAATTCGTCTGCGTGAGCGCCGCTCGCTGAAAGAATAAGCGCAACCAATGATAACTTCAAAACGTTCTTGATCATTAAAAACTCCGTGTTTAGCAGACGACAGCGGCCCTAGATTTTCCGGTGACGTACCAATTTTGTTTTTGAGCTGGCGAGTTTGTAAACGAGTTCTCGGTTTTTTAAAAGGTGGAATTTAAATTATGTTCGCAAAATCACAATTGCGAAAACAATCAAGTACTTCATTTGTATGAACCCTTGATGAACCCATCGCACATTTCACTTCTTATCAGATTTTCTTCGTAAGAAGCTAACGTATCGTTATCTTGAACTATTAGTAACTACTTGGTGTGTGCACTTTCATAACATCAGAAAATGCGAAAATGACTTTGATGTTTTTTAGATACGCAGTGATCTAATTACACTTTTTCGCTGATGGGTTCCCACGTTTCACTGCGATATCACTGAAACATGTTTACCTATGGGAAACGATACTTAAGAGTCGGAGGAATTAGATTCGTGTTTAGCAAAACACTTTTTTTAAATGTGTTGTGGAAGTGGTTCTTCGATCTGTGATGGAGTCGAATCTGCGCATCTCACGATCAATACTCAAAATATATCTCGGTTCTCAAGACTGCGTTGTGATGAAAGGAGGAAAGAGGAAAGCGCAGTTTAGATTGGAAGATTCGAATTTGAATAACGTCTTAGCTTTGCTGTTTTCGTCGAAGAGCGCAAGATCTCTGCTGTCTCGTTTGAATGTTCCCGTAAATACCCCGTTTATATTGTAATTGCCCTTGTCAGCTCTTCGAATGCAAGCTCAATCCAGAAAAACTGTTTTCGGGAGGAAATTAAAGCTACCATCATTGGGGAAATTCATTATTCTTTGTATATGAACAAAATCAGGTTTTTAGGGCAAAAGGGACAAGGAACCCTTCTTATTGTATCCGTTCTCTGTGTCGTCGGAGTGATCGTCCTTATGACATCTTTGGATGTGTTTACTAAGGACTATAATTACAAGTCTCTTGATTTTGACCAAGTGCTGCTTGATGAGGCGACAAGCTCCTCATTTGCGGTGATGGAATCAGCGTTAGCCCGCAGATTGTGGGAGCCGCCGCCTGACAGTCAATGCTTGAAGGCCGAGTCCTTCAGTGTCGAAGGTGAACTCCCGAACGGTGTTTCTTGGAGAGTCGACACCGTGTTTAATTTTACGACGAAAAACTTCGAAATGACGGCGACGGGAGCTTACCGGAAGCTGAAATCGAAGTTTCGTAAACACGTTAAAGTTTTAGATGTCTCAGATTATCTGCTTTTTTCAGGAAGCTCTAGCAGCGTGGTTTTACAGAGGGCGTACAGTCCCAAGACTCCCTCCGCTTTGATCGCTAAAGACCGTCGTATTTACACCAAAGGACCTTTAGTCGGCTATTCCATGATCCACCGGCCGAACCCCAATACTGGATGGGCGGGCTCTGCACCGATTTGGCCAGGTGAGTGGGGCACAGTGGTTCAAGGTGATCGCATGCAGTTCACGGGAGGAATTTACTATGCTCCCTGGAGTCTTCCACGCCCGAACGCCAGTTGGGCCGGTGTGGGGAACTTACCTACACTGTTAGCTCCTTATTCCAATGCTTGGGGTACGCCTGCTGTTTCTGTTGGCTCTTCTGGTGCGGGGTCCATGGTCTTTACAAAAAGTTCGACCGTCGCCGAATCTCTGCGTGATCAAGTCGTCAACGAAACTTCCGGACCTAACACGAAATCAAGTTTGCGCGAATTAGTGTACCCGGTGGCGTTGTTCGGCGGAAATCCTCCATTACAAGCATGGAGTGCGACGGATTCGGGCAGCTATTTTAATGACGTCGATCGCTATTCTATTTTTTACTACGAATATGCTGATGCCAACAAATTCGGGATCCGTATGAATGCAACTTGTATGTCGCGCCCGGATGCATTGACCTCGGGGAAGTATTGTTCTCACTCCGAGCACTTTCCAAAAGGATTTAGAGAGTGGAGAAAAGATGCCGGTCTCGAAGGCTATTTATACACTTCTGATGCCGAAGTGGTGCCATCTCCGACTATGAATTGGGACAACTTAGAGGCGTTAGAGGAAGATGCCAGGGCCTGTGGTCAGGTTATCAGTTCTCCTATGAATGCCTATGAAGACTGCGCAATCTGGGATAGCGAGTTTCAAAAACAGTATGCCGCCAACGGAGCGGGGACTGAGTGCACTCGCGTATCACGCGTGGACATGGAGTCTTTAAGCTTAAATAATTTCAACGCGGGTCAACTTTCAAATGCGAGTGTCGCCAACCGACTCTTACGCCGAGTGGTTTATGCAAAAGTCCCAACCGAGATAAGACAAAGTAATAATCAGGGTCTTATGGTCGGGGCGCTGTCCGATAGTGTCGCCAGAAAGAAATTAGCCTTGTGGGTTGTCGGCGAAGACACGATCACCCTGCGTGGGGTTCAGCCTGATACCACATCGCCGTTAGATACAGACACAGGCCGCTTGCGTGAAGTATTTTTTAATATGGATGCGACCGGGGGGACGAAGCCGGGTATCTCCATGGTGCTGCTATCACCCGAGCAAGTGCATTTAGTCAGTCCTTTTTATGTTCCTATGAGTGAAGGCTATTTGAAATCCCGCTGGCCCTCTTCAGGTGGAAAGATTCGTCCGATTCTTCATAACCTGACTGATCCACGTCACGAAGAGGATGGTTTCAAGTACGGCTATCGTCGCTATCATTTAAACAATGTCAGTCTTATTACGACAGCAACGGTGGATGCGGGACGACCCTTCATATTGAAGGGATTGTGGAATGGACCTGATTCGTCAGCAGCACAGTTTATTGCTAATCAATGCATGGTTACCATGGCCGGTCATCCGTTGCCACCCTACATGACTTACAATATTTCTGAGATGGCCTCGATGCCGACATATACCGACCCGATTTCGGCCTTGCCTCCAGCGGGTTCACGTTATTATGACGGCGGACATTTGCCTCGACGTTACTATCCGAATGTCTTTTGGGAGCAAAATGCACATCCTTCTATCGGCGGTGCTCGACATGAATCCGATTTAATGCTTAAAGGAATTCGTATCTATGTCGATTTCGACACGACGGTTGTTCCGGGTAAAAGAGATCTCAACACGCCTCTTCATAGGCTGACTGACGGCCGCGGTGTCAGTCTGAATTATTTCGACCTTTCTCATAAACATTTCACTTATAATATGAGTTCTTATTATCAGAACAGACCGTCCTTCACTCCGTGTATTTTAGAGAATGCGGCCTACCTTTCACCATCAACACCGACGGAACTTTATGACCGCTATGCTGTCGCTCCCACAGTGAATAATGGAAGTTATATTTTTGTTCATACTTCGCCAGATGATGATTTTAGGAACGTGGGCTCTATTGTGGGTGTGGATCAACCGGTTATTGAAACAAGGAATGCCAAATGATGAATTCACGCGGTATGACTTTAATTGAAGTCCTGATGGCCATTGGCATTTCTGTCATTGGTGTTTCAATCTTTCTATTCTTCGTTCTTACATCGCGCAAGCACGTGACTCACGTGGATCGCGCGATTGTTTTAAAAGAACTTCTTACCGACAATGTCATTGAGCTGAAAGGTTTACAGATAGGCGATATAGTTCCGATTGGAAAATGCCTGATGCGTATTTATAAAACAGATAAAACCTTTGTGTCTGAATCTGTTGTGGATCTAAATTCCTCGGAATGTCCCGAGCCTTCTCTGACAGCGGATCAGGTGTTTGTAGGGTGGGAGGTGTTGCCAGCTTCTTCTATCGATGCGTCTTTCAGCTCGTCGTCATTAAAGCTTCCAAAATACTCGGACACTTTACGTAAAGTGACATTGAAGGTTTGGGGTTGGAGTGATGGCGAGGGTAAAACTATTCTTACAAATCAGATTGTGATTTTTAAACGATGAAGAAATCAAGTCGCGGATTTACCATGATAGAATTGCTTTTGGCTGCATCACTAGCAACTTTAGTGATTGCAGGCACTGTGCAGGTTATTTATTACTTTTTCTCTGAAAAGAAGAATCTCGATGATTGGAGTTCGGCACAGATCGACATGTCCCTGGCGATTAAAAATGTCGAAAATGATGTGCGCAATATCGTTCGTTTAGAGCCGACAGAGGATCTCCTGTCGGCAAATGACGGTCTCTATTTTGGGTTAAGTTCATTGACTCCTCAAGAGTCCCCAGAAGTCTGCTTAGCAGACGCAACTCATTCAGTCTTTCGTTACACGACCTTAGATCGCGTGCTGAGATCAGAACGTACGATGCGCTCGTGGTCCGAAAGTGGCGACGCCGATAAAACGGCAGAGGCTAACGAGCTGCGCGTATCGGCCGATGCCACGATCTCTTCACTGTTTCAGTCTGGCAAAGCGCCGACGGAAATTTCACTCGTCGATGCTGACCGGCGCTTTATTCGCCGCTATGAGGTCGGTGCGGTGACGATGAACTTGAATTCGGCGAGGGACCCCTATGACGGCTTGCCGAAAACCGACGCAAACGGAAATCCAATTCGCTTTAATTATGCCAGTGTCCTATTGAAGATGCCGAAGAATGCGCAAGGAGCGTCTGTTCAGAAAAGGCCTTCGGTCTTCGTCACTAGCAGTGAAGTGTATGCGTCCTCGACAGTGATTGTCTGTCTTCGTAAAACAGACCTTAATCTCATTAAAATAGAGCCTCTAACAAACAAAGTGACTGTCTTGCTGCAAAATCGTCCTTCCGAGTTTAACGTCAGCTCATTTGTGGCCAAATATCTGGGCACAAAAAAAGGCGTGCGTGTCGACCCGGTTAATTTCATGAATGATACCGTCAGTGATCCAAATGGTTACTGCGTGAATTCGGTTTTTCTGGAGCTAAAGGCCACGCTGCCATTAAAGAATCAGTCCGGCGCTGGAATAAGTACTAACGTCACTAAAAACAATGTGACCCGGGCCAGAACTATTTTTGCACCTAATCTAAATGCGAAGCGTGCGGTGGCTTGCTTGCAATAAAGTCTTCTTCATGGTCGTTTCTTTTTAAATAAAGAAGGTGGGGCTGTGATCCCTCTTTCACGCGGCAGCGACTTATCAAATGTGAACTGATGGGTATGCCTAATGCGAGTATCAAAGAAGAAACAATTAATATTAATGCCGTTTCCAGATGCATAAAGTGCAACGCGCCACCCAAGCAAAAGCAAACAGATCCCAGCGTTGAGGCCTTAGTAATGGCGGCGATTCTGGTTAATGTATCCGGAAACTTCATCGCACCTACAGCTGCCAAAAGAATTGAGATAGTTCCCAGAAATAGAAGACCGTCGACAAGGAATTTCATCAAGACCCCCTGGTTTTTTCAATATAAAAAGCAAATAACGAAGTGCCTACGAATGAAAGAACGGCAAGGACAATGACTAAGCTCATCACTTTGTGATCGTTAACGACAATGGCGATTAAAACCGTCGCCGCAATTAATACTGCTGTCAGTAAATCAAAAACGACGGCTCGATCTGCTTGGGTGGGACCTAGCAAGAGCCTTCGAGTTCCAAGGACCAAAGCTATGATTAGCAGTGATGATAAGATCCACATCATACGTTGTCCTTTGAATGAAAAAGCTTAAACAAGCGCTGCTCAAAGCGCATTTTTAAAGTATTTATGGCTTTTTCGCTATCCGGCGCATGAAAGAAGTGAATGTACAGCACCGTTTGGTCTTTTGATAAATCCACCACCAAAGAACCAGGCGTCAGAGAGATTATCAAAGAAAAAAGCCACAACGCTTTCTTGTTCTTTAGAAGAGTCGGCATCCGCACAATCACGGGATGGAGGTCTTCATTAGGATAAAAAAGGGCGGAAGCCACTTCATAAACGGCAATAAAAAAATCGTGAATAAAAAGAACGAATATTTCGATAATCAATCGTAACTTCGTCGTCATGGCGTTTTCTCTCCGGGACGTAAATCTAAAGATATCTTTTGTACGACTTCAAAAACTTGATCCGCATAAAGTCCCATCGTCACCGTCCATAGATTAAGTAAAATTATGGGGACGACAAACCATCTCCAGCGCGTTGGCTTTGGATTATTATGATAGTGGGGAGAGGGTTTTAAGAATGCTCCTAACCAAATTTTTAGCATCGACATCATCGTGAGTAGACTGACGGCCAAGCTAAAAAGAACTCCGAGCACTTCTCTTGACTCTAACAAGGCTCTTAAAGCAAAAACCTTAGCCCAAAAACCTGAAAGTGGTGGAACACCCGCCAATGAGAGCGCCGGAATCGCAAAAAGAAGCGCTAGCAAAGGATCTCGCTCTAACAAGCCACCAATTTTTGAAATCTGATTTCGCTTCTCGTTTGATTCGATATAGGAAACCACAAAAAAAAGATTCGTCTTCACCACCATGTGATGCAAAAGATAATAGATGCAGGCGGCAAGCCCCAAGCCAGTTCCCAAGGCCAGGGCTAAGGCAATGTAACCAACCTGCGAAATAATATGAAAGGATAAGATGCTTTTCATATTGTCTTGGGAAATGGCCCCTAAAACTCCAAGGAGCATTGAAATAAGCGCTAATGCTTGAATCAAAAAGGGCAGAGAAGAATCGATGAGGCTTAAGTGAGGTGCAAGAACTCGGACTAAACCATACAATCCAACCTTAGTTAACAGTCCAGAAAAAACGGCCGCCATCGGAGTCACCACGTAGGGATACGAAGCGGGAAGCCAAAAATAAAATGGGAAAAGCCCAGCTTTGATCATAAAAGCAAAACTTAAAAGTCCCAGTCCTAGCGGAAATGCTGAATCCGAAACGGAAATAGAAACTCCAGAAAGTTGATTTAAGTTTAATGTGCCTGTGCCGCTATAAATTAAGGCGATCCCACCTAAAAAAATAAATGAAGAAATCACACTTAAGACGGCGTATTTAAATGATCCCTGAAGAGCATTTTTACTTTTTATCAAGGATGCTAGAAAAAACGACGACATCAGAAGAATCTCAAAGCACACGTAAAGGTTGAAAAGATCCCCGGTAGAAAAAGCGCCTAGAACGCCTAAAATCAAAAAATGAAATAACGGATAATATCCGCGCAATTCAACGCGAAGATTTAACGAAGCTATTGAGACTAAAACGCCGC
Source organism: Bdellovibrio bacteriovorus (assembly GCF_001592745.1). Lineage (NCBI taxonomy): Bacteria > Pseudomonadati > Bdellovibrionota > Bdellovibrionia > Bdellovibrionales > Pseudobdellovibrionaceae > Bdellovibrio > Bdellovibrio bacteriovorus. The sequence goes on from NZ_LUKD01000009.1 coordinate 78,214, forward strand.
TAAAATAAATGAGTGATGAAACAATTAAAAGAGCCGCGCCTAATAAGTCCACTCGAAATGTGATTCCAAATGGTGGTTGCCAGTTGCCGAATGCGAGGGTCAGAGGCCCTAACTGCCAGACTTTCCAAAAAATAAAAACACTGGACACTAAGACCGCAAACGAGCCGAAGGACGCAAGCAGGCGTTGCGCTTTTAAATGGCTGTTTAAAAGCCAGCTGCACAAGGCAGTTATAAAACATATAGCAATGGGAAGGACTGCTATCATTCGACCTCTTTCATGTCATCCAGATCGTCGATGTTCTGGGCTTGGCGGGCGAAATAAGCAAAAATTAGAAGGACCGTCTGAATTGCTAAGCCAATGACAATGGCAGTAAGTATGAGCGCTTGCGGAAGGATATCGTTTTCAGATCCACTGCTTAGTAAAAATAAATTTGTCGCGTGCCCCAGCAGTGAAAGGCCCATAATAACACGCAGCCATTCTCTTGAAAGTATCAACCAGATGCTTGCAGCAAAAATCACAGAAAGAATCATCGCAAGGTCCTTCCGTTAAATGCAAAGAACACCGTCGTCATTACGCCGACGATGACACAGTAAACACCGACATCGAAAACCACCGGAAGACCTAAGGATACAGGCCCGGGAAGCCATAGACTTGTTAAAGGAGGAAGATCCTTAAATAGAACCGGGGCGATCCCAGAGGCAAAACAAAGTCCTAAACCCGCGACCATCCAGTGGTGGGATGATCCTAACAGAATTTTTCTCGTAGAGAATTCTCCGAAGACCAAGGAATGAAAGATCAATGCAATGGCTAAGATCAAACCGCCGACGAAACCTCCGCCTGGATTGTTATGACCGCGCAATAGGAGATAGACAGATATGGAGGAAAATATTACTAAGAAAAGTTTTGTCGCGATATCTATGATAGGTGAGTGAGTGAATGGATTTTCTCTTTTTCGCAATCTTTTAAAAAGAATCGAAGCTCCTAGTGCCACGATACTAAGAACGGTGATTTCCCCCATGGTGTCAAGAGCTCGAAAGTCTACAAGGATGACGTTAACGACATTGGATCCTTTGCCGAGTGTGGGAGCGTTTTCAGCAAAGTAGGGAGAGATTAACGAAGGAACTTTGCCTTTTTCTAAAATAGGAACCAGCCAAAGCATGCTAAAAAATGAAAGGACCGTAAACACCCCGCGAAGAATCTGATAAGTTTCCGGTAGCGGCAAAGGTTTTGTTTTCAATGGCTGTAGGCACAGAATGAAAACCAACAGCGACACGGTTTCAACCGCCATCTGAGTCATCGCAAGATCGGGGGCGTCCGCTAAAATAAAGAAAAGTCCAACCCCATATCCCACGAGTCCCAGTCCCATCACCTGCAAAAGAGGACGCGAACTCTTCAGAAGCGGTACAAGGCCAGCAAGTAATAGGATGGCTGCCAAAAGCTCTGGCCCGGACGAAATATCGGGTGCTTTCAGCAACGAAAGTGATTCCTGCATGAACGCCATCCAGAAGGTCCAAATCCCAAGGGGCAAAAGCAACCAGTACAAGTAATTACTTAGTTTGCCATTCTGAAAAACTTCTGTGAACCAACTCGCTAAGACAGGTAAGACTTCGTTTTTTTCTTTGCGCTGCTGATCGAATCGCAACCAGATCTCGATATGACTTAACCGCCGTACCAGGAAATAAGAAAGAATGCCGCCCAGAAGGAATGTGCAAATACTTAGAACCAAACCCATGTTAAAACCTGTCCATGCTTGAAGCTCCAGATCTGTCCTTTTCAATAAAATGGAAGAGACGATAGGTTTTAAAAAGTATTCATTGATATCATTAAGGAAGAAGTTCGAAATCCATCCCGCCATCGCCAAAGCCAATGCGGGAGCCCACATCGAAAACCGGGCTTCCCGCAAACTACGATTCGGCCTAGCATCTTTTTTAAATATCAATTTCAAAAGGCGGTAGGCGACCACAATGGAAAGGGCTCCTGTGCAGACCAGCACGATCAGAAGAAGGGTGTTTTCGCCTTTAAGATGCAGCACCGAGGTTAGTAAGTATTCCTTTCCTAGAAAACCTAAGGTGAAAGGAAGCCCAATCATAGATCCCAGTGATAAAATCATCGCCGCCGAAGTGATGGGCATTCTTTGTGTGAGATTGTTAATGCTATAAAGACTGCGTGTCCCAATTTGCTTATCGATATTTCCCACGCATAGAAATAGGCTCGCTTTATAGCAACTATGGGCAAAGATATAGGAGACAAAAGACTTCCAGGAATACTCATGAGGAATTCCAAGAAGAATAAATATTGAACCTAGGGCGCTCACAGTGGTCCAGGCAAACATCTGTTTTAAATCTGTTTTCAACAGGGAAATAAAAAGCGCTCCCAGCGATGTGATTCCTCCCAAAGTCACAAGCAGAACAATCCAAAGAGTCGTTTCCTGAAATAGGGGAGAAAAGCGGGCCAAAAGAAACACTCCCAATTTAACCATCGTCGCTGAGTGCAAATAACAACTGGCGGGCGTAGGGGCTTTCATGGCGTTAGGCAACCAAAAATGAAAGGGAAACTGGGCGGACTTAGTGATAGCGGCAAAGACAATTAAAGAAATCAGGAGGGGACTTTCATGAATCTTAACATTCTGGCTACGAATGATTTCATCGAGAGAAGTGCTTCCGGTCATTTGATTTAAAATAAGAAACGCCGTTAGGAGTGAGAGGCCCCCTGCTGCGTTTACAATCAAGGCCTGCCGCGCGCTCTTACGGGTGTCACTGTCTTCATAATGAAAAGCGATTAATAAAAATGAACAAAGGGCCGTGGCCTCCCAGAAAGTGAAGAACACGAAAATATTATCAACCCAAAGAACGCCCAGCATAGATCCAGTAAAAAAGAACAAGAGCGGAAAGAATCTTTTTGCATCGTCTTTTGAAAAATAAGCTCCCGCATAGATGCTGACACACATGCCGATACCCATAACGATACAAGCAAAGAAATCAGAAAGGCCGTCACGGTTTTCTGGCCACTGGCGATTCAAAAATGAACTGATCGCTTCAATGAAAGTGATTGCAAAAGGAGCCGCAAAGAGAAGTCTCCAGATCACAGTGGGAGATCGCATAATGAAGCGGGATAAGAGTGCATAAACGAAGAAAGAGAGAATCCACCAAGTCATAGGTCATGATCTCTAATCTTTAGTTTTAATGTCATCTTTCAATCCTGTCATAGAGATAAGACCAGTGTTGACGAACATAAAACCCACGGCATGAATAGTCAGAAAATATGTTATGCTTCAAAGGATGAGACGAGGAATGCTTGCACTCAATCCCATGGCCGGAGAAAGTAGCTCACTTGAGACTCTTTGTGAACAAGTGCGCCATTTGAAAAAAGACGGATTTCTGGATGAACTTTGCGTTGTCTCTGTCGTTCATAAAAGTTATTTCCCGTTTTCTTCAGAAACTTACAAAGAACGCCATGATGAAATCGTGAAAGACATTGAGCATTCACTGGCTTCGGGTCTGAAGGAAAGATTAGAATATCAAGACATTCAAATTCTTGAAGCTCCCTCATCCACAGACGACGACGTCGTTCGTACTATTTCAGAATGGATTTTTAAGAAAAGAACGAATTTTCTTATTCTCGGAGTGAATGGCCATCAAAATCTAGCTCACGGATCTTTAGGTGGCATCCCCTCAACAGCATCTTTTTTATCTCCAGTTCCTTTACTTGTCGTCAACGTGGCAGATCCGGTGCATGAAGAGTTTAGCTCCGCGCCAGCGGTTCTGTTTGCTGTTGACGCCTCCGAACCTCCCAGTCTGAGGGCGTTACGTCGGTTTGCTAAGATCGTCGAACCGCTCAAGGCGCGCATACACCTTGTGCACATCTTAAGAAAAAGAAAAATTCTAGGGCAGCGTCTGCGTCCGGTGGCGAATTTTGATAAAGCTCGCAGAGTCTTACTTGAGACGGCTCAGCAACTTCAAAATTTCGGTGTGGAATGCAGCATGGAAATATTAAAAGAGCAAAGGAGTGTGGCCTATACGCTCGCAAACTACGCCGAACGCAACAAGATCTGGATCACGGCAGTGACCTCACCGGTCCGAGATATTAAACATCGATTGCTGTGGGGCTCAACCACGCACAGTCTTTTGGGACATTTAAAATGTCCACTTCTAGTTTTGCGTACCAGCTAACGAAGCTCTTAGTTCACTGCGGATTTTTTCTAGCAGCAATCCCAGCTTGTTTTTTCCGGTGCGATCGCCGCAGTCGCCCCAATAACAATCGTTTTGAGTGTGCTCGAATATTTTTGCTTCACCCGTTGAAAGTAAAAGCTCTTTTAAATCGGGATAACGATTGAATTTATCACGCACGGCCTTTTCCATGATGCTATCTTTTCTGGCTTCCCAGTCCGCGCGTTTGGGAGTGCTTTTATCGCGTCCACGCAAAGCCGCCTCCATCGGGGTCGGAGCGCTCTTCACCCATTCTATCAGCTTGGGATCTGTGTACTTGTGGGCCTGATAATAGTGTTCACTTGTAGGCCACCACTGATTGTCAACGTGTACCGGAAAAAGGGCGAAGTTGGAAAACTCTCCGTAGGCTTGTTTGGTTGAGTAAAAATCAAGAACTTCACCCTGAAATGGTGTTAACGGAGTGCGAGGAAATTGCTCATAGTGGGTCGGTTTAATTGAGGAGTGTGAGCAGGATGAGAGGAGTAAGAAAACGAAAATAGAAAGAGCTTTCATAAGACGGTTATTTCAGACTGAGACTTCTGCGTCAAGACAGGCCTTGAATCTTGACGGAACCCGGTCGTAGGCATACAGTCATAAAAGGTATGACGCCTTCATTATTGCGCTCATTTTTAAAGCATCTTGTAAAGCCATTTTTATTGGCTTTAGGGATGCTTTTTTCGTTTCAAGTGGTGATGTCAAATCTATCTCTGGCACAATGTCATACAGATAAAATAGCTACCGAAGCTGGCAGCACGGCTGGCATCGCCCACGATGATCATGCAGATCATTCCGAAGGTGAATCACATAGTGGGGATCTGGGATTTTGTTTATTTGGTCACTGTCACATGCACCACTGCTCAGTCCTAGTAACTGAGTTGTCGGTGAAAGTTTCAGCTTTTATTATGCCTAACAAGCCGGGGTTTTTAAAAGAGTCCCAGTTGCACTCGATATTGCCATTGGAAAAACCATGGCAACCTCCGCGCGTTTAATCTAAGCCAACATTCTCCAGCAATTATTTTCATCATTTTCTTTAGCGAAACTGAGGTTGTCGCATGTTGAACGCTATTATTAGGTTCGCCTTGAACCATCGGCTACTTGTGGTTGCCGCCACAGCTCTTATCGTCGTTTACGGAGCCGTCACCGTGAACCATCTTCCTATTGATGTTTTTCCTGACATCAACAGGCCCACAGTCACTATCATGACCGAGGCTCACGGAATGGCTCCTGAAGAGGTCGAAACTCGGGTCACATTTCCGATAGAGTCCTACTTAAATGGCCTTCCTGGAGTCGAAAGAATTCGTTCTCAATCCGGGATTGGTCTATCTGCTATCTATGTTGAATTTGAATGGAATACGGATATCTATCGCAATCGTCAGTTAGTCCAAGAAAAACTGGCTTTAGCAAAAGAGCGCTTACCCAAAGACATTTCTCCAACTATGGGTCCCATTGCTTCCTTAATGGGGCAGATCCAGCAAATCGCTCTTTATTCGGAAGATTCTTCCATCAATCCTATGGAAGTGCGTAACATCGCCGAGTGGGTTATTCGCCCTCGCTTGATGACTATCCCCGGAGTAGCGCAGGTCATATCTATCGGGGGAGGATTAAAGCAATATCAAATTCTTCTGTCCGCGCAAAAAATAAATAAGTACCAAGTGAGTCTGGAGCAGATCGATAAGGAGCTTTCTCAGATTAGTCAGAACACCACGGGTGGTTTTTTAGAAAAAGATCAGCAAGAGTTTTTGGTGCGCAATATTGGCGTTGTAGAAACGGTGGACGATATCAAGAATACAAAGATTGGTCTGCATTTTGGTCGTCCGGTTTTTGTAAAAGATGTGGCTGAGGTGGTGGAAGCTCCGAAATTGAAACGAGGTGAAGGCAGTTTCATGGGAAAACCTTCCGTCGTTATGACTATACAGAAGCAACCGGGAGCCGACACCGTGCAAATCACGGAAGGTGTTGAAAAAGCGATTCAAGAAATCAGTCCTTCGCTCCCGAAAGGTTTAGTTATCAATACGGATGTCTTTAAACAGGCCAATTTCATTCAAACTTCAATTCAGGGAATTCAAGGAAAACTAAAATGGGGAACTATTTTGGTTTTCGTTGTCCTGTTTATTTTCCTTTCGAATCTTCGCATGTCACTGATTACGCTCACTGCCATCCCGGTTTCGTTTTTGGCGACGGCTCTGGTGTTTAAATGGTTTGGTCTTTCAGTGAACACCATGACTTTAGGGGGCTTGGCAATCGCTATTGGAGAGTTGGTAGATGACTCGATTGTTGACGTAGAAAATGTTTTCCGCAGGCTTCGCGAAAATGCGAAACTCACTCAGCCACGTTCAGCCCTGAAGGTTATCTACGATGCGTCTTCAGAAGTTCGAAACTCCATTGTTCTGGCGACAGTGATTATCGTCATGGTATTTTTGCCGCTGTTTAATTTAACCGGTTTAGAAGGAAGACTCTTCACTCCTTTAGCCGTTGCTTATCTCACCGCACTTCTTTCTTCATTGATAGTTTCACTGACTGTGACACCTGTCTTGGCTTCTTACTTTTTAGGCCATTCTCACCTTAAAGAACATCAGGACACTCGATTTGTTCAGGTATTAAAAAAATGGGATAAAAAAGTATTGGAGTGGGCCCTTCCCCGGTCAAACCTGGTAATGATATTCACAGCGGGACTCATCGTGGTTGCTCTAAGTCTTTTGCCATTTATGGGTAAAGACTTTTTACCTCAGTTCAACGAGGGGACGGCGATGGTCAGTATCAGTGCTCTGCCGGGAACAAGCTTGAAACAGTCCAATGAATACGGCAACCAAGCTGAAGCGCTAATCCTAAAATCCAAAGAAGTAAAATCAGTTTCTCGCCGCACGGGGCGCGCAGAGATGGACGAGCATGCTATGGGTGTTCATGTCAGCGAAATGGATGTGGACTTCCATGCGGGGGGACGAAGTCGGGAAGTGGTGATAAATGAGATCAGGGAAAATCTGAATCAGGGTCTTCCAGGTCTTGCCGTAAATATTGGTCAGCCGATCGGCCACCTTATTGATCACATGCTCTCGGGTGTGAACGCGGCTATCGCCATTAAAATCTTCGGACCCGATCTGACGACTTTACGAGAAAAAGCCGCAGAAGTGAGAGAAGCCTTGGAAGGAACTCCTGGCTTAGTCGATCTTCGTATCGAAAGCCAAGGTTTGATTCCACAAGTTAAAATTCACGTTCTTCGTGAAGAGGCCGCGCAATACGGTATGAATCCCGGCGAAATCACCTCTCTTTTAGAAGGGGCTTTCAATGGAGAATCCGTGGCGCAAGTGCTCGACGGCACGAAGGTGTATGACGTTTTTTACAGATTTGATGATAGCTCAAAGCAGACTCTGGAGCAGATGCAGAAGACGGTCATCAAGACCATGCCCGACGGAAGAAAGGTGTTGCTAGAGCAGGTCGCAGATATCTATGAGACCAATGGGCCCAACGAGATCAATCGCGAAAATGGACAACGTCGCATCGTCATTTCCGCTAATGCGAACAAACGAGATCTGGGAAGTCTTATCGCGGATCTACAGAATAAAGTTTTAGCAAAAGTGAAGCTACCCGAAGGCTACTACGTGGTGTACGGCGGGCAATTTGAAAGTCAGCAAAAAGCCACTCGTAATATTTTGCTTTTTGGTTTGATTTCACTTGCTGGTATCATCCTGGTTCTTTATTCGCACTTTAAATCAAGAACCATCACCGCACAGATTATGATCACGATTCCATTTGCATTTATCGGCGGAATTATTCTGTTGTTCTTCACGGATCGCACCATCACAGTTGCAAGTCTTGTCGGATTCATCACCCTTTGCGGAGTGGCTTCGCGAAACGGCATTATGATGATTTCGCATTACCTGCATCTGATGAAATATGAAGGAGAAATTTTCTCTAAAGAAATGATCATCCGTGGATCGCAAGAGCGCCTGGTCCCTGTGATGATGACCGCCTGTGTTGCTTCATTGGCCTTATTGCCTCTGGTTTTTGCCAAAGGAGAGCCGGGGAGTGAAATTCTTCACCCCGTTGCTGTCGTCATTGTAGGTGGTCTTATCACGGCGACCTTATTGGATATTGTGCTGACGCCCACACTCTTTTACCGCTTCGGTAAAAAGTCGGCAGAAAAATACACTCAAGAAACTAATAAATCAGAAATCTTATAATAAAAGGAACACACTATGAAAAATCTTATCTTTGCACTGGTATTTTGCTTCTCAATCTCATCTCTGGCGCACGAGGGACATCATGATGCACCCGGTATGGTGCAGGCTCCAAAAGGCGGCGTTATCAAATCTTTAGAAGAGTCGCATATTGAAGTTGTGGCTAAGGGAAATGAGGTCAAAGTTTATCTTTATTCGAAGGATTTAAAACCTGCGGATGCAAGCCGATTTAAAATCAAACTGTCTGCCGAGCTTCCCAGAGCTAAGAAGAAAGAAGCTCTAGAGTTTAAAGCAAATGGAAACGTGCTTGAGTCGAGTTTTGATGCAAAGGGCGCGCATCGCTACACGTTGATCGTCAACATCTCTGATTCCGTGAGCGGACATGATGACGTGCTGAAGTTCACTGTGGAACCTCGAAAATAGAAGGTTGTAATGCAATTCAAAAAATATTTTCTAATTCTTCTAACATTGGGATGTAAATCCACGGCTTGGGGAGCAGAAAGCATTTCTTTTGATAAAATTGAAGAGCTGATCAAAGCTAAAAACCCCGTTGTCGAAGCGATGAAAGAAAAAGCAGAAGCGAAAAAGGCGAGGGAGGGGGCCTTCGGCCGCTCCTTCTTGCCCGACGTCAGTGCTGAAGTTTCTCAAGAGAATTTTAAACTTGGAAGTGAAGTGGAAGACACACAATCGTCTTGGAAGGTCGAGGCAAACCTCAATCTTTTCCGGGGTGGATCAGACTTAAAAGAAGAACAATTGCGTGAGCTCGAAACAAAAAGTGCTCTGTCTGACGAGCGAAGATCGGTTCAAGAAGAACTGCAAAGAGCTTATGAGATTTATTGGCTTTTGGTTTTCAAAATGGAAGTTAAAAGTTCTTTAGAAAACCATTTGGCCTTATCACAGAAGAATCTAAACGAAGCCAATCGTCGCATCAACTCAGGCGTTGCGACCAGCACAGATCGCTTAGAATTTCAGATGAAGATGTCTTTGATCCGACAAGAGATTTCCTTGGTTGAGAAAGACATCCGCAATCTTTCAAAAAAACTGGGGATTGCATTAGGGAAGAATGATGCGGTTGTGCCACAAGGTCCTTTCCAACATGTGCATGACTGGGAGATTAACATTCAGCCCCTGAAAGTCGCGGATTTACCCCACGTCAAGAAAGCGCGTACCGAGGTTGAAATTTCAGAAGCACGCAAAAGTCAGTTGAGGTCAGGATATTTACCAGAGCTAGATCTATATGCTGGATATTCAGAGCCCAACCAACGAGAAGAGCGTGACATTCCTTCAGCTTCAGAACGCCGGGAGTCCTACTTCGGCCTGAAGGCGTCTTGGTCTTTAGGTAAAGCCGTTGATGCTGGCGTAGAGCGCGGAAGTCTGCAAAAGGAAACAGCCGCAAAGACGAAAGAGCTTGATTACTTAATTAAACAAACTCAGGCAGATCAAGAGGCCGTTATGGATGGTTTAAAGACCTTGCATTCTTTTGTGCACGACGCCGAAGAAAATATTAAAGCGTCACAGGCTTATCTGGATGCGACTTTAAAAGAATACGCACGGGGAGTTAAAAACTCACCCGATGTGATGGAGGCGACGGAAAAGTATATCGAAGCAAAAAAAAGATATGCTGAAATCAATCGCGACTTCAACACTCTTTATTCGTCTCAGTTAGCTTTGCATACTCAACGATAAAATAAAAGCACAAGGCCTAGAACCTTGTGCTTTTTTAGTGCACCTTCAGTGCAAGTTTACCTAAATGATGCTCACTCAAGGCCTGGTGAGCATCGACGACTTTTTCGAGCGGGAAAATCTGTGACACGTGCACTTCGAATTTTCCTGACTCCGCCATCTTATGAAAGCGTTCTAAGATTTCATGTTCGACATTCCCATCGTAAGTTTTCACTAAAGGGACGGTTTCAGTTGGCAGAGTCACTCCATTGGGGGCCACGACTCTTCCCTGGGGTTTTAGGCATTTAAAAAGTTCTTTGATTTGTTTTCCGCCAGCCGTCAGAAGAATTGCATCAAGGCCGTCTGGAATTTTCTGATTGATCTGTTCAACGAGATCTTCAGAATGCCCGTCTAAAACCACGTCGGGATTTAGTTTACTAACTAGGTTCACGCCGTCTTTTCCCGATGCTACGGCCACGACACGCGCTTTTAAGCGTTTTGCAATTTGCACAGCCAAATGCCCGATGCCGCCACTGGCTCCGAAGATCAAAATGCATTCTCCGGGTTTAAGATTTAAAGTGTCTTCGATTCCGCGCAATGCGGTGATGCCGACGCCGGACATGACAGCGGCTTGTTCTAGAGAAAGATTTTTCGGAACATGAAAAACAAGATCTTCGTCAATGGCGACGTATTCTGCATAAAATCCCCCTTTGGGATTTAGAAAGCCTGAGGCGTAGACTTTGTCGCCAATTTTAAAATTCTTTACGTTTGTGCCCACGGCTTCAATAACACCTGCACCTTCAGAACCTAAAATATAGGGGAAATGCGACTTTTCAGATTTATATTGTTCAAATTCACCATGAAGTTCAGCGGGATCCCAGGGGCCAACACCTGCATATTCGACGCGGATAAGAACTTCGTTAGCATCAAGAGTGGGTAAGGGAAGGTCTTGGGGCTTCAACTCCTCAGATCCTCCGAATTTATTGATAGAGATCGTGTGCATTGTTTGCGGCGAATTCATTTCCTACCTCCCTGATATGTATATCAGTATAGGAACATCTATTCGCGCGGGCGAGCCTCCAAAAGCTCGACGTAAAAAAGCAAATTGGAGTTGGGAGGGATTTTTCCCACGCTACGCTCTCCATATCCTAAGTGTGCAGGAACAAAAAGAGTGCGCTTTCCGCCTTCACGCATACCCATGAGGCCCATGTCCCAACCTTTAATGACGCGTTTAGAACCGATCACAAACTGAAAAGGTCTGCCATGATCATAAGAAGAATCAAACTTCGTACCATCTTCAAGAAACCCTTCATATTGACAGATCAAAAGAGCCCCTTTAACAGCCTCTTTACCAGTACCAACAACTGTGTCCGTAATTTTTAATTCACTAGTGTCCATAGGAAACTGATAGCGACGATCAGGGGTCTAGTCAAGAAAAGGCACGAGGAACTCAATCTGCCGTCGGACAGAGATTTCCACTTGGAAAATACCTTTGTCGAAATTAGGCTTAAAATATGAAGACTTTGATTTTTGTTCTTAGTTTCCTTTTTATTGCGACGTCCTGGGCTGAAGACACTTGCGTCATCCATGAGGCGCAAGATCTCTATAAATACCAAGATCAGATTCTGGCTTTAGCTAAAAAAGCGAAGACACCCGAAGCATTAAAAAATGAAATGCAGAGTCCTCTGCGATGTCTTGTCGAAACATTTAAAGACAGCGACGACATGTTAACTAAATACGTTGCGGGCTCTTGCCTTCAACGTTTGATGGGCGGTCCCGAAATCCAAGGATTCAAAAAAAATAGAGAGCATGACATAGTTTTCCAATCTTTGATCAACCAGCAGTTAGAACAAAGTGATCTTCTCACCAAATCCGAAATTTCGGACTTCGCTCAGGGAAAATGGCAAGAGTATATCGATTTTTGTAAGGGAAGTGTCACCGAGCTTCTTTGCAGCGAACTTTTACCAACCAACGATCGTATTAAAGTGCAAAATGAAATGCTGGGCGCGACTTCTATGTTAGTTCTAAAAAGTGCCTATCATCAGTTTTCCGGAGAAACAAAAAGAAAGATTCACCAGCAGATCACCAAACTTTATCGCGAGACTTCCAAAGAATCTCCGCTAAAAAGACGGGTGATTGAACAAATCTACCGCGAAATAAATAAACCTTCTATCGAGCTTCGGGGCTCTTAAAAGCTCACACACAGTTTCTTTAATCCGCTTTCACAGGTGTATATGGTTCTCCATAGTGACCTCAGACGCTCTTGTGACGGCCCCCCTTTGAATGTTCGATTCTGAGAATGTTCACAACATTGTTAATTTATAAACACGATCGTTGAGAGTCTGGGGCCTCCGCCGATACTTTTAACTGAGGTCGGATTAAGAAACGACTAAAAATAGTCCTGGCGCGCAGATCTTCTCGATTGGTCACCTCTATCGAAGCCCTGCTGCAGTTTTATGGAACGTTAAGGTTGTATTTTTCGCTCGGCCTGCTTGTAGGAGGAACCAGATGAATAAACTAGATTTTAAGGAAGTTCTCGACAGGAATTTTTTAGGAGACTGGGATCTTTTCAAAATTGTTACCGACACATTCTGCGATACGGTCCCTGGTCAACTTGGCGACTTGAAAGCCGCGATAGCTTCCCGACAAAATAAAAGAATCAAAGAAACCGCCCATAAACTTAAAGGATCTGTGGCTCACTTTCACCATCTAGATCCCGTAACAACGGCCAAGAGCATCGAAGAACAGTGGCAAAATCCGAACTACCCCGAGATCGAAGCATCTTTTATACGTCTTAACGGCGAAATATTAACATTGATGGCCGATCTAAAAACGATCTGCTCCGCCAAGTAATCCTAACACATTTGTAAAAGGGAGCTTCTTAGCTCCCTTTGAAGTTTTAACGGCTGTCTCAATTCTGATTCGCGTCCTTAGGTTTTCACATCTTTCATTTAAAAGCTTCTATAATACCGCTCATAATAAATGTTTAACTTTTGATGATAATTCTGATGTTACATCAAGAACGCTTAACAACGTCCCGATCTACTTAGCAGTGCTTTGTATTAAGTTGAACGTAGATGGAAGGGATTCTTATGAAATTCGCACTCAGTTTAAAAGCGAAACTTTTATTGCTCTGTAGCTTCATGGCTTTAATTCCGGTCGCTGTGGGAGGCATCTCTTACTTCGGATCGAACAAAATCAGTAACGACTACGAGGAAGTCTCAAACCGCGTTTTGCCAAATGTGCAACTGTCGAATGAGATGTATTTGAATTTTAGAAATGTGCGTATTGGCCTACGCAGTCTTGGGCTGCCCGGATTGACGAAGGAACAAGCCAAGGAATTTGCCGATCGTGTTGAACAATATATCAGTGATTATGAGGAGCTTCGAAAAGAGTATATCTCGGTGCCCTTTTTGCCTGGCGAAGATGCTTTATGGAGTGAGGTTGATTCCACATGGTCTTCTTTCAAGCTGATTGGCGCCCGAGTTCTCAAGCACTATCAATCAGGAACGCCTGAAGATCTCGCGGCTATGAATAAAATATTTCTTACGGAATGCCCTGATTCTGCGGCGAGATACTCGAAAGCCATTGATGCGTTAGTCGCTTTTCATAAAGCATACGGAGAAGGATCTGTCACTAAGGCGCGAACGACCGCTAAAAACATGGGCTTTTCAATCACCCTCGCCATTGTCTTTGGTGTCGCCATTGGTCTCGGGGTAGGAGCATTTTTCGCATTTAGTTTAAGTAATAGTATTAAGAAAGTTTCTGAAGAACTTGCTTCAGGTGCTCATCAAGTCGAAGATGCTGCTGGTCAGATTTCAAACTCGTCTCAGTCTCTAGCTCAGGCTTCCTCTGAGCAGGCCGCATCATTGGAAGAAACCGTGGCGACTATGGAAGAATTAACCGCCATGGTGAAGATTAACAGCGAAAATTCGAAGCAAGCGGCATCCTTGGCGCTCTCCACGCGTGAGGTTGCGGTAAAGGGTGAAAGCGAAATCCAAACTCTGATTCAAAGTATTCAGGCGATTTCGGCTGACTCTAAAAAAATTGCCGACATTACTTCTGTAATAGATGATATCGCCTTCCAAACGAATCTTCTGGCTCTTAACGCCTCAGTTGAGGCTGCTCGGGCCGGGGAGCAAGGTAAGGGCTTTGCTGTTGTCGCTGAAGCTGTTCGCAATTTAGCTCAGCGAAGTGCCGAATCTGCAAAAAGTATTACATCGTTGATCAACGAGAGCGTTGAAAGAATCGAGCAGGGAAGTTCACAGGCCAATCGCGGTGGTATTGTCCTTACGGAAATCGTGAATGCTGTTAAGAAGGTTGCTGATCTTAATAGTGAGATGGCGACGGCCAGCGAAGAGCAGTCCAATGGCATCACGCAAATCAGTAAAGCCATGAATCAATTAGATCAAACGACGCAAGAAAATGCTTCTATATCTGAAGAAGCCGCGGCAGCCGCGGAAGAACTTTCTGCTCAGTCGCAATCTCTGCTTCGCAATGTGAATGCACTAGAGTCGGTTGTCTCTGGAGAGTTCGCTGAAGAAGCTTCTTCAGCGAAGAGCGGTCGTTCTCAGGTTTTTGGATCCGCAGAAGGTGCTTTTGCTCGAAAAGTTGGCATCTAGAAGAGTTTAGAAAGAATTTTGGAAAAATATTTTTGGCGAGGTTTGAGAGTCTTCTTTTAAACTTCGCCTTATATTCGAGCAAAAAGGCCCCTTTTTAGGTGATTTTTTCAGCAGAGGGGTTGATTTTGCTTAAAAATAGGGCAAGATGTGTCGTATCAATGCCCTCAATATGGGCATTAAAAAAGCTTGCAAGCGCCGGGAATACCCACTATAAACCGTGCTTCCTCGCTAAGTCGTTTCGGAATTATCCAAACAAGCTAAGTGCTAAACCATTGATTTGTATTCAGTGTTTTACACAAACGCTTTTTTAGCGAGAAACACGAATTCTTTTTCATAAACGTTTTTTTAAAATTTTTTTGAAAAAGTGATTTTAGGGTGTTGACAAGGCCGCAAGGTTTCGATACAACCGTCTACCTCGTCGCTATGAAACATTAACGATGAGTAAGAATTTTCGCTCTTTGA
>NZ_LUKD01000010.1 GCF_001592745.1 Bdellovibrio bacteriovorus
TGCGGAAGAACCAGTTCGTCCTCAGGTTCCGACGACACCTTCCCAATATGCGGCATTAAACGAGGCTATTAAATCGCAAAGTGATGAAAAGATTTATCAGGCAGCGACCCAGATCCTCACTCAGTCTCCGAATGATGCTAAGGCTTTGAATGCTTTGGCGATGTATCACTATAAGCGCGGTCGTTACGATCTTTGCCGCTACTTGCTTTCTAAAGCCATTAGCTCAAGCCCGAAAATGGCAGAGCTTCATTCGAACTTAGGTATCGTACAGCTGGCACAAGGTGAAAGAAGAGACGCCATCAAATCTTTCCGTAAGGCTTTGGATATCAATAACGACGAAGCAGTCGCCGCAGCCAACCTCGGCGCAATCTATGTGCAAGAGAAGGACTATGGCAAAGCGCAAGTCGTTCTTGAGACGGCGTACAAACGTGGCGTGCGTGATCCGCGTGTATTGAATAATTATGCGATCGCATTATCAGCTCATCGCAAGTATGACAAAGCTGCAGATCTTTATGCGCAGATTTTGAAAGACAACGGCAATAACAAAGAAGCTCTCTATAATTATGCAACACTGCTAGTGGAAAATATGGGCAAGTATCAAGAGGGACTGGACGTCATTAACAGACTAAAGTTTGTAGGTGGGCCTTCAGATACTCGGAATAAAATTATTGCTTTGGAAAATAAGGCGAAAGCTGGTTTAAAATAGGTGAAGGTGGAAACTATGTTGCGATTGGTTAAACAACTTACTGTAATGGTGGCAATGATCTTGGCTTTTGACGTGAGCTTTGCCCAATCAACCAGTCGTTCATCCACTACAACCACGACAACGACGACGGTTAAAAAAGAAAGAAAGGCGACGCTGAACTTCGAAGACGAATTGATCGAAGGTTCTACGCAAAAGCCGGATCTTTTCTATCTCTTCCAAAAGAAGAATTTTAACTACAAAAGATTGATTAAGCTTAGAGAAAACTTTTTACCCGAGATGAGACGTACAACAGAAGATATTCAGCGGGTTCGGGGTGGTAATTGAGAGCGCCTTTAATATTTAGAATTTTCAAAAACAATCAGCTCGTCGGTGTTAAGCAGTTTGATCAAGATCAGATCGTGATCGGTCATAACGCCGAAGTGCATTTGGATTTAGACGGTGACGGAGTTTCTCCGATTCACTGTTTGATTGAGTTGCGCGACAGCGGTTACTACGTCTGTGACTTAGGTTCTTTTTCTGGAACATTTAAAAATGGTCAGGCGGTCTTAGATGAAGCCGTCAGTTCCGGTGATGAAATCGAGGTCGGTCCTTTCAAAATTGCATTCTTCGTTGGAGTTCCGAAACCAAAAGTGACTCCGGGGCAAGCCGTGACGGCAGCGCCGGTGATCCCCGAGGCTCCGCCCGTGAAGGTTGAAAAACCTGCGGCAGCACCAATGCCTCCGGCGGCGGTTGTAAAAACAGAAGAAATCAAAGTTGCTCCGCCGGTAATTCCAGTGGAAGCACCTAAAGTGGAAGAAAAGCCGGTTATTACGGCTGCTCCGGTGAAACCAGAAATTCGCCGTGAACGCACTTCGTATAAGAAACTTAAAAAATCAAAAACTTTTGCTCCGCCAAGTGAAGTGCAGGATCTTCGCACGCACTTGAAGCCGGGTAAAGGAAACACCGTTGAAGTCCTTGTAACGTGGAAAGAGCGTATTCTTACGACTTATCACTTTAAAGGAAACAAAACTATCCGCGTAAACGCGGGTGGTGATCACTCCGTTTCTCTGCCAGATGGACTTGTTCCTCGCAATTTCCCCTTATTGGATTTAGCGGGTGGATTGAAAGTCAATACGACAGCAGATATGGGTGTAGAGCTTGTATCTTCAGCCGGAATTCAACCGGTTGAAGATTTAGCTCGTAATGGAAAAGCTCAACGTGGTGGACAAGGTTACAGCGTACGCGTTGATCAGAATGAAATGTTGTGCGTGACTTTGCCGGGTGGAAACATCGGCATCTATGTTCGGTTCGTTCCGCAGTCTCCCATTGTCCCAATGTTGCCACCGTTGATGTTAACGGGTTCGGAAATGACAGGCGTTGTGATGTCCATCGTGATGGTGTCATTGCTCGCTCTGTATATTTCGGCAACGATTCCTAAAGATTGGCAAGAAAACAAGCAAGAGGAAGTGCAACGTATTGCTCAAGTGGTCTTCACAAACCCACCACCAGCAGCAACTCCAGTACCGACACCTCCTCCACCAACGCCTCCGCCAGTAGCGCCGACTCCGACGCCAACTCCTTCGCCGACGCCACAAAAAGTCGTGGTTTCAGATCAAACGAAGGAAGCGCAGAAGAAGGGGCAAACGGGCCAGAAAGCACAGAAAGCGCAACAGGCGGCGCGTGCTAGTGAAGTGGCGCCAAAACCAAACGCCAAAGATCGTACGAAGAAATTCACGTCCACTCGTCAAGGTGGCGCGATTAAGACGGGCAATACGGCAGGGGCCAATGCTCAATCTTCGAATAAAGATCTTTCGAAAGTGGGACTTTTCAGCGCCTTCGGTGGTGGCGGAAGTCGCGCGAACATCGACAAAGCCTACTCGGGTGCGGGTGAAGTTTTGGGTATGGCTGATAAAGCGACAGGAACTGCCGGTTTTAACGAAGACCGCGCGGGTAATGATTTAGGTTCGAGATTTAAAGATGCCGGTGCCGGCGGTAAAGGAACTGCCACTCAAGGTATCGCCAACATCGGTACTAAGGGACGTGGTTCGGGCCAAGCTGCTTACGGCGCCAGTGATGGATTTGGAAGCAAAACAACGGTCGCCATTGAGGGCGGTGGTTTTGAAGAGTCCTTCGATGGAACTATTGATAAAGAAGCGATTCGCCGTGTGATTCGTGCGAAAAAACACGAACTGCAAAGCTGTTACGAGCGTGCTCTGAACACTTTGGAAAAAGGCCGTCGTCTTGAGGGTAAAATCGTATTGGGTTGGGAAATCGTAGCGCAAGGCCAAGCCCGCAACGTGAAGGTGAAGAGTTCAACTTTAGGTAACGCCCAAGTTGAGAACTGCATCCGCGATCGTTTGGCAAGCTGGACGTTCCCAGAACCTCCACCAGGTCTTGTGGCCGAAGTGCAGGCGTACCCGTTCGTGTTAAACCCAGCTAGTAACTAATATTTAAACCGACACCGTCGGATAAGATTTTTTTAAGGAGGAGTCCCCGTGAACCCAACAGTAACAGCAGACAACATGAATTTCATCCAGCGTGCTTTCGCTGAGGGTGGCTTCGTCATGTACGTAATCGCGGTCATCGCTATTTTGGCTTTGTTCGTGATCGTAGAAAGACTGATGAAACTAAAAAACCTTTCTGTGGATAAAAAAGAATTCACAGATCAAATTTTCCGCATGGTTGTTGCCGGTGATCTTCGCCAGGCGATCAGCTATTGCGATGCTCGTCCAGCTCCTTTGACTAACACGGTGAAAGCCGGTCTTGTTCAGGCGATGAACAAACGCCCTGACGAAGAAGTTCAAGTGGCGATGGATGCAGCGGTGATGAGAGAAATGCCAAAAGTAGAAGGTTGGACATCCTTCCTTGCTGTCTTCGGTAACGTCGCCGTACTTGCCGGTCTTCTTGGAACTATCATCGGTATGATCGGTTCATTCCGTGCCGTGGCGGCTGCGGATCCAGCGACAAAAGCTTTGGAACTTTCAAAAGGTATTTCGCATGCCTTGAACTGTACTGCTTTCGGTCTTTTGGTAGCGATCATCTCTATCGTTGCTTACGGTTTGTTCCAGCATCGCATTCAAAAAACAGAGAACGAAGTTGTTGAAACAAGCATGAGTCTTTTGAATCTGGTAGTTGCTAATAGAGAAAAGATTAAAGACTAAGTCATCTTAGAGGTTTTCAATGGCTCACATAGATAGTGGCGATTCCAGCGGCAGAAAAAAGAATATCGAGTTGAATCTCGTGCCTTTCATCGACTTGATGAGCGTGCTTATCACGTTCCTCTTGATCACGGCCGTATGGACTCAAGTGTCTATGATTCAAATTGGCAGTTCTCTTTATGGGAAGAAGTCCGACACTCAACCGAATCCGACACCTCCACCCAATGCCGACGTGGTATTGAAAGTGGATGTGAAGGAGGGCGGTTATGTCTTAACTGTTGGAAGACAAGTGATCAGTCTTCCTATGGTGAACGAACAATTTGACGACGCGGGCCTTGTCGCACAATTGCAACGCGTGAAGCAGCTTTATCCGGAAAAAGTGGATGCAGTAGTGAGCGTTGCAGATGCCATTCCTTATGAACAGCTTATTAAAGCCATGGATAATTGCTTAAGCGCCGGCTTTTCCGCAATTTCTGTCGCAACAGGAGGGCCTCAATAATGGCCATCTTTAGACCTGGCGAAAGACATCGTTATCATAATATTTTAAGCAAACGAAAAGGGAAGCGTGACGTAACGGCTTTGTTGTCTCTGACGGCGATGGTGGATATGTTTACGGTTCTCGTGATCTTTCTTTTGCAGAACTACAATGCTACGGGCGAAATTCTTTATATCCCTAAAGAAGTTGTTCTTCCTAAAGCATCGAGCGTGCGTGAGCTTAAACCTGCGCATGTCGTAACTATTTCGAATAAAGAAATCCTTCTGGATAAAGACACTGTCGCGACTTTCGAGGAAGTCAAAGCGGCAGAAGATTGGAATATCCAAAGACTGAAAGAATCTTTGCAAGAGGCTTTGGCGAAGTCCAAAGCGGAACAGGAAAGCAAACTTCAAAACAAAATTCGCGACGTTGTTGAAACAACACGTGGCGAAGTCGAAGAAGATCCAAATGCTTGGAGTAAAGTGACTATCCAAGCCGATAAAGGCGTGGATTTCTTAACTGTTAAGAAAGTCTTATTTACGGTGACAGAGGCGGGCGCAGGCGAGATTAATTTCGCAGTGACTAAACAGCCTCAAGAATCGACTTCCAATTAAAATTCCGATATGATGCGCAAATATGGCGAAATTTAAGAATCTCATATTTGCTGCACTTCTCATCATTCTGTTTGTTGAGATTCTGATTATTTTCCCAAACCGTCTTGAACATGAAGATGAAGCTGAAGTTCGTAAGCGCGTCGAAGCGCAAGAGCAGTTGGCTAAAGAACGCGATGAAGCTATCAAGCGCGGTGAAAAGCCCCCTGAACAACCAAGCAGTCTCATGGAGCAAAAGATGCAGGGCGTGCATCTTGTTGAAAGTCAGCAAGGCACTCGTGATTGGGAGCTTTTTGCTGTCTCTGCCGAGGGAAGCCAGACGGAAGGCACTTGGAAGCTTCGCCAGGTGCGCGTCCTATTTTACAACAAAGAAAAAGTGGAGTTCACGGTGACCGGAGATACCGGCACTATCAACGACAAAACAAAAGATTTGAGCGTTGAAGGAAACGTGGTGACCCGCTCTGAAAATGGATACATTTTTAAGACGCCTTCGATCTATTACTCTTCTAAAACCCGTCAGATTGACAGCCCTGAAGAGGTTGTAATGCAAGGACCCGCGGATAATTCGGGGGGAGGCATGAATCTGAAGGGGCACCGTATGAAGGTGCTCGTGGATCAGTCGAAAATGTTGATTCAAGATCGAGTCAGTGCTGAAAAACCTCTTAAAGACGGAAAAAAGTTTGATATCGTAGCGGACGGTGCAGAATTCAGTGGAAAACACAACGAGGCGAAGTTTTTCGGCAAGGTTCGTATGAACTACGACAACATGAAGCTGGAAGGGCCGGCCGCCTCGTTTCTTTACGATCGCGCTTCGAACTTTCTGGGATCCGTCGCCGTCACCGGTGGCGTGCGCGTTAGTGATGTGGATAAATTTGCGACATCTGAGAGTGTGAACCTGGACCTTTTAGCCGATAAATACACCTTTAAAGGTCGTCCGAAGGTTATTCAGAACAATGACGAGCTCACAGGCGAGGAAATCATCTTTCTTGAGGGCGGAAAAAAGGTTAAAGTAGAACGAGTACGTGCCCGCGTGGAGAACAAAGAACAATGAGCATGCTCACCATCAAAGACATTTCTAAATCTTTCAAAAAACGCAAAGTCGTTGATGGCGTTTCTTTTTCCGTCGAATCCGGGCAAGTCGTGGGTTTATTGGGACCGAACGGAGCGGGTAAAACGACCTCGTTCTATATGGTGGTTGGCTTAGTGCAATCGGACTCGGGCACGATCAACATTGATGAAACGAATATCTCGTCAGAACCAATGTATCGCCGCGCGCGAGTGGGTTTGAGTTATCTCGCGCAAGAGCCCAGCATCTTCAGAAAACTGACGGTGGCTGAAAATATCACGGTGGCCTTAGAGGCCCATGGGTACTCGGGCGCTCAACGGTCAGAAAAATTAGAACAATTAATTGGTGATTTCCATGTCGGTCATATTCGCGATAGTTACGGTTACGCCCTATCGGGTGGTGAACGTCGTCGTGTTGAAATCGCTCGCGCTTTAGCGGGATCACCGAAGTTCCTTTTGCTCGATGAGCCCTTTGCGGGGATCGACCCAATTGCGGTCGCTGACATTCAGAATATCATCCGCGACCTTAAGGCCAAAGGTATAGGAGTTCTTATCACGGATCATAACGTGCGTGAGACTTTGGGTATTTGCGATTATGCTTATATTCTGAAGGACGGGAAGATTCAGGTTAGCGGAAGTTCTGATGAAATCGCAAATTCTGAGTTGGCTCGCAAATTCTATCTTGGGGAAAACTTTAAGTTATAATTCTATAGACGCGCTCTTGTGCGCACGAAAGGATACTCTTAATGGCTCTCAGACAGACCATGAACCTGAGCCAGTCTCTGGTGATCACGCCGCAGCTGCAACAGGCGATCAAGCTTTTGCAGATGTCGCGTATGGAATTGGAGTCTGCGGTTCGTTCTGAGCTGGAAGAAAATCCTATTCTTGAAGAAGCAGAAACCCTCAAGGAAGAAGATCTTCAGCGCACAAAAGAAGCTGCAACTGAAGTGGAGCACTCTGAAGCTCCTGATCACAACGTTCAAGATCCCCAGAAGCAAGATGAGTTCGAGTGGGAATCCTACATCGAAGCCAACCAAAAGCCTCCTCAATCAGGAATGGCGGGCTCTGAAGAGATCATGAACTATGAGAACGTCATCACGGCGTCTCAAACTCTTCATGACCATCTTTATTGGCAAGTAAAAATGAACGGCTTTTCCGAAGAAGAGGAAAGAGCCGCAGACGCTTTGATCGGCGCGATCGATGACGAAGGCTATATCAAAGTTCCCCTTGAGCAAATCGCCGAAGAAGAAAAGCTGGATCTGGGTCTTTTGGAAGACACATTGACGTTGATTCACGAGTTCGATCCTCCGGGTGTCGGTGCTCGTGATCTAAAAGAGTGCCTTTTGATTCAAGCAAAGCACTTGGAAGAAGACACTCATGATCTTGTCAGCTTGATCAATAATCACCTAAAGGATCTTGAAAAAAAGAACTACGAAGCGATCGCAAAAGCCTTAAGCCGTGACGTTGAAGACGTTATCGAGATGTGTAAAATCATCTATGCGATGGACCCGAAGCCGGGCCGTGCTTTCGTTAGCAGTGACACACACTATGTGACACCGGACGTTTACGTGTACAAAGTGGGCGACGATTACGTTGTCTCTTTGAACGAAGACGGTTTACCTCGTTTGAAGATTTCGAATTTCTATAAAAACATGCTCAAAGGTGGAAAATCCACCGGCGATAAAACTCAAGACTATATCCAAGACAAATTGCGTTCCGCAGTTTGGTTGATTAAGTCAATCCATCAAAGACAGCGTACGATTTACAAGGTGGCTGAATCCATCGTAAAACACCAGCGCGAGTTCTTTGAAAAAGGATCTGAGTATCTAAAACCGATGGTTTTGCGAGATATCGCCAATGACATCGGCATGCATGAATCGACAGTGAGTCGTGTGACGACGGCGAAATACGTGCACACACCGCAAGGGATTTACGAGCTAAAATACTTCTTTAACTCAGGGATCAGTTCTTCAGATGGTGATGCTTTGGCGTCCGAGTCGGTGAAGATTAAGATCAAAGATCTTGTAGCTAAAGAAGATCCTAAGAATCCGCTTTCGGATCAGAAGATTGTGGATCTTCTGAAGGTGGAGGGGATTCAGATTGCTCGTCGTACGGTTGCTAAATACCGCGATATGCTTAAGATTCTTCCTTCTTCTCAGCGTAAGAAGTACTTCTAGTTAGTTCCCGGAGTGCGCGTTTGCTTGAAGGGGGGGCTTGGTAAAACCCCATGCTTCGAGCGGCACGCATCCGTGCTCAGTCGCCGCCGCGCTTTGCGCGGTTCGCGCCATCGTGGCGCCGGCGAAGGCCGCTCTTCGATGGGGTTTTACCAAGCCCCCCTTCAAGCAAACTTTGTTCTCGGTATCTGCCTTTCGTTCTGCTTTTCTGGAATAAGAAGTTCATCTTCGGTGCTTCATTACATTTGTCTTTTTTTGAGCTGGATCTGTTTTGGATTTTGCGTGGCTAAACTTTACTCGACAGGGTTCTGTATCTAAGATATGGCTTCGTGGTCGTTTTTCTTTTTCTGCTAGGAGATTTGCAGTGGATTTGAAGAATTTGATTCGGGATGTGCCTAATTTTCCTAAAGAGGGGATTCTTTTTCGGGATATGTCGCCGCTTTTGCAAAATCCGGAGGCGATGGATTTTGTTTCTCGGAATTTGGTGAAGGATGTGGATCTTTCGCAGATTGATTATTTTGCGGGGATTGAGTCTCGTGGGTTTATTTTGGCGGCGCATATGGCGGCGACTCACAAAAAAGGTTTTCTGCCGATTCGTAAGGCGGGGAAGTTGCCTCCTCCTACGTTGAAACTTTCCTATGCGCTAGAGTATGGTTCGGCAGAGATTGAACTTCCTTTGGGGAATTCGCGCATTATGATTATTGATGATGTTTTGGCTACGGGTGGGACTTTGCAGGCGGCGATTGATCTTAGCAAGCTTGCTGGTTATGACGTGAAAGCGGTGGCGGTTCTAGTGAACCTGACATTTCTGAATAAGATGAAATTTAATAACAAAGAGGTACATTCCCTTGTTCAATATTAAAGATGTGGCTTTGGTGATGGCTCTTCCCGGAGAATCCCAAGGTTTTTTTGAGAAAGAAAATTTTCAAATTTACTATACAGGCATTGGTAAAGTGAACGCGGCGGCAACGGCGATGGATGTGATCCATAAAACCAAATGCAAGGTGATGATCAATCTGGGAACAGCCGGAAGCTCTAAGTTTAAAACCCATGACCTTGTTGAAGTCTCTGCTTTCGTACAAAGAGACATGGATATTTCTCCTCTGGGATTCAAAGTGGGCGAGACTCCTTTTGATCCGCTTCCGGCGGGGATTGAATTGATTCCTTATTTTAACGAACTCTCTAAAGGAGTTTGTGGAACTGGTGATAGTTTTGAAACAGGTACTCCGAAAGTGACTTGCGATTTAGTTGATATGGAAGGCTATGCACTTGCAAAAGTGTGTCGCAAAATGGGAGTTCAACTAATTTCGCTTAAGTACATTACAGACGGCGCCGATCATAATGCCCATAACGATTGGCAAGAAAATCTCGTCCACGGCGCGAGAAAACTTTTAGAGTACTATAAAAAAATGGTGACGCTTTAGTCATCGAACTATGGCTGAGGCTCTGTTTGTCAGGGCTTCAGCCTTTCCAAAAAATCCATGCAGAAATTTTCGAAAAACGAAGTGGATGTCTCGGATTGAGACACGAATTTACTCATCTTTGGTCCTGAATTTCCGATAAGTTCCTCATGGAAAAGCAGCGTTTTTCATTCGGGCAGTGGGGAGTTCTATCCATCACCGCCGTCATTGGATTAAGTTTAGGATTTGCCAAAAATCCCTTTAAAAATCGTCCGCCTCTGCAAAACCCGCAAGAAGTGGCGCAGTTTTATTCAAAGGCGCACCAATATTTTGATGCGGGAAACTTTGAAGGTGCGCTTGAAGCTTCGGAAAAGATTCAACATCCCGTTCCTCCGCGCTATGCAGACATTGAACAGTTGCAGCGCAAGGCGCGAGCGCACCTAAATGAATACCAAAAGAAATTGAAGGAAGGAAAATTGAATCCAACCCACGTGGATCGGCTTCCCGCAGCGTTGCGTGATTCATACTTCGATGCGCGCATTGAGGCGGGACAGGGTCGTTGTCGCGCAGCTTACGATAATATGGCCCCAGTCAGCAAATATCTGAAAAACAGAGAAGACCTCGAAATTTTTAAGCGCTGCCAATTAACCCAAAATAAATCCAAGTGAGTCTCAAAATAAGGCTCATCTTTAGTCGGGTCTGGCCGATAAAGAGTTAAGGGCTGAATCAGCAGCCAATAAGGAGAAGAAAAAATGAAACTCAACTACACATTTAAGCACCTAGATCACTCCGACGCTCTTGTGAACTATACAGAGGAACGCATGGAGGAAATCGGGCGCTTTTTGCTTAGAGAAGGCTACGGCAATGTCTATTTCTCTAAAACAAAAAATGAATTCTGTGTTGAAGTTTCCATAAATACCCGGGAAAAATACTTTAAAGCCAGCGCCTTCGGCTCTGATGTTTACGGTGCCGTCGATGGTGTTGCGGAAAAACTTGAAAAACAATTTCTAAAAACGAGCAAGCAATACAAAAATCATAAAAAGCCGGAGCTTTCAAAAGAGGGTCGTTTGGATCAAGCGATTCGCTTCAAAAAAGCTGCTTGATCTTTCTTAGTTAATAAACGAGATTTTATGGAACGCAAACAGGGTGGTTTTGAACCGCCCTGTTTTTTTATCTGGTACGTTTTTGGAATAATATGAACACACCTGATTCTCATCACTATTGGGAGAGCATTCTTTTTTCTGCGACTACAGTCACAGATGATAAAATGACACTTCTTTATAAATACCGCCTTTTGCTTTTGATCACGCTGATCACGGGCTTGTTGATGTGGACCTATTCGTTCATTTCGATTTTCTTTGTTCAGGGTAAAACCTTGGGCATGATCGGTGTCACATGTTCCACGGTCCACCTTCTTTCTCCCGTCGTGTATAGATTGACGAAGTCGATGACGCTTGCGGCGTACAATATGGTGATCGCCGGAATGATTTTCCAATTTTCCTTTTCATTTTATACGGGCGGTTTTTATTCTCCGACTCTGATTTGGTTTGCGATTCTTCCGCTGATCGTCGGTCTTTTAACCAATAAAATTCACGCGGCCGCGTGGACGCTGATCTGTGCTGGCGCCTACGTCACGATGTTCTTTCTTGAGGAGGCGGGCTGGGTGCCGGAATCTTCACTTTCAGAGCTGGGGCGCACTTTAGCGCAGTTCATGATTGGTTTGGGGCTCATTGGATTGGTAGGCGGTTTCACCTTGTTCTTCTTAGAGCTGAGCTATTTTTATTACCACAAACCCAAGGGTTCTTGACCCCTTTTGAGTCGTTTGGTAGGTTGGCCGTTCGCTAAATGCGAAGGGCATTTAGGATGGTTTGGGGTTATACTTTTCGAGACCTCAAGCCGAGCTCATTAACACCTTTCTCTAATGAGGAAACGAAAGCAGTGAAAAACTACCTTTTTACGAGCGAATCCGTATCTGAGGGTCATCCCGACAAAATGGCAGACCAAATTTCCGATGGCATCTTGGATGCGATCTTGGCTCAAGATCCCAAGGGCCGTGTTGCCTGTGAAACTTTGCTAACAACGGGTTTGGTTGTTGTTGGCGGCGAAATCACTACTTCTGCGAAAGTGAACTTCTCTGAAGTGGCTCGCGAAGTTGTAAAACGCATTGGTTATGACCATTCTGACAAAGGTTTCGATTATAAAACTTGCGGCGTGATGATCGCCGTGGGTCAGCAATCTCCAGATATCGCCGTTGGCGTGAAAGAGACTCTGTCTGACGATCAAGGTGCGGGCGACCAAGGCTTGATGTTCGGTTATGCCGTCAACGAAACTCCAGAGTTGATGCCTCTTTCTATCGCTATGTCTCACAAACTTGTGAAAGACTTAGCACAACTTCGTAAAGACGGTCGTGTGGACTGGTTGCGTCCGGATGCAAAGTCTCAAGTGACTGTGCAATACGAAAACGGCATTGCAAAACGCATTGATGCTGTTGTTATCTCAACTCAGCACTCTGACAGCGTTTCTAACGCGACAATCAAAGAATTTATCACTGAAGAGCTGATCAAAAAATCCATCCCAGGAAACTGGATTGATGCGAAAACAAAATTCTTCATCAACCCAACAGGTCGTTTCGTAACAGGCGGTCCTATGGGAGACGCGGGTCTAACAGGCCGTAAGATCATCGTTGATACCTACGGTGGTCACGGTGCCCATGGCGGCGGAGCTTTCTCTGGTAAAGATCCTTCGAAAGTAGACCGTTCTGCGGCTTACGCATCTCGTCATATTGCTAAAAACATCGTGGGAGCGGGCTTGGCTGACAGATGTTTGGTTCAAGTGGCGTACGCAATCGGCGTGGCAGAGCCTGTCAGCATCACTGTGAACGATTACGGAACAAGCAAAGTTGGACCTGAAGTGCTTGAAAAAGCCGTTCGTCAGGTTTTTGATCTTCGTCCGGCAAGAATTACGAAAGAATTGGATCTATTACGTCCAATCTACAGTAAAACGGCAGCTTACGGCCATTTCGGTCGTAACGAAGAAGGTTTCACTTGGGAAAAACTGAACAAAGTGGACCAATTGAAAGACGCTGTAAACACGCTAAAGTAAGCCTTAGCGAAAACCTGGCAAAATAAAGCCGGAAGCGGAAAAAAAGCTTAATCATTGCGCCGAGTTGTCTCTAGCAACTCGGCGCTTCTTTTATATAATGGGCGCACGAAAAAAGAGGCTCAATGGATCCTAAGTTTATACGAAATTTCTCAATCATTGCTCATATCGACCACGGTAAATCTACTTTGGCGGATGGACTTCTTACTGCCACAGGGGCCCTTTCTGATCGAGAAAAAAAGGATCAGTTTCTAGACAACATGGAGCTAGAGCGTGAACGTGGTATCACGATCAAAGCACAAACGGTCTGCCTTGATTTCAAATCTAAAGATGGCAACACCTATCAGATCAACTTGATCGATACACCGGGACACGTGGACTTCTCTTACGAAGTGTCGCGTTCTTTGGCTGCGTGTGAAGGGGCCATTCTTGTTGTCGATGCGGCTCAAGGCGTGGAAGCACAAACTTTAGCCAACGTTTACTTAGCTCTAGAAAATAATCTAGAGATCATTCCTGTTCTTAATAAAATCGATCTTCCTTCTGCAGATCCAGAGGGTGTGGCAAAACAAATCGAAGACACTGTGGGCTTGGACTGCACGGGTATTATCCACGCTTCCGCGAAAGAAAAAATCGGTATCACCGATATTCTTGAAGCCATCGTTGAAAAAGTTCCGCCCCCTAAGGCGGATCGCTCGCTCACGCCGCGCGCTTTGATTTTTGACTCTTGGTTTGATGCTTATCAAGGCGTTGTCGTTCTGGTTCGTGTTATGGATGGAGCGATTAAAAAAGGCGACAAGATCAAGTTCATGGCTACAGACCGTGATTACGAAGTTTTGCGTATGGGTAAATACAAACCATTCCCCGCAATGCAAGATACATTAGAAGCGGGTGAAGTGGGCTTCATCATCTGCGGTATCAAAGATATCCGTGACGTTCAAGTGGGTGACACTGTGACGTCGGCAAAGCATCCAGCGACAGAACCTTTAGCGGGTTTCCAAAGAATCAAGCCGATGGTTTTTGCCGGTATCTTCCCGGTGGTTGCGTCGGAATATGAAAACCTGAAAGATGCCTTAGATAAACTTTGTTTGAATGACTCCTCATTGACGTTTGAAATCGAAAAGTCTGCGGCGTTGGGCTTTGGCTATCGCTGTGGTTTCTTGGGTCTTCTTCATATGGAGATCGTACAAGAGCGTTTGGAACGTGAATTCAATCTTGATCTCATCACGACGGCGCCAACGGTTGTTTATCGAATTACCAAAACAGACGGCACAGAGCTGATGTTGGAAAATCCTTCGGGAATGCCAGCGGAAACTCAAATCGTAAAATTTGAAGAGCCTTATGTGAAAGTGACCTTGCATACCCCGACCGACTACATCGGCGGTATCCTGAAACTTTGCGAAGATAAACGTGGTATCCAATTGAAAATGGAATACGTCACCGATAAAAAAGTCATCATCGAGTACAAGCTGCCGATGAATGAAATGGTGATGGATTTCTATGACCGCTTGAAGTCGATCTCTAAAGGCTATGCGTCTTTAGAATATGAATTCATCGGCTTTGAAGAATCCGACCTAGTGAAATTGGATATCCTGATTAACGGTGAAGCTATCGATGCCTTGTCTTTGATTGTTCACCGTTCTAAAGCTCAGAATCGTGGCCGTTTGTTAGCTGAGAAGATGAAAGAATTGATCCCTCGCCAACAATATCAAGTTGCGATTCAGGCTGCTATCGGTGCGAAGATTATTGCTCGTGAAACCTTGGGTGCGATCAGAAAAGACGTGACCGCGAAGTGTTATGGTGGTGATATTTCTCGTAAGCGTAAACTGTTGGAGAAGCAGAAAGAGGGTAAAAAGCGCATGAAGGCCATCGGCCATGTGGAAGTCCCTCAAGAAGCCTTCCTAGCAATCCTCAAAGTCGAAGACTAAGGAGACAGCATGACAAACAACAAGAATGGCTGGAACTGGCGCACAAAGTATTTTTGGACCGAAGGTTGGGGATCGCTTTTCCTGGCGGTGTTCATTGCTCTTTTCATCCGCTGGGGATTTATCGAAGCTTATGTGATCCCTTCGGGTTCTATGCTTCCTTCCTTGTTGATTCATGACCATATCTTCGTAAACAAGCTGACTTACGGTTTGCGCGTTCCTTTTAGCGAAAATTGGCTGGTTAAATTCAACGAGCCAGTTCGTGGTGAAGTGATTGTCTTTAAATATCCTAAGGACATGAGCACATTCTTCATCAAGCGCATCGTAGGTGAACCCGGCGACAAGATTTATTATGAAAACGGCACTCTTTATATCAATGATAAACCTGTTGATAAAAAAGTTCCGGCGAACATGGATGACTTCAACTGGTTGCGCGATGCCGACTTCCAACGTGATGGAAATATCAACGATAGCAAAGAAAACTACGTCGAGTTCACTGAAGATCTTCCGGGTGGGAAAAACCATGCGATTCTTCTTCGCAAAGGTGATATCTACGAAACCTTCGGACCGGTGACAGTTCCGCCAGATCACTTGTTTGTGATGGGTGACAACCGTATGAACTCTTCCGATGGTCGTGTGTGGGGATTCTTGCCGAAACAAAACATTTTAGGTCGTGCGATGTTCGTATGGCTTTCTTGTGAAGAGACGATTCCGGCATTGCCTTTCTTGTGCAATCCATTGACGATCCGTTGGGGACGTTTCTTCCATCCTGTTAACTAATTGATGAATCAAACCGGCGAAACTCGCAATTTAAAAGGAACGTGGAATCAGGCGATTCTAACGTTCCTTTTTCCTATTTTGCTGGTGATGGGACTTCGTTGGGCCTTGATTGAGCCCTTCGTGATTCCGTCAGGAAGCATGATTCCCAATCTTCTAGTGCATGACCATATCTTGGTAAAAAAACTTGCCTATGGTTTGCACATTCCATTTAGCAACAAATGGCTTTTGCAATGGGATCAACCTCAGCGTGGTGA
This sequence comes from Bdellovibrio bacteriovorus, assembly GCF_001592745.1. NCBI lineage: Bacteria > Pseudomonadati > Bdellovibrionota > Bdellovibrionia > Bdellovibrionales > Pseudobdellovibrionaceae > Bdellovibrio > Bdellovibrio bacteriovorus. The sequence goes on from NZ_LUKD01000010.1 coordinate 15,624, forward strand.
CATCGTTGTTTTCAAGTATCCCGAAAATCCTGATGTCTATTATATCAAGAGACTTATCGGTCTTCCTGGTGACAACGTAGAAGTGCAAAGCGGCCGAATCACTTTAAATGGTGAAAAGCTGCCCTTAAGCTCATTCGAAGATTCTCAAGGCGAAAACGGTTTTCACTATTTTCAAGAAACTCTCGACGGTCACAAACATATTGTTCGTTTTCTTTACGAAGAAAATACGGGTGATGTGCAGGTTTTTAAAGTGCCCGAAAACCAGTACTTCTTTATGGGAGACAACCGCGATCAATCCAGTGACTCGCGTTTTTGGGGATTTGTTAAAAATGACTACATCGTTGGAAAAGCTTGGATGATCTGGCTTTCTTGCAATAGCACTTTGCCTACAATGACATTTGTCTGCGATCCCGCGCAAATCCGTTTCAATCGCCTTTTCCAAAAACTCCAATAAAAAACCTTTTCGCCCTTCAGCGGATTAGGTAGCATTTAGGCATGAATCGTTGGCGTGAGTATCTGACCACATTAATTTTAGCTGTCATCTGTGCCCTTGTTGTGCGCAATTTTTTGGTCACGGCTTATAAAGTACCAACAGGTTCCATGCAGCCCACTTTGAAACCGGGCGATTTCATTTTCTCATCACGCATTTCATATGGATTTCCCATTCCTTTTTCGCAGCAAAGATGGGGAGCCACTTTGCCGGAGCGGGGGGACTTAGTGGTGTTCAATTACCCAAATCAACCCGGTGTCACGTATGTAAAGCGTGTTGTAGGTTTGCCTGGTGATCGCGTGCAAATCGTCAAGGGTCGTTTGGTTTTGAATGATGAAGCATTGAAATATGAAAAAGCTCAGGAAGTTTCTGGCGACAATCCGAATCCAGAGCTTTTTGATATCTATGAAGAAATCACGCCTGAAAAAACCTGGAAGGTGATCTTTCAGAAGCAACCGGAAGAAAAAGACTTTGGCCCTCTGGTCGTTCCACCCGGAGAAGTCTTTTTATTAGGCGATAATCGAGACGCAAGTGACGACTCGCGCTATTGGGGTACGGTCCCGATGCCTCAAGTGATTGGCCGAGTTGTGTTTATTTGGCTCTCGCTGGATTGGCAAAGCAAATGGGGTGGAGATCGTTATCCTTCAGTGCGTTGGCAAAGAGTTTTTTCTACGGTGTATTGACATCTTTTAAGTCGGGCCATAGGCTTGGGTTCTAGATGTCATCTAGAAACAATAAATCCATTCTTGATCTTCGTTCCCTTGAAAAAACAAAAATCGACTTTCTATTCTCTGTGGCGGACAAGATTGCTGCCTCTGACAAGGCGTTGACCTTTGAGGGCTTCGGAAAAACCGGAGCCCTTTTGTTTTTTGAGGCCAGCACTCGCACAAGAATGAGTTTTGAAACGGCCTGCGCTCGTTGGGGGATTTATCCGCTTCGTCTTGATGGAAAATCAGGTACAAGTTTGGAAAAAGGTGAGACTTACGAAGACACAGTTCTCAATGTCGACGCGATGAAGCCGTCCTTCTTGGTGATTCGCTGTGGGGACGACTTAGATTTAGAAGATCTGTCCAAAAAAGTTCAAGCCCCCATTCTGAATGCGGGCTGGGGAAAAAAGGGCCATCCGACCCAAGCTCTGCTAGACGCCTATACAATTCGTAAGCATTTAGGAAGTTGTGAAAAGCAAATGGTGTTAATTGTCGGGGACGTTCGTCACAGTCGTGTGGCTTCCTCGCATTTTGAGCTGGCTGAAAAACTGGGTTATGATGTCGCTCTATGTGGTCCTTCTGAATTTTTGCCAGAGAATCCAAAATGCAAGGTATTCTCTTCGCTAAAAGAAGGACTGTCTTGGGCAACAGTGGCCATGGCGTTGCGTGTGCAGTTAGAACGTCATTCGACAAAACATTCTTTGTCTGATTATCGTGATCAATATGGATTCACTCAGAAGAATTTGCAGTCTTTGTCTGCGAAAGCTTTGATCATGCATCCAGGGCCAATCAATCAGGGAACGGAACTTGATAGCGAAGTTTTGCAAGATCCACGCTGCCAAGTCTTGGATCAGGTTTCTAATGGAGTTTTAATTCGCCAGGCCCTCGTGTATGCGACGGTCACGGAGGGGAAATAATGAAGGGCTATCTCGTACTTGAAAGTGGTGAAGTTTACGCAGGTCTTTGGCAAGGTGGTGAAAATCGTGCCGGAGAAGTCGTCTTCAATACATCTCATTCCGGTTACGAAGAAATCGCTACGGATCCATCCTACTTCACACAAATCGTGGTGATGACAGCTCCTATGCAAGGAAACTACGGGGTCGAAGATGAAGTGTGGGAATCCAATCGACTTTGGATCGAAGGTTTTATTTGCCTAGAGATTCAAGATACCGAGCGCGATCAAGCTTGGAAAAAACGTCTGACTGAAAACAAAATCCCTCTTTTAACAGAAATCGATACTCGTAACTTGGTTCTTCGCTTGCGCCAAGGAGGTACGCCTTGGGGAGCTTTAGTTCAGGCGTCTTCCGAAACAGACGCTCGTCAAAAAGCGGATGCTTTAATTGCCGAGAAAAAGAAGATGGATAAAGATTGGGTTTATCTGGCTTCTCGTAAAACAGCTGAAACTCGTCGCGGCGACAATATGGTCGGTCCTCGAGTTGCCGTTCTTGATTTTGGCAGTAAAGAAAACATCCTCCGTGAATTGCAACAACGTTGCTCGGAAATCCGCATTTTTAACAGCCGCTCCACGGTTCAAGAGATCATGGATTACAATCCAGACGGAATCATGCTCACGAACGGTCCCGGTGATCCGGCAGATGTGAAAATGGCGGCGGGAACAATCCGTGAACTGATCGGCGTCAAACCGATCTTTGGAATCTGCATGGGCCACCAGGTCTTGGGCCTCGCTTTAGGGGCTAAAACGTATAAATTGAAGTTTGGCCATCGCGGAAGCAACCATCCTATTCGCGACACTCTGCTTAATCAGATTTACATGAGCAGTCAGAACCATGGATATGCTGTTGAAGCCAGCAGTCTGCCTGCGGACGCGAAAGTCACCCACACCAACTTAAATGATGGCACTGTGGCAGGTTTTTATAGTGAAAAGAACAAGTATTTGGGAATACAATATCACCCTGAAAGTTGCCCAGGACCGCATGAAGCTTCCGGGCTGTTTAGTTTCTTTATTGAGCGGATGATATGAACGAATACGAAAAACTGATTGAAAAAATTCTGAATCACTTTGTCAGCGACTCTTTCAAAGATGAATTGGTCATGGCTAAAAAAGAGTTCTTCGACAATGCCGGAACTCTGGATGAAAACTCAGAGCACTACGAGTCCCGTATGGCTCAGTTTTATGATTGGTATTTTTTCACTCGCGAGCTGAAAGGTTTCGGACAGACTCCTTTGGATGCTTGTTTGCTAGTGCGCGAGCTGCGCTTTTCTGACGAAGAGCTGAAAACTTTGGAAGTTCTGAAGCAGCACCGTCATTCTATTTTTGAATTTATCAAGATCAAAAACGGCGACGTTTATATCAAAGACTTATTGGCGAATAAAAAGCTGATCGTGAAGCAATCGTCTTACGTTTTTGGTTTTGATCCAGATGAACTTTTTGAAGTGCGTTTGATTCCTCACGGGGATTCTTACGTTTTCACGCGCGGTTTCTGCTTCCATCCAGAAAGTGCAAAAAAGTTTATCTTGAGTGAAGTGAAACGCCATCGCAAAGATCCGGATTTGGATCCTGATGTGTTGATGCTTCGCTTGATTAAAATGCGTTATAAATTTGAACAGTACAAACATGTAAGGCCTGAAATGATTTACTCCAATGAGGGGAAATTAGGCATTTAAAAGGGGGAAAGAGTGTCGCGTAAGTCCAGCCTAAAACGGGTATTAATTATTGGATCTGGACCCATCGTAATTGGACAAGCCTGTGAGTTTGATTACTCCGGCACTCAAGCCTGTAAGGCACTGATGAAAGAGGGATTGGAGGTTATTCTTGTAAACTCCAATCCAGCAACCATCATGACAGACCCTGAAGTAGCGACCCGCGTTTACGTCGAACCACTGAAAGTCGACTACTTAGAAAAAATCATCGAAAAAGAAAAGCCAGATGCTGTTATCCCAACATTGGGTGGCCAAACGGCTTTGAACTTGGCACTTGATCTGCACGCTAAAGGTATTCTGCAAAAACATAAAGTTCAGTTATTGGGAGCTACTCCGGAAGTCATCAAAGCGGGTGAAGACCGTGAAATCTTCCGTGGCCTTCTAGATAAAATCGGCGCTCGTTATCCGAAAAGTCACCTGGTGCGCACTTTCGAACATGGGATGCAAATCGCTGAGGATTTGGGTTACCCCATGATCCTTCGCCCGAATTACACATTGGGCGGGGGCGGCGGCGGTATCGCATACTCTCCCGAAGAATATAAAAAAATGCTAGTGACAGCTCTTCATGAAAGCCCGACGTCGGAAGTTTTGGTTGAAGAAAGCATCTTGGGTTGGAAAGAGTTCGAACTTGAAGTGATGCGCGATCATAAAGGAACCTTCGTTGTCGTCTGTAGCATCGAAAACTTGGATCCTTGCGGTGTGCACACGGGTGACAGTATCACGGTGGCTCCTCAGCAAACTTTGAGCGACCGTGAATACCAACACATGCGTGATGAAGCTTGTAAAATCATCAATGAAGTGGGCATTCAAACTGGAGGAGCGAATATTCAATTTGCGGTTCACCCAACAACGCGTGAACGCGTGGTGATTGAAATGAATCCTCGGGTCAGTCGGTCTTCTGCGCTGGCAAGTAAAGCCACCGGATTTCCTATTGCAAAGATTGCCGCTTTGCTAGCTATCGGCTACAGCCTTGATGAGCTTCAAAATGATATCACAAAGGTGACTCCGTCTTGTTATGAGCCGGCTTTAGACTATGTCGTCACTAAAATTCCTCGTTTTGCTTTTGAAAAATTCCCGGGTTCTAAAGATTCATTGACGACGCAGATGAAGAGCGTCGGTGAAGTGATGGGCATTGGCAGAACTTTGCAAGAATCCATGATGAAAGCCCTAGCGAGTTTAGAAAAAAATCCGCAAGGCATTCCTGAAGTGGCATTGGAGATCGGCAAAGTCTCTTACCCAAACAGCCAACGTATTTACCATCTGTTCCAAGCCTTCCGTGATGGAAAATCTGTTGCTGAGATCGAAGAACTCACGCGCATTAATCCCTACTTCTTAGAGCAGATCGATGCGCTGATTAAGTTTGAAGGTAAAATTAAAACAGATTTCAACGAAGGAAATGCGGATTTACTTTTAGCGGCAAAACGCAAAGGCTTTACAGATGCTCGGATCGCCGCTTTGACTGGAAAGAAAGAAGCGGACGTTCGTGCCCTTCGCGAAAAACACGGTGTTTTGCCGAAGTATCAGCAGGTCGACACCTGTGCCGGTGAGTTTGAATCAACTACACCTTATTTCTATTCTTCCTATTGGCCTTCTGTATCTGCAAAAGTCGATGCTCCGAACGCGGTTGTTGTTATCGGAAGTGGTCCTAACCGAATTGGACAAGGTATCGAGTTTGATTATAGCTGCGTGCGCGGGGTAAAGGCGTTCCAAAAAGCGGGCAGTAAAGTGGTGATGGTCAACTCCAATCCAGAAACCGTTTCGACGGACTACGACACTTCCGACGTCTTATTCTTTGAACCGCTGACTGCCGAAAGCTTGACCGAAATTATGCGCTTTATGAAGCCGATGGGTTTTGTCGCTCAGCTAGGTGGACAAACTCCTATCAACGTGGCTCCCGAATTAGTGAAGGCGGGATTTAACCTCTTAGGTTCGTCACTTGAAACTATCGATCTTGCTGAAGATCGTGGATTGTTCTCTAAAATCTGCCGCGAGTTGAACTTCGCAATTCCGAATTCGGCGATGGCAGGATCTGTCGTTGAAGCTCTTCAGCACGAATCCGCGGTCGGTTATCCGATGATCTGTCGCCCAAGTTATGTGCTGGGGGGGCGTCGTATGGAAGTGATTGAAAACCGCGACGAGCTTCTTTCTTATTTCCAAAGACACAAAGATTATATCTCTGCTGATAAACCCTGCTTGATGGACCAATTCCTTGCTGGGGCGCTGGAAGTGGATGTCGACTTAGTTCGTGGTCAAGATTGGACTGTCGTCGGCGGAGTGGTTGAACATATTGAAGCTGCCGGAGTTCACTCTGGTGACTCGATGGGCGTTTTACCTCCGCACCGTTTGAAGCCTGAAACTTGCGAACGCATCGAAGATTTAAGCAAGCGCTTGGCGGATCGAATCGGCGTGATCGGTCATTTGAACCTTCAGCTGGCCGTAAAAAATGATGTGGTCTACATGCTAGAAGCCAATCCGCGCAGCTCACGCTCTGTACCTTTCGTTGCAAAAGCTACTAGCATCCCACTGATTGATTTGGGTGTGGCCGCAATGCTGGGTAAAAAGAAGAAGGATTTGAAACTTGACGGATTGAACTGGAGAAATACGCAAACGGTTTCCGTTAAAGGCGTTGTTTTCCCATTCAAAAAGTTCCCGGAGGCCGATTCGTTATTGGGGCCAGAAATGAAATCCACGGGCGAATCGATGGGCCGCGGAAAGAATTATTCGGAAGCTCTGTCGAAAGCGTTTCTTTCAAGTAACATAAGACTTCCGAAGATGGGTCAGGTCTTTTTCTCTCTTCGTGATAAAGACAAAGAGGGTATGCTTTCGTTGGCCAAAGAACTGCAAAGAATGGGTTACGGAGTTTCGGCAACAACGGGGACGGCAAGCTTCTTTAATGACCACGGTGTAAACTGTCTGTCGTTAAGAAAGGTCGATGAGGGTCGTCCACATTGCGTGGATAAAATTCGTTCTGGCGAGGTGGCGTTTGTGATCAATACGACATCCGGTCGACGTGCGATCGAGGCGAGCTTCGACATTCGTCGAGCTTGCACAGACTACAACATCCCTTGCCTAACCGAAAGTGATGCGGCTGAGGCCTTCGTTCTTGCTTTGAAAAATGAAAGAAATGAGTCATCATCTGTCGAGGCCCTGACCCCGATGGAGGAATTTTGAAAAGACTTATTCTTGGACTTTGCACGCTGTTGGTTTTTTCAACTGTTCAAGCTGCGGAAACGAATGGCGCGGAAGCCAATCCGCCTGCGATCACAATTGGTGTGATTCCAGGTGGAAACCCGGAGATTCTCAGAGAACAAAGCTTAGCTTTGGCAAAAGAGCTGCAATCAAAGCTCAGTATTCCAGTAAACATCTATGTTTCCAAAAATTATGATGGTTTGATTGAGGCTATGAAGACGAAGAAAGTGGATTTCGCTTTCTTTTCTTCGATGACTTACGTAGTTGCTGAACAACAGGCGCAGGCGAAGGTCCTCCTAAAAAAGGTTTGGCACAACCCTTATTACTTTTCGGCGATTATCACGCCCGAAAAGTCAGGTATCAAAAAGCTGAAAGACCTCAAAGGGAAGCGTATCGCCTTTGTGGATGACAAATCTTCTTCGGGCTATCTGTATCCCCAAGTGGCGTTAAGAAAAGCAGGTCTTAAAGACAAAGACTTTAAAGAGGTTGCATTTACTGGAAATCACCAAGCCTCCATCCAGTTCTTAGAAGCCAAAAAAGTCGAAGCCGCTGCTGTTTTCAGTGATGACGAGAAAGGTGAGCAAGGGGCTTGGAAGCTTTTTGCCACAGATAAAAAAGCGAAATACCGTGTATTGTGGATGAGCGCGCCGATCCCCAATGACCCCTTCTGCGTTCGTCAGGATTTTTACGATCTTTATCCTAAGGCGACCCACACATTGATGTTCACGCTCATCGATATTTTGGAATCCTTGCAAGATAAAAACACTTACTCCGAAATTTTAGGGACTCGCGACTTGATGCCTGCCACTTCTAAACAGTATGATCCTGTGAGGGAGATGGTAAAAGCACTTGAGCTTAAGCCTTAAGTTTCATGTCGGTACTTACAGTTCGTAAGCTAAATAAGACGTTTAAAGGCGGTCTTTTTGAAAAAGATCGCCACGTTCTTCGTGACGTGAGCTTCTCTTTGCCCGAAGGACAAACTTCTGGTTTTGTTGGCAGCAACGGGTCGGGTAAGACCACTTCCATCAAATGCATCTTTGATTTCATTCGCCCGGACAGCGGCGAGATTCTATTTTTCGGTAAGCCTTTAAGCAGCGAAAGCAAGACCCGCATTGGTTATTTGCCAGAGCGTCCCTATCTTTATGAATTTCTTACGGGCATGGAGTTTTTAAAGCTCCATTGGAATCTTTGTTATGGTTCGTCACTTAAAGACTTCTACGAGCGTGCTCACGAAGCTTTAAAAAAAGTCGATTTAATGGAGGCTAAGGACCGCCGCCTACGCACGTACTCAAAGGGGATGTTGCAAAGAATCGGAATTGCGCAGGCAATTCTAACTCGTCCCGAGCTACTTATTCTAGATGAACCCATGTCGGGCTTAGACCCTGATGGTCGTGCTATGGTGAAGGATATTTTGCGTGAAGAACAAAAACGCGGAGTCACTCTTTTCTTTAGCAGTCACTTACTTCAGGATATGGAAGAACTTTGCACTCATCTTGTTGTCATCAATCGGGGGCAAATTCTGTATGACGGTGTTCTAAGCTCCTTTATGTCTGAATTCCAAAGTCTTGAGCGTGCGTTCTCTGTATTAAAAGGCAAGGAGGAAGCTCATGGCTAAGGTGTGGGCTTTAGCGCGAACCACTTTAAGAGAAATGCTGCGAGAGCGTGTGTTCTTGGTGGTGGTCCTTATTGCCGTCGCATTGCTGGCACTCAGTTTTCTCTTAGGAGCTTTGTCTTTCGCGGAACAACAGAAAATTCTGACTGATTTTGGTTTCCTGGCGATTCAAATAGCGGCCTTGGGTGTCTCTCTTTTTTCAGGTTCTTATCTACTTGCGAAAGAAATCGAAAAACAAACCTGTTTATTAATACTTTCTCGTCCCGTCAGTCGTGATCAATTTATCTTGGGAAAACTTTTTGGCGTTCTGGCTTTAAATACCCTTTTGATCAGTGCCTTGGCTTTGCTTTTGTGTGTTTTGTTAGGTCTTTGGAAAACACCGGAAGTCTTAGGAACTTACGCCATCATCTGCCTTAGCTTATGGTTTGAAAGTGCCATCATTCTTTGTCTGGTCATTTGTTTCAGTCTTATTGTTCGTCCGGTACTGGCGCTGGGTGCCGGAGTGATGGTGTTTCTTTTAGGACATTGGCTGGGCGATCTATCGTTCTTTGCTGAAAAAAGCAAAGAGGCGTTGTTCATCCAAGCAGTTCAGGTTTTCCACTGGATTACTCCCAATTTTTATCGCATGAACTGGAAGTCTTTTTACTTCCTGGAAAACGGTATCCCTGCGCAAAACGTTCTATGGATGGTCGCGCACATGACGGGATGGGCCCTTTTATTAGTTTTAATTACGAATTTCTTCTTCAGGAGAAAAGACATTGTTTGATCAGGACGTTTTCTTTCTTATCGTCTTCTTTATTCTGGGTGCTATTTTCGGAAGCTTCGGTAACGTTGTCATCTATCGTCTTCCTAAAGAGGAAAGTGTCGTTAAGCCTCGCAGTTATTGTTACAGCTGCAAAAAGCAAATCAAATGGTACGACAATATTCCAATTCTTAGCTGGTTTGTTTTGCGCGGTCGTTGCCGTAACTGTGGTGCCAAATTCTCTTTCCGCTATCCGCTAGTAGAAATCATCATGGCCTCGCTGTTTGCTCTCAGTTACCACTACGTAGGCTTTTCATGGTCTCTCCTTGAATACTTAATTTTTATCTTCGGCCTTGTGGTTTGTACCTTCATTGATTTTGACCATATGATTTTGCCCGATGAGTTCACTCTTTCGGGTATTGTTATTGGTTTGGTTGGAGCCGCTTTAAATCCTCACCGTGAATTTATGGACGCTTTTTTGGGTGTTCTCATGGGGGGCGGATTTTTGTGGGGTATGGCTTACGTTTACTACTTGCTCACAAAAAACGAAGGTATGGGTGGAGGAGATATCAAACTTCTTGCCTGGATTGGTGCGCTCTTAGGATGGAAGGCCATTCCCTTTGTGATCATGTCATCCGCCATCGTCGGAAGTGTCATTGGTATTATCATGTCCAGAAAACAGAAAGCTGGACTAAAGACGGTGATTCCTTTCGGTCCTTATCTAGCTTTAGGAGCGATTTTCTATCTTTTCGGCGGAGAGACTATCGCTCTTTGGTACTTTGACCTGTTCTTGCCCGGAGTCTAGCTTCGGCTAGACTTAGGACTATAAGCTCATATTCATCTGATTTGCTAGACCCCTTATTTGACATTCACGTTTCAACCAGAAATAATTTTATTATTTAGGACTTGTGTCTAAAGGACGTAAGTCTTTGAAAATACATCTGGTAGATACAACTGGGGAAGCAGCGTAAGCATGTTTTTTAAGTCAAAGAAAGTTATCGGACTCGATATCGGAACGAGTTCCATCAAGCTTGCTGAAATGGACTTCAATGGCAAAGGAGCCCAACTGCTTTCTTTTGGTTTCGCACCAACTCCTCCGAACGCCGTATCCGGTGGAGAAATCGTGGACATCGGCTCCGTCGGTGTAGCGATTCAATCCTTAGTAAATGAAGTTAAATCCAAACGCAAAAGTTTAGCGACAGCGATGTGGGGAACGGCGGTGATCGTAAAAAAAATCACGATCCCGCGCATGGATAAGAAGCTCATTAAAGATCAGATTCGCTTCGAAGCCGAACAGTACATTCCTTTTGATATCAACAACATCAGCTTAGCCCATCACATTCTCACTGGCAGTAGCTCTCCAGATACGATGGATATCTTGTTGATCGCGGCCCAGAACGAACTCGTCACTCAATACACTCAAGTTATTGAGATCAGCGGGCTTAACTGTGGCGTTTTAGATGTGAGCGGTTTTGCTCTCGCAAATGCCTTTGAATTGAACTACGGAAAAATTCCTGGCGAAGTGATTGGTCTTCTGAATTTCGGAGCCGCCATCACGAACTTCGTCGTGGTTCAAAATGGCGAAGTGATTTTCTGCCGTGATATCCCTGTTGGTGGCGCGAACTACACAAACGAAATCCATAAAGCGATGGGTGTGACGGTGGCTGAAGCCGAAGCATTGAAGCTAAGTGCAATTTCACGCCGTGAAGTTCCCGATGAAGTTCACTCTATCATCAGTGCAACAAATGAGGCAGTGACCGAAGAGATTCGCAGCAGTTTGGATTTCTTGAGCGCGACGACAAATGGTCTGGTTTTGAACCGTTGTTTCTACACGGGGGGAAGTTCTGCGACCTCAGGTCTGACAGAAACTGTTTCTCGCGTGACCGGCATTCTAATGGAACCGTTCAATCCGTTCTTGCGTGTCAAAGCCAATCCTAAAAAGTTCTCGCCAGAATACTTGGAACAAATCAGCTCTTTTGCGGCGGTTGTGACGGGCTTGGCACTGCGTGAAGTGGGGGATGCGACATGATTAAAATTAATCTTGCCACATCCACAGTCAGTCCTTCGGTAGGCGCTTCTTTAGGGATTTCTTCCGACGGCTTTGTTTCTCCAGATGAAGCCCGTAAGGAAGCGTTAAAGCGTCTGGTTCTTCTTTTGGTGGGACCGGCAGCTTTATATATTTATGAAAACCAGAACATCCCGGGAAAGATTGCTGATCTCAATGCTAAAACTCAAGTTTTAAGCGAACTGCAAAGTTATAACTCCCGTCAGGCCGCTTCAGTTGCTGAGATCAAGAAGTTTAAAGAAGATGAAGCTTTGATGGCTGCGCGTATTTCTGCATTGGAAAAACTGGCAAAAGATCGTCAAAGAGAAGTGCGTGTCTTGGACCTTTTGCAGTCTGTGATTCCTGAAAAAGCCTGGCTGACACGCGTGCAGATCAATCCGGATCGTGTGAATATTCAAGGTCTCGCCCTTAGCGATTTTGAAGTTTCAGCTTTCTTAGAAGCGTTAACTAAAAGCGTGTTTTTAATGGACGTTAATCTTGTCAGTTCCAGCGAAGTCACTCAAGACGGTTCGGTCCTTAAGAAGTTTGAAATCAGCTGCTTGTTGGAGAGACCCGAATGAATAAGTTTTTTGAAACTCTCGCAGCTCAACAAGTCAGTAAGATTCTGTTCATCGGTTTAGCGCTGACAGGGTTTTACTGGTACGCACTCTATGATGACGGCTCGGCTATTGATGCTCAAATCGCCAGCGTGACTCAGCAACTGCAGGAAGAAGAAAATAAAAAGAAAGATACCGACGCGACTTTAAAGCAAGTGCAAGAGATGCAAGAAAAAGTCGGGCAGCTTAGCCAAAAGTATCAAGAAATCTCTCGTCGTCTTCCTTCGGCGTTGTTTTCCATCGACATCAATAAAGCCATTGATGATTTCGCTCGTAATTCGGGCGTAAGTGTGAAGGCGAAAAAGCCTGCGGAAAACGTGAAGAAAGAAGTCGTTGAAGAAGTTCCTGTGGACGTGACCTTAGAGGGAACTTATGCCGAATTAGCGCAGTTCGCATTCATCGTTTCGAATGCAGAGCGTATGTCACGTGTGAAAAATGTGGTGGTAACAAGACCGGAGCCGGTAACGGGCGGTAAGTTGAAATTTGAAGGTCAGGTTGTCGGTTATAAGCTGGCTCCTGAAACCAAGAAACCTGAAGGTACGGAGACTCCCAAGTGAAGTCTGTAAGATGGATTGTATCTTACATTTTAGTTGCGGCGATTGGACTTTGGCTGGCATTTGCTGTCAGTGTGCGTTTCATCACGCCTGCGCAATCACAAGAAGCTCCTTCGGCAGGGGATCTTCCACCTGAATTTTTAAAAGAAGTGGAAGCGACCCAAGTTCCTCCGACCGGGGGAACACCGAAACCGGTAACACCTCCTGCGGGAAGTCCTCCGGCGGGTGCGCCATCGGCGGGAACGCCTCCCATGGATCCTCCAGCGGCGCAAGTACCGCCACCCGGGCAACCTAATGTTCCCCCTCCACCAATGGAAACTCAGTTTGGTGATGGAGCAACGGCGCCGGCTCCGCAAAATTCAAATATTCTTCCAGGTGATGGATATTCCTACGACCCAACAGGGAAAAGAGACCCGTTCAAACCATTTAGAACGATTCGGCCAACGGTCACAGACGCGGGTAAAGCCGCGGCCGAAGTCTTAGAGCCCTTGCAGCGTTGGGAAATTGATCGACTGCAAATCGTCGGTATTTTGTGGGACGTGACAACTCCAAGAGCCATGGTTCGTGATCCAGATGGAGCTGTGTTTACTGTAACTAAGAACTCTAAAATTGGCCGAAACGAAGGATTTGTAGCGGCGATCCGCGAGGGTGAAGTGGTCGTCATCGAAACAAGATACGACGACGGGAAATCCATCAAAGAGCCTCGCGTGTTAGAGTTGAGAAAATAGTTTTTAATACCTTAAGGAGGAGCTAATGAAAGGATTCATTAGATTATTAATCCTAAGTGCAATGATTGCATCTTTGACCTCTTGTGCAAGTCGCCCGGTGGAAGACGATGATTTGTCTTTGGACGGTGCTGAGTCTGCGGAAGTAGCGCCGGCTGATTCCGGTGCGCAAGATGATTTCGCCGAATTTGAAGATTCCGGTTCACAGCAGCAGGCAGAGGCCGCTCCCGCACCAGAAGGTGATCAGGATCTAGCGATTGAAGAAGAAGTCAATCAGTCGAGCGATGTTCCTCAGCAGGCGGAAACTATTCCTCCGACACCAGCTCCAGAAGAGACTTCGCCAACAGAAGATCCTTTCGCCGATACAACCGTCGCGGATGCGCCAACGCCAGCTCCTGAACCTGCTCCAGCACCAGATGTGCCTGCAGAATCAACGGTGACAGAGACAATTCCGACTCCAGTTGAAGAGTCGGCTCCGCAAGTCGCGAACAACGGTGAACCGGCAATGATCACGGACCTTCAGTTCAAATCCAACGAGACGGGTGGAACTGTGATTGTGAATGCCAACAAGCCTTTGACGTACACAACTCGTACGAACCCGGACTTGCGTCAGTTCATTATCGAAGTCGACAACGCCACTTTGCCAGATCGTTTGAAGCGTTCATTGAACACTCGCGATATCAAAGGCAGCGTAGGAGCTATTGATGCTTATCAAAATCCAGGCTCATCAACAGCTCGCTTTGTAATTCAACTTCGTGAAGGCGTTTCAGAGCCAACAGTTCAATCTGAAGGTAACGCTCTATTGATCGTGGCTAACAGCACTGGCGATACGAGTGTGGCTGAAGCGGCTCCGGTACAAGAACAACAAATTCTTCCAAGCCAAAATTTGCAAGAATTCCTAGCTGGAAACACTCAGTTCTACGGTAAAAAGATTTCGATCGAAACAAACAATATGGATATTCGCGACGCTTTAAACTTCATCACTGAAGAAAGTGGCGTGAACATGGTTCTTTCCGAAGACGTGAAAGGCAATATCAGCCTGAAACTTCGCCAAGTTCCTTGGGATCAAGCTTTGGTTGTGATCATGAAAGCAAAAAAACTTGGCTACACTCGCCAGGGCAATGTTTTGCGTATCGCTCCTTTGCAAGATTTAAGAGCGGAAGAAGATGATGCCAATAAACTGGCTCAAGCTCGCAAAAACATCGAACCATTAAAAGTTCGCATGTTCCCGGTGAGCTACGCTCGTGTGGATGAGCTGGAAAAGAAAATCAAAGATTTCTTGGGCGACCGTGGCCGCGTGGTGGGCGATGTTCGTACGAATGCTTTGGTGGTGACAGATATCGAAGAGAATTTAGAGCGTGCGGCAAAATTGATTGCAAGCTTAGACACTCAACCTCCGCAAGTCCTTGTCGAAGGTAAAATCGTCGAAGCCAAAGAAAGCTTCACACGTAACATCGGTGTGAACTGGGGAGCGACAGGTTCACCTATTAAGTTGGGATCCACATCTCGTGGTCCGGTGAATATGAATCCAAGTTTCAGCGTGAACCCGACAGCGAGCACTCCAGGAAACTTCAACTTAAATCTAAGTGTGGGTACTTTAGATGTCTTCGGTACTTTGCAAGCGGCGTTGTCTTTGTCTGAAACTGAAGAGCAGGTAAAAGTTATCTCTGCTCCAAGAATTATGACAATGACGAATGAAAAAGCCGACATCACTCAGACGACAGAGGTGCCGGTCCGTCAAGTGACTCAAAACGGGACAGCGACTCAGGAAACGTTCCAGTTCAAACCGTTAACAATGAAACTTGAGGTCACTCCTCAGGTGACAGCCGACGGTTCTGTTATAATGAAAGTGAACGTGAATAGACAGTTCCAAGGTGCTGACACGAGCGGTGCGGGCCAAGGGGCTTTTGCGGTGAACAGTCGTGAAGCCAACACTCGCGTTCTTGTGAAAAACGGTCAGACCGCAGTTATCGGTGGTATCTATCAGAGTGATGCCACAGACGGGGAACAAGGTGTTCCTTGGCTACGGGAAGTCCCTTACATCGGCTCCCTGTTTAAAGTGAAGAACGTGAGAAAAGATAAGACGGAACTTTTGGTATTCTTAACTCCAAGAATCATTGGGGCAGTTGATTCCTCAGGTCCGCAAACTCAAGACTTCTAAAAAAAGGAACGCGTATGAAGAAAATAATGTACGTTTTGCTCCTTCTAATGAGCGCGAACCTCGTAGCTTGTTCTCAGGATGATGGCAATGTGGAAGTGTCTATCACATCCTCGCCACTTCCTTTGATTCCGGCCACCGCGATCAGCTGTTTGGCTCAAGAAAACGCGGGCGACGACGTTGCAACAGCAGACATTTCTGCCAGCTACTTCAAAGTGCCAACGATCACGTTCAACCGCAAAGACACTAGCAAAACTTTAATCATTGCGTTCATCCGCGTATCTATTCAGATTCCGGGCAGTGCGACTCCAGTAACTTGCGAATATGGTGGTGACCAACTTGCAGCTCTTCGCGCGAACTGGTTTGCGAGTGCTACAAAAGAAGCGGCTGTACCGATTGGTGAAGTGTCCTATGCAACAACGTGTCCTATGTATTGCGGTGGAATCAACGCCACTAATCAGTTTGTGGCGACTGGTACTATGGAAGTCTTTGGTTTAGAGCGCGATGCCAACCAAGATGAAACTCCGGTGAAAGTTCAAACACCAATCACAATCCAAAGTTACTAGGTTCTAAGTTTTTAATGTACAAGCCCTGGCAGCGCCGGGGTTTTTGTTTTTTTGAATGCTCCTTCAAGTGAGAAAAAACTCAAAGCCGCCTATTCTCTAGCGTTTCTCCTTAAAAAGCTGGCTTAACCGAGGTGCTATTCTGCGCTGCCAACAGGTCGAGTAATAGATATTCAATTATTTTTGACTCGCTTTGGGTTGCCCACAATTTATTTTACGCAGGAAATCTGCGGGGCCGAAATGACAGTGCCCGAAACCCCAGATATTCCATAGCAAACAGTCCCATCAGTCTGCTTAACTTGATAGAGATAAGCGGTTGTACTTGAACCGGTGACAACCACGGAAACCGTCTCCACAAGTGTTCCATCCGAAAAAGCGCCATTAGCTTTAATACCAATATTCTGATTTTGCGCCACCGCTTGATAAGCCGCGACCGACCCACCAATCAGCATGGCAACCCCCGCCACAATAATTAAAGACTTTTGCATCTGCTCCTCCATGCATTCAGTGAACAAGCACCACTTTGCGTCGGCAACACAAACTCCTGCAATGTCAGCGTGTTAGCTAGCAGTTCCCAAAAGTCACACAATCTTTCAGTGCTTTCTGCGGGCAAATGGTTTAGGACAAGGGCATGGATCTTTTTTCTTCTTCCAACGCCGCTTTAAGTTCATCTCCGCTTTCTGAGATTCTTCGCCCAAAGAATCTAGATGAAATTATCGGCCAAGATAAAACATTGGGACCCAAATCGAAGCTGGGCCAAATGTTGCGAAAAGGATATCTACCTAGCCTTATTATTTGGGGGCCTCCGGGAACGGGTAAAACGACTTTCGCGTTGGCGCTGTCTCAACATTTCAATGCGCATTTCGAAAATATCAATGCGGTCGATGCAGGCGCAAAAGTTTTACGTGAAGTGGGAGAAAAGGGCCGCGATCGCCGATTGCAGTTCCAGCAAAAAACCGTTCTTTTTGTTGACGAGATTCACCGTTTTAATAAAGCCCAACAAGACGTCCTTTTGCCTTTCGTGGAAAAAGGCGATTTGGTCTTAGTCGGAGCGACAACGGAAAATCCCAGCTACGAGTTAAATCGAGCCCTTTTAAGTCGCTGTCGTGTCGTCGTTTTCGAACGTCTTTCAGAAGAGGACTTAAGTAAAATCGTTCTGCGCGCCGAATCTCATTATAAAAAGCCTTTAGAGCGCATTCTTACCAAAGAAGCTATCAACAATCTTTTAGAGTACTCCGACGGAGATGCCCGTCGCCTCATCAACAGTCTTGAAATCCTTTATAACTTTACAAAGGATCAAGAAGACGGGGAGCGCCTCGACGTCAATGACATGCGCGAGCTTTTGCAACAAAATCCCTTGGGTTACGACAAAAGCTCCGAGATGCACTATGATCTTATCTCTGCTTTCATTAAAAGTGTGCGCGGAAGTGATCCTGACGCCGCCGTTTACTATTTAGCTCGCATGATTGACGGCGGAGAAGATCCTATCTTTATCGCCCGTCGTCTGATCATCCTTGCCTCTGAAGATATCGGAAACGCCGATCCCCGCGCAATCTCTGTAGCTGTTTCTGGTTTGCAGGCCGTAGAGGCTATTGGTCTTCCCGAAGGGGCTATCACTCTTTCGCAGGTAACGACTTATCTAGCTTGTTGCCCGAAATCCAACGCTTCTTATATGGCGCTAAATAACGCCCGCGCCTTAGTGGAAAAAACCCGCACTCAACCAGTGCCTCTTCATCTAAGATCTGCAAAAACGGCTCTAGCTAAAGACTTAGGCTACGGCCGTGACTATAGATATCCCCACAATTATCCAACGGGTTGGGTAGAGCAAAACTATCTGCCTGAAGAGCTAGAGACAGAACCACTCTATGAGCCGACAAATAGGGGCTTCGAAAAAAATATCCGAGATTATCTAAATTGGATGAAAGGTCAAAAGCCTGAGAAATAAAAAAAGAGAAAGGGATCACCTTTCTCTTTTTTTATTTTCGGAGCTTGCGAAGTCTATATAGCTCTTTGCGCGCAAACACAGATGCAACCCTGCGCACCTTGAGCGGTGTGCGAGTGCTTTGTGTTGGCAGGAATTTCCACACGATCGCCAGGGCGAAGAACAAACTGATTTCCAGAGATATTAAAGATCATTTCTCCAGAAACAATAACACGAACTTCTGCGAACGGATGGCGATGATCCTGCACTTTCATTTGCGGCTCGTAAACTTCGTCGTAAGGTTCCAAGCCTTCTGATTCAAGAATCATATGAACCTGTTCTTTGCTTGGAACGATCGGAGCTTGCCAGCGTGTGATGATCATAAGTTGCCTCTTTCGAATCCCTTTATCTCAAATCGGCACAGCGAAAACAAGTCACGGTGCCGCTGAATCTCTTGATGAAACACTATCACGAAACTTTGTTCAAATTGCGACAGGATAAGGGACCTGTTTATCATCTTTTTGTGTTTTCTCGTTAAGTCCTTTTGTGGATTGTCGATACCTAACATGTAAGAGAGGGACACCCTGTATTTAGGGGAGGGGTATTTTGAGCATTAAATCTAAATCGACACATGCTGAATTAGATCACATCTTGAATTTTGTCGATGCATCGAAGGGTCTTCGTGCAAAGATCAACGAGTCAGGACGAGTTCAAATTCGTCAGGACCTAGACGGAAAACTATTCAGTTTTAATTCTCAAGATGTAAACGAAGTCCTTCATCGTGCAGACTCAGAAGGTAAGCCGTTCGTGCAAGTGAACTTTAAGAATGGAACGAAAGTTCTTCTGACGGAAACGCTTGTAGGCTTTAAACCTCTTGAAACTTTAGGTTTGGACATGGGCCGCATCCCTAAAGTGGTGACGACACCTGATTTAGTAAGCGTTTTTGATGCTATCGAAGAGTCTCTAGGGGCTGATAATGGTCTTGATCACGAGGTTGAGATCCTAAAAAAGGTCTACATGGCTATTGTTTCTGGTGGAGAAAAGGTCGGTTTCGATCTAACCACAGAAAGATTATGGCTAAACAGACTTATCGCGTCAAAATTCAAAGCCAGCGCTTAATTTTACGTAAAATCAGACACTTAAATCAAAGTTGCTAAAAACCGAGGCAGAGACCTCGGTTTACTTATTAGGCAACTTCGACCGCGGAATTAAATTTTCGAAAAAAAGCTATTGACCTTTTGGGGCCGTTACGAGAAAACAGCTCCACTTTGTTCGGGGGCATAGCTCAGCTGGGAGAGCATCTGATTTGCATTCAGAAGGTCGCAGGTTCGATCCCTGTTGCCTCCACCAATTTTCTTTATTTCATGACGTTCGTCTCGGACCGAAAAAAATAAAGAAAGAACATTGACGGGGACAAAAAAATCATTAAGATTGGTTCCTCGCGCTTCGGTAACGAAGCTTTGAATTAAGAATTTTCGCTCTTTGAAAACTGAATAGCTAGAATGATAGATTTTTGGGCTCTTAGAATATTAAGTAATTAATATTCACAATTTCAAAAATAAATTCGAACAAACACAGCGTAAGCTAGTTGTTTGGTTGAGAACAGAATTATAACTGGAGAGTTTGATTCTGGCTCAGAACAAACGCTGGCGGCGTGCCTAATACATGCAAGTCGAACGGGGAAAGTAGCAATATGAGTACTAGTGGCGCACGGGTGAGTAACGCGTGGATAATCTGCCTTGAAGAGGGGGATAACTAGTCGAAAGATTAGCTAATACCGCATAAGACCACAAGAACTGAGGTTCAAGGGGTCAAAGGTTTTTCGCTTCAAGATGAGTCCGCGTAAGATTAGCTAGTTGGTGAGGTAATGGCTCACCAAGGCAACGATCTTTAACTGGTCTGAGAGGATGATCAGTCACACTGGAACTGAGACACGGTCCAGACTCCTACGGGAGGCAGCAGTAGGGAATATTGCACAATGGAGGAAACTCTGATGCAGCGACGCCGCGTGAGTGATGAAGGCCTTCGGGTCGTAAAGCTCTGTCGCAGGGGAATAACACAATGAATGTACCCTGTAAGAAAGGATCGGCTAACTTCGTGCCAGCAGCCGCGGTAAGACGAGGGATCCTAGCGTTGTTCGGAATCATTGGGCGTAAAGCGGGTGTAGGTGGCTTTGTAAGTCAGATGTGAAAGCCCAGGGCTCAACCCTGGAAGTGCATTTGATACTGCGAAGCTTGAGTGCTAGAGAGGTTACTAGAATTCTTGGTGTAGTGGTGAAATACGTAGATATCAAGAGGAATACCGGTGGCGAAGGCGGGTAACTGGCTAGACACTGACACTCAGACCCGAAAGCGTGGGGATCAAACAGGATTAGATACCCTGGTAGTCCACGCCGTAAACGATGGATACTTGTTGTTGGAGGTATTGACCCCTTCAGTGACGAAGCTAACGCGTTAAGTATCCCGCCTGGGGAGTACGGTCGCAAGATTAAAACTCAAAGAAATTGACGGGGGCCCGCACAAGCGGTGGAGCATGTGGTTTAATTCGATGCAACGCGAAGAACCTTACCTAGGCTTGACATGTACTGGAAGATTGGCGGAAACGTCGTCGCCCGCAAGGGCCGGTACACAGGTGCTGCATGGCTGTCGTCAGCTCGTGTCGTGAGATGTTGGGTTAAGTCCCGCAACGAGCGCAACCCCTGCATTTAGTTGCCAGCATTCAGTTGGGCACTCTAAATGGACTGCCGGTGTTAAACCGGAGGAAGGTGGGGATGACGTCAAGTCCTCATGGCCCTTATGCCTAGGGCTACACACGTGCTACAATGGTGGTCACAAACTGAAGCGAAGCCGCAAGGTGGAGCAAATCGGAGAAAAGCCATCTAAGTTCAGATTGATCTCTGCAACTCGAGATCATGAAGTTGGAATCGCTAGTAATCGCGGATCAGAATGCCGCGGTGAATACGTTCCCGGGCCTTGTACACACCGCCCGTCACACCATGAAAGTCGGCTGTACCAGAAGTCGCTGCGCTAACCGCAAGGAGGCAGGCGCCCAAGGTATGGTCGATGATTGGGGTGAAGTCGTAACAAGGTAGCCGTAGGGGAACCTGCGGCTGGATCACCTCCTTTCTAAGGATTATCCGGTCAATCTTCACTCGGGACTTGTTCTCGAGTAAGTTAAAATGACCCAATCTTAGGTCAACTCACTCTTCCCGAGTGGGTGAGTCCCAAAAATCTTATCTAGCTATTTAGTTTTGAAAGAGTGAAAGCTCTTTACCTCGCATCTAACAAGGGCCAGTAGCTCAGTTGGTTAGAGCACACGCTTGATAAGCGTGGGGTCGGAAGTTCGAGTCTTCCCTGGCCCACCAACTAATTGAGTTGGACTGTTGGTGTGAGAAGAGTTTTTGCTGAACGATTTTCGTTCTTTGACAATTGAATAGATTGATTTAGTTGATTTTTAGCGAGGTTAGTTCCATTTTTTTAAGCTACAAAGGGCTTACGGTGGATGCCTTGGCACTAAGAAGCGATGAAGGACGTGGTAAGCTGCGATAAGCTTCGGGGAGTGGCACACACACTTTGATCCGGAGATGTCCGAATGAGGAAACTCACCATTTATGGTATCTTTCACTGAATACATAGGTGTAAGAAGCGAACGAGGGGAAGTGAAACATCTCAGTACCCTCAGGAAGAGAAATCAAATCCGAGATTACCCTAGTAGTGGCGAGCGAACGGGTAACAGCCTAAACCTTGTTCATTAATTTGAATAAGGGGTCGTGGGACCGCAATGTGGGACCGGAGAAGTTAGAAGAACAGTCTGGAAAGTCTGGCGAAACAGGGTGATAGCCCCGTAATTGAAAACTTCAATGGCCCTAGCGGCATCCCGAGTACCACGAGACACGTGAAATCTCGTGGGAATCCAGGAGGACCACCTCCTAAGGCTAAATATTCCTTAGTGACCGATAGAGGACAAGTACCGTGAGGGAAAGGTGAAAAGAACCCCGAGAGGGGAGTGAAATAGAACCTGAAACCGTAAGTCTACAAGCAGTTAGAGCCCTTTATATGGGCGATAGCGTACCTTTTGCATAATGAGTCAGCGAGTTATGTTTGCATGCGAGGTTAAGCCGTTGCAGGTGGAGCCGTAGCGAAAGCGAGTCTGAATAGGGCGATTTAGTATGCAGGCATAGACCCGAAACCCGGTGATCTAATCATGGACAGGTTGAAGCGAGGGTAACACCTCGTGGAGGACCGAACAAGTTGAGGTTGAAAACTCTTTTGATGATCTGTGATTAGGGGTGAAAGGCCAATCAAACTGGGTGATAGCTGGTTCTCCCCGAAATATATTTAGGTATAGCGTTGAGTAAAAAGTATCGTGGAGGTAGAGCACTGAATGGGCTAGGGGTCTTTACCGGATTACCAAACCCAAATAAACTCCGAATGCCACAGATATGTTCCTCAGCAGGCAGACTCAGGGTGATAAGGTCATGAGTCGAGAGGGAAAGAGCCCAGACCAACAGCTAAGGTCCCTAAATGCACGCTCAGTGGAGAACGTTGTGGAGTTACTTTGACAACTAGGAGGTTGGCTTAGAAGCAGCAATCCTTTAAAGAAAGCGTAATAGCTCACTAGTCTAGTGACTCTGCGCGGAAGATACAACGGGGCTAAGCGTGTTACCGAAGCTTTGGATTAAGATATTTTATATTTTAGTGGTAGGGGAGCGTTCTAGTGTAGGATGAAGGTTGACCGGTAGGACAGCTGGACGAACTAGAAGTGATCATGCTGACATAAGTAGCGTTGAACTCGGGTGAAAAACCCGGGCGCCGAAAACTCAAGGATTCCTGGGCAAGGATAATCCTCCCAGGGTTAGTCGAGTCCTAAGACGAGGCCAAATGGCGTAGTCGATGGCAAAACGGTTAATATTCCGTTACCTAGCTAAGTGTGTTTAAGGAATGACGGTGTAGGATATCACAGCCTCTTATTGGATTGAGGTGTAAGCATGTAGGAGGATCAGTAGGCAAATCCGCTGGTCGTAACTCTGAGGTGTGAATGCGAGGGACTTTGTCCCGGAAGTGTGAAAAGCCATGCATCCAAGAAAAGTTTCGTAAATTTAGCTTAGTTAGCTCGTACCGTAAACCGACTCAGGTGAGTGGGGTGAATATCCTAAGGCGATGGGGTGAATTTTGGTTAAGGAACTCGGCAACTTAACACCGTAACTTCGGGAAAAGGTGTGCCTGAGAGAGTGTAAGGACTTGCTCCCCAAGCTTTTTCAGGTCGCAGAGAAATGGGAGTAGCGACTGTTTATCAAAAACACAGGTATGTGCAAAGTCACAAGACGACGTATACATACTGACGCCTGCCCGGTGCTGGAAGGTTAAAAGGATTAGTTAGCGTAAGCGAAGCTGAGAATTGAAGCCCCAGTAAACGGCGGCCGTAACTATAACGGTCCTAAGGTAGCGAAATTCCTTGTCGGGTAAGTTCCGACCTGCACGAATGGCGTAACGACTTCTCCGGTGTCTCAACCAAATGCCTCGCGAAATTGAATTCTCGGTGAAAATGCCGAGTACCCGCAGAAAGACGGAAAGACCCCGTGAACCTTTACTGTAGCTTGGCAGTGATTTTAGAGTTGGCATGTGTAGGATAGGTGGGAGACTTTGAAGCCAGGGCGCTAGCTCTGGTGGAGTCAACCTTGAAATACCACCCTTGGCAACTTTGAAATCTAACCTGCTCCTCGAAACGAGGAGAGGGACACTGTCTGGTGGGCAGTTTGACTGGGGCGGTCGCCTCCCAAAAAGTAACGGAGGCGCGCGATGGTCCCCTCAGCCTGATTGGAAACCAGGCGTCGAGTGCATTGGCATAAGGGGGCTTGACTGCGAGACCTACAAGTCGAGCAGGTGCGAAAGCAGGCCAAAGTGATCCGGTGGTCCCGCGTGGAAGGGCCATCGCTCAACGGATAAAAGGTACTCCGGGGATAACAGGCTTATTCCATCCAAGAGTCCATATCGACGATGGAGTTTGGCACCTCGATGTCGGCTCATCACATCCTGGGGCTGGAGCAGGTCCCAAGGGTTTAGCTGTTCGCTAATTAAAGTGGTACGCGAGCTGGGTTCAGAACGTCGTGAGACAGTTTGGTCCTTATCTTCTGTGGGCGTATGAGATTTGAGCAGACCTGTCCTTAGTACGAGAGGACCGGGATGGACGAACCTCTGGTGTTCCTGTTGTCGCGCCAGCGGCAATGCAGGGTAGCTATGTTCGGAATTGATAACCGCTGAAAGCATCTAAGCGGGAAGCAAACTGCGAGATTAGATCTCACTGGGGCTTCGGCCCCCTAAAGACTCCTTGGAGACTACGAGGTTGATAGGCGGAAGGTGTAAGCGCTGTGAGGCGTTCAGCTGATCCGTACTAATAGGTCGTGAGGCTTTTTTAAATTTTTTCTTCTTTAAGAAGAATATCGTCTCTATAGTAACTCTCTTACGAATGTAGGACTGAGCGAAAGAGACTAGTTCTCTGGATGAATCCCAAAAGGATGAGTCAATGAGCAGAGAATGAAGATTTGGGACTAACCACAAATCGCTAAAAATCAATTAAATCAATCATTCGATTGCTAAATCAAAAAAGTAACTTCTCCATTTGGATTGGAAGTAAGTTGCAAAGAAACGAAACGGAGTCTATAACGACTCCACTTTGACTTAATAAACGCTTTGCTGGTGTTTATAGCAGAGGGGCCACACCTGATCCCATTCCGAACTCAGAAGTTAAGTCCTCTTGCGGCGATGGTATTGCACGGGCGACCGTGTGGGAGAGTAGCACGATGCCAGCTCTATTTTACTTGAACCCAGGTTACGAAAGTAATCTGGGTTTTTTTTTGCCTTTTTTCTGCGACTTCGATTTTTTTAAAACTAAGTCATTAGTTGCATCTTTTTTTCTTATGAATTGTCTTTAAACCGCATCTCTCATACGGCTAAATATTTTTTATTTCTAAATCAGTCTTTCGATATTCCTACTAAGTTTCACTGCCACCGTGGCAGTAAGCTGATGCGTTA
>NZ_LUKD01000011.1 GCF_001592745.1 Bdellovibrio bacteriovorus
CTGGTTTACCTGTACCGCTACCGCGATGTACAGCAATGATCCTGGGCACGACAAGCGGTGGCGAGCTGACGCAATCCCCTGGTCTGAGCACAACACTGAGGCATTCGCCGGACTACACAACGAGCGCAAACGCATCATCGTGGTTTTCGACGAAGCATCCAACATTGCCGATCTGGTGTGGGAGGTAGCAGAGGGTGCGCTGACGGACGAAGACACCGAAATCATCTGGGTGGCGTTCGGGAACCCGACGCGTAATACCGGGCGTTTCCGCGAATGTTTCCGCAAATATAAACACCGCTGGAAAACTGCGCAGATTGACAGCCGGACGGTGGAAGGCACTAACAAACAGCAGTTGCAGAAATGGGTTGATGACTACGGGGAAGACAGCGACTTCGTTAAAATCCGTGTGCGCGGCATATTCCCTGATGCATCTGAATTGCAGTTTATCCCTACCGGTCTTACTGATGAGGCAATGAAACGGGTGGTAACCGCTGCGCAGGTTGCACATGCTCCGGTGATAATCGGCGTTGACCCGGCATACTCCGGCGTTGATGACGCGGTGATATACCTGCGGCAGGGGTTGCATAGTAAGATGCTATGGACTGGCAACAAGACCACTGACGATCTGATTATGGCGAAGCGTATCGCTGACTTTGAAGACCAGTACAATGCTGACGCGGTGTTCATTGACTTCGGTTACGGAACCGGTCTGAAGTCAATCGGTGATGGCTGGGGTCGTACATGGCAACTTGTTCCGTTCGGCGGTGCGTCCACTGACCCGCAGATGCTTAACAAGCGTGGGGAGATGTTCAACTCATGCAAGACATGGCTGAGGTTGGGAGGGATGCTGGATGACCAGGAAACAGCGGACGATCTGTCGGCGGCAGAGTACAAAGTTCGCGTGGACGGTAAAATCGTTATCGAACCGAAGGAAGATATCAAGGAGCGGCTTGGGCGTTCGCCGGGTAAAGGCGATGCGCTACTGCTGACGTTTGCGTTCCCTGTGTCTAAGCGTCTGCGAATTCCCGGGCAGCAGAACCAGCAAGGCAAGGCCATCACAGATTACGATCCCTATGCTTAATCCGCTTGAGGGGATAATGTTGTTGATATCCTCTGATGAGGATAAAACAAAGCCAGCTCATAGGCTGGCTGTTTGTGATATGTCACGGTGTTATTGCTCGCTTAACTTCTGCTTCAGCAAGTAACCTTCAAGCATCCAGATTTTGTTTACAGCATTCTGTCGGGCAATCTTCCGACCAATTTCTGCATCAAAGTTTTCCGGGCTTGCACAGGCGCTCTCTCCGGTGACGGTGAAGCCGTTGCGCAGCACCAGGACGCAGAACGTCAGCAGAGAAAGTGATTCGTGCGGCTGGTAGTTTACCTCTCCGCCAGTATGTTTCGCTTTTATGGCTACGCCAAAGGCACCATCTTCTGCTGTGAAATATGCCTCCTGAGCAATAATGCTCTCGATATGGTCTGGCGTAACGCGCGGCGCGGCTAAACCTTTAGCCTGAATTTCAGATTCAATGTCTTTGTCACTCATAGTCTAATCTCACCTTAAAAAAATGCCCGGCGAACCGGGCGAACTGGAAGCAATGAGTTATGCCTTCCGTGGCTGTACTGGTTTACAGCATGAAGTCATCGCAATGGCGTCCTGCTGTAAAAAGGGCGGTGATA
>NZ_LUKD01000012.1 GCF_001592745.1 Bdellovibrio bacteriovorus
GCTGGATTCATTCGAGAAAGGGATCGTCTTCTCTGCTGGCGCGTTCGTGTCGGCAATCGTCGCAGTACGTATTGGTATCGGGCTCTATCACCGTCCCGACAACCCACGCGATTTAACCCCGGGGAGAAAAGACGAGGAAAACTCATGAGCTCCTTTTACTGATTACCAATGCGGTTATCTGTTCTGCGATAGCAATCCGCGTCGGAACCTTCCGGCGTAATGGATCGCAACACCGCCGGTGGGGTGGGTGGATAGCCTACTTCCTTATCGTGGCATCAGCCAGCATCCCCGTCCGCGCAGCATATGCAATCTGGTATCACACACCAATGGCCGCTGATTTATCAGAGGTAATCATCAATGCTGTCATGCTTGCCGCCGTTCTGAAGACGCACGGTAACGTCGTGCAGATATTCAAAATATCGAGGTCTCAACATGGACATTAACCAGTTCCGGCGTGCTGCCGGTATTACTGAGCAACTGGCCGCGCGCTGGTACCCACATATCACCGCTGCCATGAATGAATTTGGCATTACTAAGCCAGATGACCAGGCGATGTTTATTGCGCAGGTCGGGCATGAGTCAGGAGGGTTTACCCGGTTACAGGAAAACTTCAATTACAGCGTTAACGGGCTGTCAGGTTTCATCCGCGCCGGACGCATCACGCCGGACCAGGCCAACGCGCTGGGCAGAAAAACATATGAGAAGTCTCTGCCTCTGGAACGCCAGCGCGCGATCGCCAATCTGGTGTACAGCAAGCGCATGGGCAACAACGGACCTGGCGATGGATGGAATTACCGTGGGCGCGGGCTTATTCAGATCACCGGTCTGAACAACTACCGGGATTGCGGCAACGGGCTGAAGGTTGATCTGGTAGCTCAGCCTGAACTGCTGGCGCAGGATGAATACGCGGCCCGTAGCGCGGCGTGGTTCTTCGCCAGTAAAGGTTGCATGAAATATACCGGCGATTTGGTGCGCATCACGCAGATCATTAACGGTGGCCAGAACGGTATCGACGACCGGCGTGCGCGGTACATCACTGCCAGCAAGGTGCTCTCATGAAAAGACTACTTTCTTTACTTATCCCAAGATGGGAGACAGATACTGTTGCCCTGCAGGAGACTGAGCGAGGATTGGAGATCGTTTGCAGTTATTCAGACATTGAACCTGGAGAGTGGTTTGATGGGATGTGTGAGCTGAAAACTTTCACATGGCTGAACTGGTCATGGCCTTATGGCGAGCCAATTAACGTTCGCCGTTTTCAGCCAAAGGTAAGCCTATGATCTGGGCATTCGTCAAAGCGTACTGGAAACAGTTGTTTATCGTGGCGATGCTTGCTGCTCTGGTGGTGGGTGGCATTGTTGCCTGGAATGTTCACGGTGATCGGCAGTATGCCGCCGGGTATGCGCAAGCGCAGGCAGACCAGAAACAGGCTGATGATAAGGCCAGGTCACAACGTGATCAGGAGAAAACACAAATTGAACGTGAAGCACAATCCCGTATCGATGTGGCGCGTGTTGATGCTGAGCATGCTAATAACGCTGCTGACGGCCTGCGCGCCGAGCTTGACAAAACCAAGCGACTCGCCGAACACTATACCGGATCTTTCCCCACTGGCACGCCAGCCAGCAAGGTCATCGGTGTGCTCGCCGACATGCTTGAAGAAAGCAACCGATCTTACATCGCAGCAGCAGAAGAGGCTGAGCGATATCGGTCTGCAGGACTCACATGCGAGCGACAGTACGACTCCCTGAAAGCGGGGTACTGATTTTCTGTGACGGTATATAAAACGGTATGAAAAATTTCGTTTATTTAAAAGTTGTTGCCAGTCAATTGCTTATGGTGTCCGTAAATAATTGAGTGGGAATGATTAACAGCTAACTCATAGCAACTCATTCCTATTCAGATACTAATTCAACCCTCTGTTTTTGCAGAGGGTTTTTGTTTTTATGTATTCATTTCTATTCACTCTACACCATATTTTTTGGCGGTACAGGTGACGGTATTACCTTAAAGGTATACTCTCATACCGTCATGAAAATGGTTTCTATACGGGTGAATTGTGCTTACCGATACAAAATTAAAGAACCTCAAGCCACAGGACAAACTGTACAAAGTTTCCGATCGTGACGGGCTGTATGTAGCTGTGCTTACGTCAGGTACGGTCTCGTTTCGCTATGACTACCGTATCAACGGTCGCCGCGAAACACTGGTAATCGGGCAGTATGGGCGTGACGGTATCAGCCTGGCAGAAGCGCGAGAAGAACTGATTGCTGCAAAGAAGCTGCTTAAAGCAGGCCAGTCACCGGCTGCGGCTAAACGTGACGGTATCAAAAAGATTCGTGGTGCCGAGACGTTTACGGTACATACCG